>NZ_JBHVRR010000007.1:0-171158 GCF_042885635.1 Streptomyces sp. NPDC058045 | reverse complement strand
AACGGCAAGAAAAACGACGGCAAAGCCAAAGAATCCATCCAGGTCGTGGACGTCGCCCAACTCCTCCTCGACTCCGTCAAGACCCCGGCAGACCCTGCCGGTGCGGCGGACTCCGAGGGCGCTCCGGAGCCGGAACCGGTGAAGTAGCCACGCACCGTCCCGCCGAGGGGCCGCCAACTCCCCACCCCCCGAAGGGCGTTCAGCAGACCGTCCGGGGAGGGCCGACCCCTCCGGGTCACCCCCGCCGCACCCCCTAGGGGATGTCACAGCTCGGCCGCAATGGCACCCCCGTTTCCCCGGCCCCGCCCCCGCTTCCCGAGGACCAGGTACGTTCGAAGGCGTGGCTGGATTCAGGATCGGACGCGGCCGGGACAACCGCACCTCGCAGCAGCGACCGCAAAACGACCCGCGGCAGCGGCCGTACGGGCAGCAGGCCCCACCCCGCGGGCAGGCACCGTACGGCGGCCCCGCCGCGCCCCCGTACGGCAGGCCGGACGGCTATGGTCGGCCGGGCCCCGGGCAGGGCGGCGGCTATCCCCAGCAGGGACCCGGCGGCCAGTGGCCGCAGGCCGCCGGCGGCTATGACGAGCCGGAGTACTTCGGCGACGGCCGGCCCCCGCGCGGACCCGACCCGTACGCGGCGAACAACCCGGGCCACACCCAGGCGTTCTCCGTCGGCGAGGACCCGTACAGCCAGGGCGACACCTACCGGGCCGGGCAGGCCGCCGCGCCGCCCGTCGGGCCGCCGCTGCACTGGAAGCAGTTGCTGAGCGGTGTGGTACTGCGCCCGCAGCAGACCTATCTGCGGATGCGCGACTACACGATGTGGGGCCCCGCCCTCACCGTGACCTTCCTCTACGGCCTGCTCGCCGTCTTCGGCTTCGACGACGCCCGCCGGGACGCCATCAACGCCACCCTCTCCTCGGCCATCCCGATCGTGCTGACCACGGCCGTGGCGATCGTCCTCAGCTACTTCATCCTCGGTGTCGTCACCCACACCCTGGCCCGCCAGCTCGGCGGTGACGGCGCCTGGCAGCCGACCGTCGGCCTGTCCATGCTGATCGCCTGCCTCACGGACGCCCCGCGGCTGGTCTTCGCGATGTTCCTCAGCGGTGACCAGTCCCTGGTGCAGCTCCTCGGCTGGGCGACCTGGGTGGGGGCCGGCGCCCTGCTGACGATGATGGTGAGCCGCTCCCACGACCTTCCCTGGCCGAAGGCGCTCGGCGCCTCCGCGATCCAGTTGGTGGCGCTGCTGTCCATCGTCAAGCTCGGCACCTTCTGAGCGGTACGCGCAACGGTGAGGGCCTGGTGCTCGTCCCCCCGAGGGACGGGCACCAGGCCCTCACCGCGTCCGGCCCGCTACCGCTGCGGGCTCGGCGGTCCCGCGCCCACCCGGCAGGCCGTCGTGCCATCGGGCAGCTTGTGGCGGTTGGCCGCGACCAGCCGGTAGACACCGCGGGCGAACGGTCGGACGGGGGCGGTCAGCAGCAGACCGCCGAGGATGTGCCACCACCGGCCCCCGCCGCTCAGCAGCGCCTTCGCCAGAGCGCTGGAACCGCCGTACACGGTGCCCGTCGGGGTGACCCACAGCACCTCCCGCCGCGCCCGCCGCTCGGTGGCGCCGAGTGCGTCGAGGTTGGTGAACTGCCAAGCGACGACAGTGCAGTTGGGCCGCGCCCGATGTTCGACGAAGCGGACCGAGGCGGCGCAGAAACCGCAGTCGCCGTCGTAGACGAGCAGCGGCCGGAGCCGGGTGGGGTGGGGGTCGTCCATGGCAGGTTCACGCACTTTCGAGGCACTGCCCGCCGGTGTGCCGTCCCGACCGCTCGCGGAACCGCTGTACCAGTCCCGCGCACCGGCCCTCGGTGCACAGGAGGAGGGCGGTCGGCAGGAAGACCGCGTCGCTGACGATCATCGCGAGGGAGAGGAAGGGGATGCCGAGGATGAGCGCGATCCCGAGGTGTTCCAGGATCATGATCGCCAGCAGCACGTTCTTGACCCTGCGGTACATGAGCGTGAACGGGAACGAGATCTGCATGATGACCGTGGCGTAGCAGAGCACGAAGACCAGCAGCATGTTCGCCGAGAAGAGTTCGGTCAGCCACGGCCAGGGGCGGAAGAGGTCCAGGTGCATCGCGTAGTAGACCGCGCTGCCGTCCTGCCACTTCGTGCCCTGGCTCTTGTACAGGCCCGCCGAGGCGTAGATGAAGCAGACCTGCACGGCGATGACCAGCATCGCGCAGTTGTGCAGCATGGCGCCGCCGGAGTCCAGCAGCGAGCGCACCGCGTGCCGGGGAGCCCACCGGTTGCCGGCGAACCACAGGCCCTGTACGGCCCACATCACCCAGAACACCCCGAGCCAGCCGTCCCAGTGCGCGAACGACGCCCACAGCAGCGGCGGCGCGAGGACGGCCCATAGCGCGACCCCGGCCCGGTCCTGCCGCGCCTCCCCGGCGCGCAGTCCGCGGCGGCGGGCGTCCAGGGACCAGACCTGGCCGCAGCGGGTGAAGACCAGGTACACCGCCATGATGCGGATGATGTCGTCACCGGCGTCGCCCACGAAGGGGCTGCGGTTCTCGATCGCGAGCACCCCCACCATGAAGAGCACCGCGATGGCGCGGGTCCGCCAGCCCAGCATGAGCAGCACACCGGCCGCGATCGCCCCGATATACACGAATTCGAACCACAACCGGCCATCCATCCAGGTCAGCACGGTGAATGCGTGGGTATCCCCGATAAGAGCCCTGGACATGGGCAGCGACCACGGATTGCGCTCACCGTAGAGCACCCCGCGGTTCGGCCATTCCCGCAGCAGATAACAGGTGAAGAAGAATCCGTATCCGATCCGGATGACCGCGGCCTGGTACGGAGAATGGGTGCGGCAGGCGAAAGCGATGAACCGCGACAGTTTCCCGACGAGACGTTCGCCCAGCCCGGCCCGGGGGACGGGAGACTCGGTCGCCGGCGGCTGTGACACCGGGGCCGACGGCGGCCGGGCCGCGGTGACGCCGTCCACGGGAGACTTGGGCGCCGGAACAGCGACCGCCACCGCCTTGCGATTTTCGTTCACGTCACAGCTCCTTGTAGAACTTCGCCTCGACCGGCCACCACGGCAGAATCCTGTACGTCGTCGTGTCCGGTGCCTTCTGCCCTTTCCATTTCGGCGGGGAAACGGCGACGGTACGACTGGCGAGTTGGATACCGACGATCTGCTCACCGTTCCACCGGCGGCCGAAGCTCTGCAGCGCGAGTCGCGTCAGATATTCCGTGGAAAGCTCACTGCGCATACCGTTCGTCGGCTTTTCCTTCTGATTGTGCGTCTGTGTATAGAAATCCCAGGACCGGCGCAGCACGTTCTGGTCCAGATGACTGGGGACCAGATTGTGTCTCATGGCCTGGACATGCGGGTATGAGAGATTTTCCCAACCCCATGTGTGCCGGGTGCCGTCGCTTCCGAGCGTCTTCACCCGTGCACCGATCGCCACGTTCTGGGCCAGCGGGTTGGGGGCGAACATCTGCCAGCCCTGCCCGAATTCCGGATAGATATAGCCGTTGATCGACTTCTGATACTTCTGCGTCACGGAACTGTCCGGCGCAAGAGTCAGGAAAACCATGCCGATGTGCCAGACCGCCGCGCCCAGCAGAACAACGGCCGCAACCGCCAGCACCGCCAGAGATTTCGTGAGCCGAACGGGCCTGCCGGCATCCCGCCCCTCTCCTTCGGCCGGGGGTACGCTGCCCTCAGCGTCCTTTTCGGGAGTGGCGGACGATTCGACGTGTTCCGCTGCCGGGCCGGACTCCTCTGACACACCAGGCGATTCACCTGGAACGCCGGATTTCCCGGACGGCGCGGAGTCGACCGTCGTCTTCGTGAACTGCTCCATCATGATCCTCGTGATCTGCCGTCTCACCGGCATGTGCATCGGCGGAGAGCCGAGCGCCGCTTCGGTACCTCGCGTACGGCGGGCGCCCCGGCGTCGCCCCTCAGGACGACACCAGGGCCCCCTGCCCCTTGCCGACGCCCCTAGATGACGGCCGCAATTTCAGCGGCAACCACCGACAGGGGCCTCAAGCCACAGGGGCCGACGTCAACAGGCGACCCTGTCAGCCGTTCTGGTTGTTCTGGCCATTCTGGTTGTTCTGGCCGTTGCCATTGTTCTGGCCGTTGCCGTTGTTCTGGCCATTTCCGTTGTTCTGGCCGTTGCCATTGTTCTGACCGTTGCCATTGTTCTGGCCGTTCTCGTTGTTGGCGTTGTTCTCGCCATTCTCGTTGTTCTGATTGTTCTCGTTGTTCTGGTTGTTCTCGCCGTTCTCGTTGTTGGCGTTATTCTCGCCGTTTTCGTTGTTCTCGTTGTTGGCGTTGTTCTCGTTGTTGGCGTTGTTCTCGTTGTTGGCGTTGTTCTCGTTGTTGGCGTTGTTCTCGTTGTTGGCGTTGTTCTCGTTGTTCTCGTTATTGGCGTTGTTCTCGTGGTTCTCGTGGTTCTCGTGGTTCTCGTTGTTGGCGTTGTTGCCCCCGATGATCCCAATGGGGATCAGGGTCACCGTCGGGTTGAACGTCGCGTTCTGGGTGCAGTACCCGAAGGTGCCGCCCTTGCAGTTGTGGTCCAGGTTCACGGACGTGGAGTTGTGCACGTTGCCGTGCCCCCCGCCCTTGTGACCCTTGCCGTCGTGCCCCTTGCCGTCGTGGCCCTTGCCATCGTGGGTGGGGGGAGTGAACGCTCGGTGGGAGGGGAGAACGGACGGGTTGGCAAGCGCAACGCCGCCGAGGGACAGGGCCCCGGTCACGAGCCCTACAACGAGGCCCCGGAAAGCCTTCATCAGTGAACTACCTTTCGCTGTTCGTGGTTCAGAAGCAGCCCAAATCCTTCAACCTTTCGGCAGGGTAGAGGTAGGGAAACACGCAGGGAATGGTGACCCACATGCCGTAATAGGCGGGGCACTTTCACTCACCCGGGCTTACGTCAACCTTATTAAAATGGTTGACTCCGATTGACGGCGAACCCACGCCCCCTCGGCGATATGCGCGCAGAGTACACGCGACCACACACCCCGCCACATCAGCCGAATGGCGCCAGAAAAGAAAACAGGGACCACGAACGCGAGTTCCCCAAGAAAAATGATCGAGGAAATTCTATTTCCCGCACACGCCGTCAACGTGGCGACAACGAATTGCGTGATCAACCTGTCCACGGAAAAGCAGGCAGTATTCGCGGCCCCACGGGCGTGAGCGGGTACGGCGAAGGAGCGGAGGAGGACAGGGAGAGAGAAAGGGGAAGGAGGGGAGAGGGAGAGCCGGGCCGGCGTCGGGCGGCCACGTGGTCTCGACGGTCACGCAGCCGGCGCGTCGGCCGCGTGGGCAGCGGACGCGCCGGGCGCTCAGAATCCGTCAACTGGCGCCGGACGGCGCCGAGTCGGGGAGGCTCAGAGAGCGTCCTTGGAGGGCGTGATCGGCGTACCGGCCTTGCGGACGGGCGGCAGCACAGACCACGGGAAGTTGATCCACTGGTCGGTCCGCTTCCACACGTACTCGCACTTCACCAGGGAGTGCGGCTTCTCGTAGATGACGGCGGAGCGCACCTCGGCGACCGTGTCGAGGCAGAAGTCGTGCACCAGCTTCAGCGTCTTGCCGGTGTCCGCGACGTCGTCCGCGATCAGCACCTTCTTGTCGGTGAAGTCGATCGCGTTCGGCACCGGCGCCAGCATCACCGGCATGTCGAGCGTGGTGCCCACACCGGTGTAGAACTCGACGTTCACCAGGTGGATGTTCTTGCAGTCCAGCGCGTACGCGAGGCCGCCGGCGACGAAGACGCCGCCGCGGGCGATGGAGAGGACTATGTCCGGCTGGTAGTCGTCGTCGGCGATGGTCTGCGCCAGCTCCCGGACGGCGGTGCCGAAGGTCTCGTAGGTGAGGTTCTCGCGCGCGGTGCCGCTGCTGCTCATGTGGTACTCGGTTCCGTGGTCTCGGCCGGGCCCGGCGGCCCGGGGTCGGGGGTGCTCACACCTGCGTCCGGTGGAAGTTCAGGTACGAACGCGAGGCGGTCGGCCCGCGCTGGCCCTGGTAGCGGGAGCCGTAACGCTCCGAGCCGTAGGGGTGCTCGGCCGGCGAGGTCAGCCGGAACATGCAGAGCTGGCCGATCTTCATGCCCGGCCACAGCTTGATCGGCAGCGTCGCCAGATTCGACAGCTCCAGCGTGACGTGCCCGGAGAAACCGGGGTCGATGAAACCGGCCGTAGAGTGCGTCACCAGACCGAGCCGCCCCAGGCTGGACTTGCCCTCCAGCCGCGAGGCGAGATCGTCGGGCAGCGTGATCACCTCGTAGGTGGAGGCCAGCACGAACTCGCCGGGATGCAGGATGAACGGCTCGTCCCCGTCCGGCTCCACCTGCCGCGTCAGGTCCGTCTGCTCCACGGAGGGGTCGATGTGCGGGTAGCGGTGGTTCTCGAACACCCGGAAATAGCGGTCGAGCCGCACATCGATACTGGAGGGCTGCACCATCGACTCGTCGTACGGATCGATCCGTACCCGTCCGGCGTCGATCTCGGCCCGGATGTCCTTGTCTGAGAGAAGCACGCCCCGAGGATACGCAGAGCGCGCGGCGCCCTCGCAATCAGTCCACTGCGACAACCCCGCGCGCCACGGACGCCGAACGCCCGCCTACCGCTCTCGCTCCGCTACTTCTACTCCCGCTCCTACCGCTTTCCGGCGGGGACCGGTACGGCGTTGCGGAGGCGATGGCACCTCGGACAGCGGATGAGCCTTCCGGGCCCGAGCCGATCGGCCTGCTGCATCGGGAACGAAGCGGTGCTGAACACGTGCCCCTCGGCACAACGGACGACGGTGTACTGCTGCATCAAGTCGTCGAGTCCCTTCCCCACGAACCGAACTGGTGACAACAAAAGCCACGTTACGGGATGAAAGAGACGCCTCTCCAGACGGCACTCCGACTCCCACCACCACTCCGGCCACCCCTCACGCTACGCCCCAACTCCCGCCCCCCACACAGGGGTCCACCCCGTTCCGCCCTTGCCCTCCATCCCACCAAACCACCCCAAGCCCACACGAAAGCCCCCGGCCTGAGCACCGGGGGCCAGCGATGGGGTAGAGTACGCGACGTTACGTAACCGGTTCATCCGGTCCGTTTCGCGGGTGTAGTTTAATGGTAGAACATCAGCTTCCCAAGCTGAGAGCGCGAGTTCGATTCTCGTCACCCGCTCCATTGTTAAGGCCCAGGTCAATGACCCGGGCCTTGTTTGTTGTCTAGTCCAATTCAGTCGTCGCGTGCCAGATCCGTGCCAGATGCTTGATCATCTGGTTTCTGTGCCACGGTCCGTGCCACGGCACCGCGGGCCTTCCGTACGCTGCGATCGAGCATTCCGGCCACCTCTTGCTGCCTCTCCTCCTCCGAGTGCTGGTAGATCATCGCGGCCTTCTCCGAGGACTGCCCCGCACGGACCATCGTGTCCTTGAGCGTCGCACCGGACCGGGTCGACAGGGTGTGGCCGGTGTGGCGGAGATCGTAGAACCGAAAGTTGTCCGGCAGTCCGACGACCACCCGGGCCTTGCGCCAGTACCGCCCGAAGGTGCTCCGGCGGAACGGGGCTCCCTTCTCCCCGACGAAAAGGAGGCCATCCGGCTCCTTCTCGGCGAACCACTGCACATGGCGGCGCAGCTCCGGCAGGACGAAGTCCGGTAGGTACACGGTCCGCCTGCCCCCCTCGACTTGGGATCGCCGGTGACCCTCCTGCCGTTCGTCAGCTCCGGGGACGCCTGAGTGATGCGGAGGGAGCCTTCGTCGAGGTCGACGCTGCGGCAGCGGAGCTCGGCCAGTTCCTCCGGGCGGAGGGAGGCGAAGGCGCCGAGCAGGACCATGAGCCGCCAGCGCGGGCCCAGGGCATCGGCCAGGTCGAAGACCTGCTCCACGGTGGCGGTGGGTCGCTCGTCGGCGTCCTCCCGGCCGGCGCCCTTGATGCGGCACGGGTTGGCCCGCAGGAGTTCGTCGTCGACCGCGGTCCGCAGGATCGCCTTGAGTAACCGGTACGACTTGTCGACCGTGGTGGCACCGGTCGCCTTGAGCCGCTCGGCCCGCCAGGTGCGGACGGAGGGCGGCGTGATCTCGTCGAGGTCCACGGAGCCGAAGACGGGCAGCAGGTGCAGGTGCAGCAGGCCGCCGTAGCGGTCGGCCGTGGTCGGTGCCAGACCGCGCTCCTTCATCCAACGGGCCGCGTACTCCTGGAAGTTGATCGCGTCGGCGTCCGGTTCGGTCCAGTGCCCGCGTTCGATCTCGGCCCGGACGAGGTGAGCCAGGCCTGCGCGTCGGTCTTCGTGTCGAAGGTATCGGGGGCAGTGTGGCGCTCCCCGTCCGGGCAGACGTACCGGGCCTGCCATCGCCTGGAGGGAGTCGGCGCGCCGTGCCGAACTCGCGGCGGTGCTGGGGCTTGCGTGCTGCCATCAAGCCGCCTTCCCGTACGGGACATTGGCGTGGGTGCCGGTGCGGATACGGCGGCGGGGCGGTTCGACGGGGCGGGCCTCGGCGTACTCGGTGACGGCGCTCTCCGGGATGCGTACCGGGCGGCCGGGCAGAGATCGCACCTTGGCCCGGCGCTGCGATTTCGCCGCTGCGCGGCGAACACCTCGCCCAGGCCGCCGCGAAGGGCGCCGTCCGCGCCGACATCGAGCCGTGGCTCAGCAGCCGACTGCCGTTCGGCACCGTCAACTCTCTGATCGAGTGGTACGACGCGGGCTGCGGCCGCTCCGTCGCCTACCTCGCCCGCGGTCTCACCACCATCGTCCTTGACGGCCTCCGCACCTGCCGCTGACCAGCCGAATCGGGGAGATCAAGTAAGAGCGGGCGACCGAGACACGCCGTTCAGCGCCGGTCGACGGCCGGCTCTTGCACGAACAGTGACGCCGACGCGCCCGGCCCGCGCGGTGCGCGGGCCGGGCACAGGCTGGTCATCTCCTGGGCCTCGGCGGCCTCAGTAGAGCGGGTTGATGGACCACCGCTGCTTGGCGATGTTCGTGTCGGGCTCCAAGACCACCACTTCGTAGCTCCGGTTGCCGTGGTAGGGCGCGAGCACCTGACGCGAGGCAACCGAGGTGATCTTGTAGGTGCCGAAACCGCTGGGCGTCAGCCACCACTGGAATTCCGGCGTGTAATTGCACGTCCACTGTTCCACACGGGTCTTGCCACCGTACGGCTTCCCCGGCTTGAGGCACTTTCCGGTCTTCGTGTTGCGAATGATTTTGGAACCGCCGCCGACGGACTCGAATGTCCAGTTGTCGCCGCCGCGCGCGAGGGACGGATCAAAGGTCACGATATGGATGCCGTCACGCGGATTGTTGCCGTAGTAGTACGGCATCAGGCTGCCGCCGGTCTGGTAGTTGACGATGCGCTGAGGGGGACCGTCGGCGGCGGTGGCGGAGCCTGCCGTCAATCCGCCGAGCAGAGCTGTGAGCAGGCCGAGGACGAGCAGGAGCCGGTTGGCTGAGCGTTTCATCAAAAGAAATGCCTCGTTTCTGTGCTGCATGGGGGGATGAAATGCGCGGCGCTTTCAGAAAAACAGCGCGGTGCACCATGAGACTAAAGAAGTCCCGGCCTCTCAGCAGCAGTTCACAACGTCTTTCATTCGATCAGGTATCAACGGCAATTCCAAACCGTCGCGTTGCGGTGAACGGCCCGGTGCAGTGGCGCGGAAAGGTAGCGAATGCCCGGCGTCCGCGCCCCTCCTCGGTACGGAACACCTGTCTCCCGCCGTACCGACCGTGCCCCCTCCCGACCGGTGGGCGTGGGCGTCCACGTCCGCTGGCGCCCTGGCCTTCTCGGTGAACCGCCGTACCTGGTGGCGTAGTTCGGACAGTTCCTCCGGGCGGAGGGAGGCGAGGCGAGGCGATGGCGCCGGGGGGGAGCATGAGGCGCGCCGGCGCTCGCCCCCTTGGCGTAGGCCAAGTTGGGGCCCGCTCGGCGAGGTCGGGTTCGGGGGATGAAATGACGATGAAATCGGGGGGTGGGGCGGAATCTGGGTTGTTTCTGCATTGACGGGGCATCGTCGCGCGGTGATTATTTCTGCCGTATCGGGGCTCGACTGAGCGGAGCCCGTTCATTCTCTGTGCCATCACCCGCATGTTCTCGGACGTGCGGGTGATGGCACGTGCGGAAGGAAAGGCATGGTGAAATGCGTTTATTGAAAAAAGCGGGTCTGGCGCTGACGGCAGTCGCGCTGCTCGCCGGTGGGACGGGAACTGCCGCGGTCGCGGCGCCCTCCTCCGGTCGGACCGTGGCCGAGGACTGCAGTCACCTCTATCTCCTGACGGACGGCAGGGGCAGGGGGCTCACCGGCAAGACGTGGGACGACGCGCATACGACCGTACCCGCGGGCGCGCGCACGGAGAAGTTCCTCTACATGGACGGGATCGTCCCGGGCGTGCATCCGCACAGCCTTGACGAGACCAGGCGGGTGGCGGACCCGGCGCTCGCGAAGCGGGTCGTCGACTTCCACAACGCCTGCCCGGGGTCGAGGATCACGCTGGTCGGCTACTCGTTCGGGGCGCTGATCTCCGGTGACGCGCTGGAGCTGCTCGCCCAGAAGAACGAGGTGCCGAAGAACCTGCTCAACGGCATCCTGATCGCCGACCCGCGGCGTGCGGTCGCCCAGCACCCCGTCCACGGGCCCGCCGGCGGCATCATGTCCGTCGCCCCCGACGGTCCCGGGATGCACACCCCCGGTGCCCGTGACTTCAAGGGCATCAAGGTGGCGAGCATCTGCCGCGAGGACGACGTCGTCTGTGACGCCGCCAACCCGATCTCCAACGCGGTGGCGTTCACCGGCGAGTTGCAGCGGCTCGGCGACGCGCACGGCGACTACGGCGGGGGCGGCGGTCGTAACGAGCCCAACTACTGGGCCAACCCGGCCGTCGCGGAGAACGTCGGCGACCTGGTGCTCCCGGCCGCGCCCAAGCGGAAGCTCGACTGGGGCGGGCCTGCCTTCCCCATACCGATGCCCCGGGAGATTCTGAACAACAACCCGGTCTACAAGGGCGTGATGGACGGCCTGTCGCAGTCGGGGGATGCGATCGCCTGGGCCAAGGTGCTGGACTCCTTCGGGCTGCCCGGCTCCAAGATCGTGAATGGTCTCTGGCAGATCATCGAGGGTGCCGGCGCCGGCTGGTGACCTTCTGATTCCGTGGCCCGCGTCGTTCCCCGGACGCGGGCCACGGTCATGTGCGTGGGCTTACTTCCCTTACTTCCCCTGTTCTTTCTCTTTTTGCTTTTTCTCCCTTTCCTTCTCCTTGTCCTTGTCGGTGCTTCTTATCGCCGGCCAGGAACCCGGGTAGCCGGGGGTGGCGCCGTTTTGGATGTCTTCGCCGACCCTTCTGTTGACTTCCGGGTCAGTGGCGTGTTCGAGCACCTTTTTGGCGATTGTTATCGGAATCGGTGTTTTCTTGGGCGGGAGCGGGGCGTCCACGATGGCCTGGTGGAGTTTTCTCAGCCACTCGTCATCGTCGTGCGGTTTCGGAGAGCTCGGTTGTTCCGGTGACGGCGGGACTTCGTACATGCCGTCATGGTTGAGCTCGGGTACCGCCATTCCCGGGTCGTGGTCCCATGACGTCGTGTCCAACATGTGCGGATCGCCGTCCCACGGGGTGGTGTCCAACATGCCGTCGTCGATGCCGTGGTCGTCGAGCGTGATCATCGACTGGGTGGGGCTCGGCGAGGAGTGGTACGGCCGGTCCTGGTCGTTCGGCTCGATTCCGACGCCGGTTGCGGCGTCGCCCGGGTCGGATTCGGCCGTCGACGGATCCTGGCCTGTCTCCTGGGCGCCGTCGGGGCTTGTGCCGGGCTCCACCGGGGGCGATCCGTCCTGGTAGCCGCCGGGTGAGTGGGGCTCAGGCTGCGGGTCCTCAGCCGGCGGGGCCTGGTCCTGGGCGGGAGGTGGCGCGGGGGCATCGGCCGCGGGCGGGGGGTTGTCGGCCGGGGGCTGCTGGGGCTGCGGGCCCTGCTCCTGGACGGGGGGTGGCGCCGGGGCATCGGCCGCGGGCGGCGGGTTGTCGGCGGGCGGCGCTTGATTCGACAGGCTCTCGTCGGGTGCCAGTTGGTCGGCTGGGGAGCCGTCCATCTGGCCGGCGTCCGCATCGGAATTCTGCTCGCCCGGTCCGTCCACCGACTGCGATTCGACCGGGCCCGGGTCCGCGGCGGTCGCCGTACCGGCCGCGGACAGTGACATGCCCAGTACGGCGACGCCGGTGGTGAGCGCCAGCGCCACCGGGCCCCTGCGGGTTCGTTTGCGATGCCTGCCTGTCATCGGGTTCTCCTCAGTGCTGTTGTGGCGCCCTTCAGTGCTTTTGCGGCGCCCGGTGCTGATGTGGCGCCCCATGCTTGTCAGGCCGAGATTGCTGGTCAACCGGCGAAGACCCCGGTTTCATCAGGGTTTCATCGCCGTCTCACCGCCTCGTCCACCGTCGTCTCACCGGCCGTTCCGGCCCCCGGGCGCGGGAGATGAACTACGTTGTTCGAAAACTGCGGGGGTGGTCGCCATCGGGAACGGCCGGTTGCGGTTCTGTGTGCTCGGGCCGATGCGGGCCTGGAACGACGGTGCCGAGGCGACGCTGGGGCCGAGCCGTCAGCAGGCGGTGCTGGCGGCGCTGGTGTTGCGGCCCCACATCACGCGCTCGATCCCGGACCTGCTCGCCGCGGTGTGGGGCGGGGACCCGCCGGCCAGTGGGCGCAACGTCGTCTCCGTGTACATGTACCGGCTGCGGGCCGCGCTGCGTGCGGTCGGCGCGACCGACGAGGTGATCCGGGGCTCGCGCGGCGGATACCAGTTCACCGGGGATGCCGAGGTGGACGCGACCCTGCTGGACGAGTTGCTGGAGCAGGCGCGGACCGCGGAACAGCTCACCGACGCCGAGGCCCTGCTCACCAAGGCCACCGCGCTGTTCATCGGTGAGCCGCTCGCCGGGCTGCCCGGCCCGCACGCCGCGGCGGAGCGGCAGCGGCTGCGCGACCGGAGCCTGACCGCGTGGCGTGCGCTCGCCGAACTCTGGCTGCGCCAGCAACGGCCCACCGAGGCGGTCGACCTGCTGACCCGGCTGGTCGCCGAGAACCCGTACGACGAGCCGATGGTGGCGCTGCTGATGCGTGCCCACCACTGCGGCGGTTGGGCCACCGACGCGCTGCGGGACTACCGCGACCTGCGCGAACGTATGGTCGGCGACCTCGGTGTGGAGCCCGGCAGTGAGCTGCGTGCCCTGCATCAGGCGGTGTTGCGCCAGGACCACGCGGCCATCGGCGGGCGGGCCGTGGCGATGGTCGCGGGTCAGCGGGTGCGCAATGAACTCCCCCCGGACATACCGCAATTGGGGGGCCGCGACGCTGAAGTCGAAGCGCTGCGGGCGTACTTGAGTACCAACACCTCCGACGCACCACGTGTGGTGGCCGTGATCGGGATCGCCGGGGTCGGCAAGTCCGCGCTGGTGGTGCATATCGCGCATCTGCTCGCCTCGTCCTTCCCGTCCGGTGCCCTCTTCCTCGACCTGCACGGTCACACCCCCGGCCGGGAACCGCTCGACTCGGCCGACGGGCTGCACCGGCTGCTGCGTGCGGTGGGCGTCGACGAACGCGACATCCCGGACGACCTGGACGAGCGGGCGGCGTTGTGGCGTGCGGCCACCGCGGACGCCAAGTTGCTGCTGGTGCTGGACAACGCCGCCTCCCGCGAGCAGATCCGGTTGCTGCTGCCGGGCGGCGCGGGCTGCCGCGTACTGGTGACCAGCCGCGCCCGGCTCGCCGACCTGGACCCGGACGAGCAGGTCACCCTGCGCGCGCTGCCCGAGGCGTCGGCGTCGGCGTTGCTCGGTGGGCTGGTCGGGCAGGACCGGGCGGACGCCGAACCGGACGCCGTGCTTGAGGTGGCCCGGTTGTGCGGCGGGCTGCCGCTCGCCGTGCGGATCGCCGCCGCCCGGCTCCGCAATCGTCCGGAGTGGACCTTCGGGCACCTGGCGGGGAAGCTCGCCGACGGCAGGCGCAGACTCACCGAACTCGGCGTCGGTGACCGCACGGTGGCGGCGGCGTTCGCGTTGTCGTACAGCCGGCTGCCCGCGGCGGAACAGCGGGTGTTCCGGCTGCTCGGCGAGGTCCCCGGCATCGCGCCCGACCGCTACAGCGTCGCGGTGCTCGCGCAGATCCGTCCCGAGACCGCGGAACGGCTGCTGGAGAACATCGTCGACGCGAGCCTGCTGGACGCGGTGTCGATCGACCGCTACCGGCTGCACGACCTGGCCGCCGACTACACCAGGCAACTTGCCGAGGCGCAGCCGGAACCTGACGCCCCCGGCAGGCTTCTCCGCTACCGGCTCACCGCCGTCGAGGCCGCCACGGCGCTGCTCACCGGTGCGGGGCGGGACGTGCCGGACGATGTGCCGTTCCGGGATATGGAAAGCGCGGCGGAGTGGTTCGTCAACAGCCGGATCGGGCTGGCCGAAGCCGTGGACCACGCGGCACGCACCGGCCACGCGGACACGGCCGCCGACATCGCGGTGGCCGCCGCCCGCCCGTACGCCATGCGGTCCTGGTTCGGCGACATCCTCCGGATGCACGAGGTCGCGCTGGCCGCGTCGACCGACCGGCACCGGTCCCTCAAGTTGCTGGTCGGGCTGGCCAATGTGCACGGCCTGCGCGGCGCCTACCAGCAAGGATGGGACTGCTTCGACCGGGCGCACGTCCTCGCCGAGGAGCTCCGCCTCCCGTACTACACCGCTGTGGCACTGGGCGGGATGGGCGCGTGCGCCGTGTCCCTCGGCCGGTACCGGCAGGCCGCCGGGCACCTCGGCGCAGCACTCGACGTCGCGGAACGGCACGGTCTGACCCAGCTCACCGGCGGTGTGCTCGCCAACTTGGGTGTGCTCAACGGCAAGTTGGGCAGACACGACCTCGCACTCGACCATATGCGTGCCGCGGTGGCCGTGGCCGTACGGCGCCAGGACCCACTCGAACAGACAAGGTCGACCTGCGAGCTCGGTGTGCTGCTGTGCGACATCGGCGCGACCGAGGAGGCCGCCGCCGTCCTGAACGAGACCCTCGACCTGGCCCGGCGCACCGGCGACAACGTCTCGCGGGCCCTCGCCCTGGCCCACCTGGGTTCCGTGGCCCACCAGAACGGCGACCTCGACACCGCGATCGCCCGGCAGACCTCCGCCCTGGACGCCGTCGACGCCGACGCCGTCGACACGGTCGTCGAGATCCGCAACCGCCTCGGCGACACCTGCCTGGCCGCAGGCAGAACAACCGAGGCCCGCGAGCAGTACCGCACCACCATCGAACTGACCGACAAGGCCCCCAACCCCAACGCCCGCGCCCACGCCCTGGGGGGGCTGGCGCAGTGCGGGCGGGACTGACCGGGGGGGCACACTTGCGGACCTCCACCCTCCCGTGACGCGCCATCAGGTCCGGACGGTGATATAGCCGCCGATATCGGATAGGGGGCGGCGGCGCGCAGGGCTGCGACCTAGAGCAAGTGATGGGCGATCAGCAGGAGTTGAGTTCCGGCTCGGTCGGTGTCCGGCCTGTCATCGGCTTGAGGTGCCGGTTGTAGAGGACGGCCCAACGGGACGTGGAGCCAGGGGACTTGGCCATGATGGCCGACAGTGCCTGGCACACCTCGTTGTGCAGTCCGACCTCGCGGGAGTTCATCGCCACCCCGTAGCCTTCGGAGCCGCCGGAGCTCGCCAACGCCTTTGTCTCGGCTGGGTACTTGTCGGCGAGCCCGGCGACGATGACGTCATCGGTGGCCACCCCGTAGACACGGGTCGCCGGATCCAGCAGCGCCTTCACGCAGTCCTCGTAGCCGGACCGGAGGACCAACTGGTCCCCCAATCCCTGCGACTTGAGCCACGGCACGTACACCGAGTTCCGTACGGTGCACACTTCGGCGGTCTTGTCCTGCTGGAGGTCGCTGAGGTTGTTGTAGGGCCGGTTCTTGCGCACCAGTACGCCCTTGAGGCTTTCGAGGTAGGGACCGGCGAACCGCACACCGTCGCCCTCCTCCCGCTGCGCGCTGATGCTGTACGAAGCGAGCACCAGGTCGACACGATTGGCCTTGAGGTAGGCGCCGCGGTTGTCCGAGGTGACCGGGCGGAACTTGATTCGGCCGGAGCTGAAGCCGAGTTCACGGCCGATCTCCCGGGCGAGGTCGGCCTCGAAACCCTGGTAGGTGCCGTCGCGGGCCACGCTCAGTCCGGGTGTGTCCGCCGAAACGCCGATCCTCAACTTGTCGTGGTGGTAACGGAAATCGGAAGTCGCACCATGACCGGGAGGCCCACTCGCCGGTTGACCGGACGTCAGGAGAATTCCTCCCGCCATACATGATGCAAGTACGGAGAGCACCGCTGTGACCAACGGGCGCCGTGCACGATTCTGCCGTCCCAGACCACAATTTGCGGCGTCCACGATACCGGTGATCCTCGGAGCGGCCCGGAGAACGATCGGTACGGCCCTTTCCGGAAGTCTTACGCCGAGAAGTCCGGCGGAGACCCGGCGTGCCATCGAATATCCGGTGCCGGGTGGACGGGACGTGCTGGTCGGCATCGGTGCGGGTGCGTCCAGCAGGCCGGCGAGCACCCGGCGTACCAACGAGGTGTCACCGCCCACGGTTCCCTCCTCCCTGGCCGTACCTGGGGGTGATGACCACCAGCGGATCGCCGCTGTCGACTGTGGGAGGGGTGGCGCCGCCCCCGGCGGCACCATTCTGGGCGGCGAGTTCGCCGTTGGCGCCGGTGACCGCGTCGGCGACCTTGGAGATGTTTCCGAGTTGTGCCAGCAGCGACGGGGCGGAGAATCCGAGTGCGACCGCGGCGTAGGCGCCGCCGATCTGACCGCTCGCCCCGAACAGAACCGCAACGCCCGCCCCGAGTCCCATCCGGAAGAGCGTGATCAGTACATGGGCGGGCACATCGAGGTATTTGCCGAGCGTCGGCGGATTGGCCCTCACCTTGCCGGTGGGGGTTCGCCTCGCGGACTGCCATTGGCGGCAGCTTTCATAGATGGAGAGGAATTCAACCAGCGCACCGCCCCCGGCACCCCAGAGAGCGAACTGCCACCAGGGCATCTAGTCCCCCGTTCCGTCATACCGGCGGGACGGGATGGTCGGGGTCAGCGGACTCGTCCCGTCCAGGACCGTGGCCCGGCAGGGGCGTGCGGCGCTCGGCGAGGGTGGTTCCTCTAATCGGCCAGGCTCCATCGCGTCAGGCTACCGCGCGCCGGTGATCCAGTTGCCCGGTATGGATGCTGATGTGCCGTCAAACTTGTTGGAACAGAACGCAGTTGGACGCTGTCGGCGGGGGAAGAGATGAGGTTGTGGATCAGGGGATAGCGGCGGCGTTCGCCGGGGCGGCGGGGCTCATCGGGGCCGCCGTCGGCGGGTACGCGGTGGTCCGGGGTGCTCGGCTCGGCGCGGAGGCGAGTGTGCGCGCCGTTCGGCAGCAGACCGTCGATCAGGCGGCGACCGAGCACGCCCGCTGGCTCAGGGAGCAGCGTCTTGAGGTGTACGCGGCCTTCATCGGGGCGGCCCAGGACCTGCTGGAGAGCGCCGGAACCGCGCAGCGGGATCTGACCGCCACGGCGGCCGACGATGTCAGCGAGGCGTGCGCCACGGTCGCCGGCCTCCTCAACCGGGTCAGCCTGCTCGGCCCCGGGGCGCTGGCGGGCCATGCTCATGCGGTCATGCAGGCTGCGTGGGCCATGGCGCACGCACTGAGGAGCGCGGCCGAGCAGGGGGTGACCGGCGGGGACATGGCGTGGCTCACCTACCTCGGCGAGTTCGACGCCTACGTCAGGCAGTACGAGGGGTTCATCGACATCGCGCGGGCGGAGCTGGGCGCGACGTGAAGCCGGCGGCGGCCTCCGCGGAGTCCGTCCTCATGCCGTGCGCGCCAACCCCCTTGGGGATCACCGGCGTTGGCGTCCGGTAGTCCCCGCACGGTGGCCGGTACGGGGCCCTGGGGTGTCGGCAAGTACCGAACGGCGCCAGGGCGTTCACACATAGGTGTTCGGCGGGCCGGGAGCGTTGGATATGGCATAAATGATGCACGTGAAGGTAATCATTGCGAGGACGATCCGGTGTTTCGGGAATTTGCGCATTGCGGTCTTTCGCTTAGCGCCCGGGGAGCGCAGGCAGGCATGGGCGTCGTTCCGGATCGGTGATGGCACCGGAATCCGCGACGCCGATCACACTAGGGCACCGGAATATGGATCCGCACACCGGCGAGAGTGGGCATATTCCTTTGGCATATGCCAGAACGATGAATACGACCCGTGGCCGCTCGCAGAACCTACGAGGAAGCGACTTCGCCTTGCAGCCGGCCCAGCGCTCTCGCGGCGCGGGCCTGCTCGGCGGCCGCGCCGATGGCTCGGCTCAATTCGAGACTGCGGCGGAGTCTCGCCATGGCTTCGGTGGTGCGACCCGCATCCCATTCGGCCAGGGCAAGTTCGTAGAGCGCGTCGATCTCCTCGCCCGCCGCGTGAATGGCGCGCGCCACCTCAAGCGCGGAGAGGTGGTGCCGCACGGCCTCCTCGGTGCGGCCGACCTGGCGGTACACCGTGCCCTTCCTGGTGAGGGTGATGGCCTCCGCGCGGCGATCCCCGACACCCCTGAGCACGGGAAGGGCAAGGTCATACAAAACCAGGGCCTCATCGGCTCCGCCGAGTTCACTTATGACGGAGGCCAGGTTTATCTGGAGGGTGGCCTTGTCCCGTGGATTGCCCATATGGTCCGAGATGAGCATCGCCTGGCGGTAGTCGATTTCCGCGGCTTCCGGGCGGCCGGCCTTCTTGTGGACTTCCGCTTTGTTGTTGAGTGCGGAGTACCTTCCCCTGTCATCGCCTATGGATGTGAATTCAGCGAGCGCGGTGGTGAAGTAATTCAGCGCTTCCGCATTCTCGTCCAGGTGGAGATGGAGCACTCCGAGTATGTTCCGGCAGCGCGCTATCCGGAGTGTGTTTCCCGTCTGGAGGAGGGAGTTCAGGGATTCTTTCTCAAGCGATCGGGCCAGGGTGTACTGGCCGGTCTGCCACAGGGAGGTGGAGAGTTGGTGGATGCATTCGCTCTCTATTTCCGGTTCCCGCAGTGATCGCGCGATGTCCAGCGCCTCGCCGGCGACCGCGATCGCCTCCTCGTAGCGGGAGCCGTGGGTGTACACCATGGAGAGGTCGAGCAGGGCTCGGGCTCTGGCGCGGCTGTCACCTGCGGTGTTCCAGTGGGCGGCGGCGCGCTGGAGCAGTGGCTCGGCTGTGGCGGAGTGGCCCTCCATGTCCAGGAATCCGGCCAACACCTGGACGGCGACTGCGAGTTGGCGTTCTGTGCCGTGCTGTGCGAACCAGTGCAGAGTGTCCAGTAGATTGGCCGATTCGGTGATCAGCCACTGTTCCGCCGATCGCGCGTCACCGATATCCGGACAGGTCTGCGGAGTTGCGGGATCTTCCGGCTCGGCCGCGGCGCGGGGGCGGAAGGGATAGGCCAGCCGGTCCGCCCGGTCCGCGGCCCGGATGTAGTGATCCACAAGGCGTTGTACGGACTGTCGGACATCGTCCGCGGATTCGGCTTCATCGGCTTCGACCAGGTCTCGCGCATAGTCGCGCAAAAGGTCATGCATGGTGAAGCGGTGGGGAACGGGTTCGGCCACCAGGTGATGGGTGAGCAGTTCTTCCAGTACCCGTTCGGCGGAATCCACCGATAATCCGGTGAGCGCGGCGATCGCTCCCGTCCCGAACTCCACCCCCGTATGCAGGCCGATGTGGCGGAAGACCACCTGCTGCTCGGCATTCAGCGCCCGGTAGGAGACTTCAAAGACATGGGTCAACGCCCGTTCCATGTCGTGCAGTTGGGCCAGGCGGCCGCCTCCGCCCAGTTGGCGCAGCAGGTCGGCGGTGGTCCAGGAGGCGCGGGTGAGCAGTCGGCTGGCGGCGATCTCGATGGCCAGCGGGAGGTGGCCGCAGATACGGACGATCTCCGCCACATCGGACGGATCGTGGTCGCGCTCTCTGCCCAGCCGCCGTGAGAAGAGCGCGGCCGCGTCCCTGGGCGAGAGCACATCGAGCGAGACCGGCCGCACACCCGGCAGTCCGGGCAGCCATCGGCGGCTGGTCACCAGGACGGCCGTCGGGGAGGAGCCCGGGAGCAGGGGGCGGATCTGGGCGGAGGAGGTCGCGTCGTCCAGGATCACCAGCATCCGGCGGTCACGGGCCGCCGTACGCCATAACGCGACCAACTCGTCTAATTCGCCGGGCAGTTGCTTGACGGGCATACCGATCAGGCGGAGCAGTTCGGTGAGGGCGCGGGTGGGGGTCGCGCGGGTGCGGTCGGTGGAACTTCCGCCCAGGTGCAGGAAGATGCGGCCGTCCGGGAAGCGGTCGCGTAACCGGTGGGCCAGATGGACGGCCAGGGCGGTCTTTCCCACACCGCCCATTCCATGGATGGCCTCGACGGTGACGATGTCCGAAGCTCCCTGGCCCTCGGTGAGCGCGGTGGTGAGTCGCCGCAGTTCATCGTGGCGTCCGGCCCAGGGGACATCGCGCGGCAGATTGTCCGGGGCCCGCCGCGCCGGTGGTGCGGAGGACGCCTGCGCACCTGCCCCGGCTCGGTCCCCGGCAACGGCTCGTGTCCCAACTCCCGCCCCCGCGCCGGAGAGTAGGGCCGTCGCCGGGGTTCCCGCGAGGATTCCCTGGTGTACGCGGTGCAGCCCGCGCCCGGCGTCGAGGCCGATGTCGCGGACGACGCGCTGCCGGGTCCGCTGGAGCAGCCGGGTCGCCTCGGCCGTGCGGTTGCTGCCGTAGAGGGCGATGGCGAGGCGTTCGGCCAGGGCCTCGTCCACCGGGTGTGCCTCGGCCGCCGGGATGAGTACGGGGACGGCGTCGATGAAGCGGCCCTCGCCGAGGAGGATGTCGGCCCTGGTCACCGCGGCGACCAGACTGGTCTCGCCGACGGCGGTGCGCAGATGCTCGGGCCAGGTGCCGGTGATACCGGCGAGCGGTTCGCCGCGCCAGAGAGCGTCCGCCCGGTCCAGCAGGCGGAGGGCGGCCTGGGCGTCCCCGCCGTCGCCGAGCGAACGGGCCCGCTCCACGCAGGTCGTGTAGCTGCGCAGGTCCACCCGGTCCGGATCGGCCTCCAGGGCATAGGAGTTGGTGCGGCTGAGGATGGCGGGTGCGTCGGCGCCGGCGATCCGCAGGGCGCTCCGGATCCGGGAGATATGGGCGTGCAGCGCCTGTCTGGCCTTGTCGGGCGGGTGGTCGTCCCAGATGCGGTGGATCAGGGTGTCCACGCTCACCGTGCGCCCCGTGTCCCAGGCGAGGGCGGCGAGCGCCACCCGCGTCTTGGTCGACCCGAGGTCGTTCCGCCGGCCCGCCGCTCGGAGTTCCACCGATCCCGAGAGCCTGATCTCGAACTCCACCAGCGGCCTCCTCGACGGTAGGGCCTGCGGTCCCGAACGTTCAAGACTGTCATGAACCTGCCTTGAACGGCCATATCGGGACGCACCGGAGGGCGGATTTGACTGATAAGTAGCCCTACGGGTCCATGCCGTGGCCGAGACTGGGAGTGATTGCCAGAACGTGGAAAGGAGTTGCGTACGTGGGTGCTTTCCCCTCGGACGGACCGGAGGCGCTGCTGTCGGCCATCGCGGCCTGCGGTGCGGACCCCGGATCCGCCGCCTGGCGCGAACTGGCACAGGTGGTCGACACCGCGGCCCGCGCGGACCCCTCGGTGACCCGGCTCCGGCCCCCGCAACCCGCCGAGGGAAACCGGTCCCCGACCGCCTCCGCACACCAACTCGCCCTGGAATTACACACCTTGGCCGCCAGGGACACCGCGACCCGGCATGCGCTCACCGAGTGGTTATGCCACCACCCCGGCCCCACCGCACCCGGGCCGACCACCAACACCATCAGCGGGAACTCCGTACTCCACGGCCCCAGTGTGCAGGCCCGGGACATCCACGGCGGCATCCACTTCCACCAGCCCGTCCCGGCGCCACCCCGCCCCGGCCTCCCCGTACCGCGTCAACTGCCGCCCGTGACCGCGCGGTTCACCGACCGGGAGGGCGACGGGCAGGCCCTGGACAAGTTGCGCGGCGCGCGGCCGCCGCACGCGTCGCAGGTCCTGGTGGTGAGCGGCCTCGCCGGCGTCGGGAAGACCACCTTCGCCACCCACTGGCTGCACCAGCACACCGAGAGCTTCCCCGACGGCCAGCTCTACGCCGACCTCGGCGGCCAGGACTTCGAGGGGGAGCAGGGTCCCGTCTCGCCCTCGGTCGTCCTGGAGGCCTTCCTGGTCGCACTCGGCACGACCTCGGTCCCGGTCGCGACGGGCCAACGGAGCGCCCTGTGGCGGTCGTTGACCTCCGGGCTGCGGCTGGCGGTGCTCCTGGACAACGCGTTCACCGCCGCCCAGGTACGCCCGCTGCTGCTCGGGACACCGAACGGGCTCACCGTGGTCACCAGCAGAAGCAGCCTGACCGGCCTCCAGGTCGACGGCGCCGATCTGCACCGGCTGGCGGGGCTCCCCGACGAGGCCGCCGTGGAACTCCTCGCGCTCGGCGGCGGTCCGCGGGTGGCGCGGGAACCGTCCGCCGCACGTGAAGTGGTCCGACTCTGCGGCCGGTTGCCCCTCGCGGTCGCGCTGGCCTCCGCCCAACTCGCCCTGCGGCCCTACCATTCCGTCGCCGCCCTGGCCGACAGCCTCTCTGCCGGCGAGGGCCCCGTCGGCTCACTGCGCGTCGACGGGGAGCCCGTGATGCGTACGGCGCTCGACCTGACGTACGAGGTGCTGCCGGAGGAGAGCCGGGCGCTGTACCGGCGGATGGGGCTGCTGCCCGGGGAGCGGCACGATCTCACCCTGCTGGCCGCCCTCGCGCGCGACGGGGTCGGCCCGCGGGATACCGGGGATGCCGCCGAAAGTGCCGTGTACGAGAGTGCCGTGTATACGCTGGTGGAGGCGAATCTGCTGGTGGAGACGGGCCCCGGCACCTACCGCTTCCATGACGTGGTGCAGCCCCATGCCCGGCGGCTCGGCGAGGAGTTGGAGCCCGCGGACCGTCGCGAGCAGGCGTTGCGCCGCTTCGTCGACTGGTGCCTGTCCACCGCGGCCTCGGCGGAGAGCATCCTCACCCCCAGCCACCGCCTCCCGGGACACGACCTTCCCGCCCAAGCCGCGCCCGCGACCCCGCTCGACGGCCCCGAGGCGGCCCTCACCTGGCTGGACACCCACCGCAACGGCCTGATGAGCGCGATACGGCACTCGGCCCAGGTCGGCTGGCACTCCTCCTGCTGGCGTCTGACGGACCTGCTCTGGCCCCTCTTCCTCCGGCTGCGCCCGACCGAGATGTGGATCGAGGCGCACCGACTCGGCCTGGAAGCGGCCCGCAGCAGCGGCTCCCGGGAGGGCGTGGGCCGTATGTTGACCTCCGGCGCGATCGGCCTGCGCAACGCCTGCCGGTACGCGGAGGCGGCCGACTGGTACCGGCAGGCGCTCGAACTAGCCCTGGCCGACGGGGACTTGAGGCAACAGGCTCAAGCGCTGAGCGGGTTGGGCCATGTCAGCCTGCTGGACGGCCAACTCGCCGGGGCGCGCGCCCACTTCGAGCACGCACTGCGGCTCCGGGAGTCAATCGGCTACCGCCGCGGAGCCGCTCTCACCCGACGCCGCCTCGGCGAAACCGCCTTGGCAGAGGGGGACTTGCACGATGCCGCCGGGCAACTGCGCCGAGCGGGCGCCGAATTGGTAACCCTGGGCGAGACCTACGAGGCCACCCGGGTGCACGCCATGCTCGGCCATGTCCTGGACCGCCGTGGGGAAAGCACCGAGGGCATCCCACTCCTGCGAGACGCCCTCGAACGCTTCCGGGCGGGTGAGGCGCGCTCCGAGCACTGGGAGGCGCGCTGCCTGGAGTGGCTGGGCCAGGCCGCCGCGGCACAGGGTGAACAGGCGGAATCCACCCGGTACTTCGAGGCCGCCCGCGACCTCTTCCGACGCCTCAGCCCCGAGGACGCCCAACGACTGGACGACCGGCTGCGGCAGCCCTGATCACCCCCGCGGCCGGCCGTCCCGCTCACCCGCGCACCCCCACCCGCGCACCGTCACCGCCCCTCCGCCAGCGATACGGAACGCAGTGCCCCGAGCGATCCCCCGGCCACCACCCAGGCGTGCGCCAGCGAGGCCACCGCCTGCGGTGGGACCGGTGCGTCCGTCCCGTCCAGCCGCACGAAGGACAGGGCGCCCGTCCGGGCCCGGACCCCGACGGCACATCCCGCCGCGGTGGCGGGTACGGCCGCGGCGAGGCAGCCGGGGTGCCCGGCCAGCAGCTCGCGCACCCGCCGCCGCGCCGCATCCGGCGCCAACGCCCCACTGCTCACCAGCACATCGGCGCACTCCATGAGCCGCGCACCGCCCGGACTGCTCGCGTCCACCCACAGATGCTCATCGCAGGGAGACCCATCGCCGGGCCGGTGCGGGCAGCGGGACGTTCCCGGATACGGGCGCTCACCGGCGGACGGCGCGCGCTCACCGGCGGAGGAGGGCAGGCGGTCCGACCGGACGAGGGCCGGACCGTGCGCCACGTCCGAACGCCACACCACGAGGGACGAGCCGTCGTCACGCGAGACCGCCGACGACGCGCTTTCCTCATGCGAGACCGCCAGAAAGCACACCGTGGCCCACGCGGCGTCCGGCCCCGGGGTCGCGAGCCGGGCGCTCATCGTGCGTCCGCGGTGCCCGGGGCAGACTCCCACCGGGAGAGCGGCGGGGGCAGCGGAGGCGGTGCGGCCGGTGAGGGGCTGGCCGGCTCCCCCAGCCCGAGCATCCGGTAGACCACCGACCGCATCCGCCGGTGGAACTCGCCCGGCACCGAGGACAACGACGCCGTGACCTGGTCGTACTGCCCTGGACGGCGTAGGCGTGCCGCGTACTCCAGTTGTTCCGCCAGCGGGTGTGCCGGGGAGACCACCGGTGCGACGGCGGAGAGCAGGGCGGCCGGGGAGGACGCCGACACCTCCCGCCGGGGTCCGGCGGTCAGCAGCATCGTCGCCCCGGTGAGGGTGCCGTACGCGGTGAGGGAGCCGTGGTCGCCGATGACCCAGTCGGCCGCGATCAGCACCGACTGCCAGTCCGCTTCCGGCGGGACGACCGCGATCCCCCGTTCCCGGCAGCAGGACAGCCAGCCGCGCACCTGCCGGTCGCCGTGCCCCGCGAACACATTGGGGTGGACCAGCATCGCCACCCGGTAGCCCTCACGCGGCAGTTGGCTCAGCAACTGCGGTAGCAGCGAGTCCAGTCGGCCGAACGTCGAGGTCGGCCCCCAGGTGGACGAGACGACCACCAGCCGCTGCCGCCCGCCGATACCGAGGGCACCGCGGTACGCCTCCCGCCTAGGCACACCGGCCGTGATCCGGTCGACGCAGGGGTCGCCCAGCACATGCGCCACCGGAAGCGCCTCCGGGCAGGACTCGGCCAGTTCCGCCAGATCCCGGTCATGGGCGTAGACGATCGCCGAGGGCACCAACTCGCCGTCGTGCAGGAGGTGTTGGCGGCTGAGCATCCCGGGTACCCGGCGCTCTCCCCGGGCCAGTGTGCTGACGTCGGTGAGCAGTTTGATCTGCCCCGCCCCGTGCGAGATCCGCAGGACCGGCGCCCGCAGTCGGTGCACTCCGCGGGACCCGGCCGCGAGTGCGAGGTCGAACTCGGCCCGCAGCGCCTCCTTCCAGGGCACCGTGGAGATGCCCAGGCTGCGCAGGTACTCGGTGGTGCCGGTGCCGAAGGCATGTGGCGCGACCGTGAAGACCAACTGGATCCGCAGATCGGTCTCCAGCAGTTCGAAGACCTCGCGCAGACGCTGCGCGAAGGTCACCGTGTGCACGACCACCAGGACCCGCCTGCAGTCCCGTACCGTGAGCCAGTGGCCCTGCTCGATCAGTGCTGGTTTCGTTGTTCGGACAGACACGCGATTCCCCCATCGCTGAACGCTGTGTACAACGGACAGCAGGCGATTTCCCGGCCCACCCGACGCTTTCCTTGCACACCGCTTGCAGCGCTCTTGCCGTGCTGTGTGGGGGAGTTGGGGACCGGTGTGAGTCAGACGGGGGCAGTTCGGGCGGGCGGGAGACGGAGGCGGTGCGCGGCACGGGCGGTGGCCGTACGGTCCCCCGCCCCCACCCTCACCAGCGGTACGCGAACTCCACCTGTTCCAGGGGCTTTCCGTCCCCGAAGTCGCGCGGGCGGGAGGCGCCGGTCTCGGTGAAACCGCTCTTGGTGTAGAAGCGGCGGGAGCGCGGTGTGTCCCGCAGCGTCCACAGATGTACGCCGAGGCTGCCCTCCTCGCGGGTCCGGCGCAGCGTCCCGGCCATCAACTCGGCGGAGGCACCGCTGCCCCAGCGCTCCGGATGGCAGTAGAAGCTGTGGATCTCGGCCCAGCCCTGCCGTTCCTCGGAGGGGCTGTAGACGGCCAACGCGGCTGCCGCACCGTCGAGTTCGGCCAGGAGAACGGTCAACTCCCCTTCGGCGAGCCGCTGATGCCAACGCACCCGGCGATCCTCGACCCCGCGGACGGCGAACTCCGCGTCGAAGAACGGCGCATAGGCCTCCGCCCAGGACGCGGCGTGTACCTCACCGATCGCATCGGCGTCGACGGGCTCGGCGAGACGAACGTGAACGGCCATACGGGCACCCTACGAAACGGCCTCCACTCGACGGAACGGCGGCGCCAGGGGGGAGGTCGGCCATGGGGAGGTCGGCCATGGGGAGGTCGGGGGGACGGGGGCGGCTCCATGGCTACGGCGAACCGGTCCGACTCACCGACCCCGTGGAACGGTCCCGACACCCCTGGCAAGAAGCTCTGAATGGTGGTTCACTTTTTATATGGCCTACCGCAAGACCCCCGCCGAACTGCGACGACTCGAAGCCACCCGGGAACGCCTGGTCGACCGTGCCACCGCCGTCGTGGCCGAGGTCGGCTGGGCCCAGGCCTCGGTGACCGCCGTGGCCCGCTCCGCCGGAATAGCGGCCGGCTCCGTCTACCAGCACTTCCCGTCCAAGGCGGCGCTCGCGGTGGAGGTGTTCCGGCGGGCCGCGGGGCACGAGGTGGCGGTACTCGGCGAGGTGCTGGGCGGCCCGGGCGACCCGGTCGAGCGGCTGGCCCGCGGGGTGGAGGTCTTCGCGCGCCGCGCCCTGGAGAACCGCGGCCTCGCCTACGCCCTGCTCGCCGCCCCCGCGGAACCTGCGGTGGGCGCCGAACGCCTCGACTACCGCCACCGCTACCGTGCCCTCTTCGCCGAGGTGGTGCGGGAGGGCGTCGCCACCGGTCAACTCCCCGCCCAGAACTGCCGGATCACCGCCGCCGCCCTCACCGGCGCGGTCGGCGAGATCCTGGTCGACCCGCTCACGGAACCGGGCGAGGAAGCCGTCGCGGACCTCCTGGCCGACCTCACCGCGACGGCGCTGCGCTGCGCGGGGGCGGGGTCCGACCGCCCGGAGGGGCCGCCGTCCAACCGCCCGGACCGAGAGCACCGCTCCGTCCAGAGATCACCGCTTCCGTCAGCGAGCACCGCTCCACCCGGAGAGCACCGCTCACCCAAGAGAGCGCCGCTCCCATCCGAGAGCACTACTCCGGCCCAAGAGCACCGCTCCCGCAAAAGAGCACCGCTCCCGTCAGAGACCACCGCTCCGCCGCCCCACCCCCCGGAGCCGAGAGCACCGCTCCCGAAAGAGCGCACTGCACACCCCAGAGAGCACCGCTCCCGAAAGAGCGCACTGCACACACCAAAGAGCACCGCACTCGCTAAAGAGCACCGCTCCCAACAAAGACCACCGCTCCAAATCAAGAGCACCGCTCCGCCCCACCCCCCCAAGGAGCCCCACATGACACCCACCAACGCCCCCACCAACGCCCCCACCGACCCACCCGCCACCCCACCCACCGATCCCCCGGCAGACGCCACACAACCCACCACCCCCACCGCCCCCACCACCGACCCCACCTCGGTCACCGCTCCCACCCCCGCCCCCCACCCCACCTCCGTAACCCACCAAGTAACCAACCAGCCGCCCCCGTTGACCGGTCACGACCCCGCCGAGGACGCCGTTCTGCTGGAGGGAATCCGGCGGGAGGGGGCCACCTGGCATCTGGGCGAGTTGCACCGCTTCGGTCGGTACACCGGGAGTGAGGCCGCCCAGCACCTCGCCGACCAGGCAAACCGCCACGAGCCGGAGTTGCGCACGCATGACCGCTACGGGCACCGGATTGACGAGGTCGAGTTCCATCCCGCCTATCACTCGCTGATGGAGGCCTCGGTGGGGGCGGGGCTTGCCGGGGCGGCGTGGGGCGACAGCCGGCCCGGGGCCCATGTGGCGCGGGCGGGCAGTTTCATGCTGGCCAGCATGTTGGAGCCGGGGCATCTCTGCCCGGTGTCCATGACGTACGCCGTCGTTCCCGCTCTGCGCCGTTCGCCCGAACTCGCCGCACGGTACGAGCCGTTGCTCACCAGCCGCGTCTACGACCCGGGCCTGCGCACTCCCGCCGGCAAGCGCGGGCTGCTGGCCGGGATGGGGATGACGGAGAAGCAGGGCGGTACCGATGTGCGGGCCAACACCACCAGTGGCGTGCAACAGGCGGACGGGACTTGGCGGTTGCGTGGGCACAAGTGGTTCACCAGCGCGCCGATGAACGACGTGTTCCTGGTGCTGGCGCAGGCGCCGGGTGGGCTCTCCTGCTTCCTCGTACCGCGCGTACTGCCCGACGGCAGCCGCAACACCTTCCGTATCCAGCGGCTCAAGGACAAGCTCGGCAACCGGTCCAACGCCAGCAGTGAGCCCGAGTTCGATGACACGGTGGCGTGGCTGGTCGGGGAGGAGGGGCGGGGGGTGCGCACCATCATCGACATGGTGACGATGACCCGCCTGGACTGCGTACTCGGTTCCGCGGCCGGTATCCGCGGGGCGCTCGCGCAGGCCGCGCACCACTCCCGCTACCGCAGTGTGTTCGGCGCCCGGCTCTTCGACCAGCCCCTGATGCGCAACGTCCTGGCGGACCTGGCCCTGGAGTCGGAGGCCGCCACCACCCTCGCGCTACGTCTCGCGGGCGCCGCCGACCGGGCCCAGCAGGGCGATGACAGCGAACGTGCCTTCCTCCGCCTGGCCACCGCCGTCGCCAAGTACTGGATCTGCAAGCGGCAGCCGCCCGCCGTCGCCGAAGCGCTGGAGTGCCTCGGCGGCAACGGTTACGACGAGGCCTCCGGGATGCCGCGCCTCTACCGCGAGGCCCCCCTCAACGGAATCTGGGAGGGCTCCGGCAACGTCAACGCGCTCGACATGCTGCGCGCGCTGGCCCGCGAACCGGAGTCCCTGGCCGCCCTCTCCGCCGAGATCGAGGCCGCGGCCCGTGCCGACGCCCGACTCGACGCCGCCTGGCGGGAGTTGCGCGCGCAGTTCACCCTCACCGAGGACGCCCAGCTCCGCGCCCGCCGCCTCATCGAGCGCACCGCTATCGTCCTCCAGGCCTCCCTCCTCGTCCGCCACGCCCCGTCCGCCGTGGCCGACACCTTCTGCGCCACCCGCCTCACCGGCGACCAGGGCCTGGCCTTCGGCACCCTCCCCCCGACCACCGACTTCACCGCCCTCCTGGACCGCCTCCCGGCCTGAACGGGGGCTTGCCTCAGCGGTTGAGGGGGTGGGCGTTCCGGGGTGGCGGAGCTCAAGTCCGGGTGTTCGGGCGGGAGTTGGACGAGTGCCGCCGCCCGCTCGGGTGGTGCGGTTCGACGCGGTCGACTTTCGGCGGTCAGTGACGCTCACCGGGCGACTGGGCACGTCGGGGGACTCGTGGGCGCCGCCCACCCATACAGATCCGTCTGTACCGGTTCACGCGCTGGACGACGCAGGTAACTGCTCCTGAACCTGGGCAGGTTGACCAGGGCACGGAAGGCGGGCGACGCGATGACGACGGACCATGACGGGGGCGCGGGGGCGGGCAGCGAACCCGAACTGTCCGATGGGCTCAGGACGTTCGGGGCCGCGCTGAAGGCGCTGCGGGAGAGCGGCGGTCTCACCCAGGAGGAGTTCGCGCCGCGCCTCGGGTACTCGGTGGCCTATGTCGCCAAGATCGAGCAGGGCAAGCGTTTCCCACCGGATGGCCGGGCTACGGTGAGCTTGCTGGAACAGATGCGAGGAGCGCTATGACCACCACGGAAGACCTGAGCTGGTTCAAGAGCAGCTACAGCGGAGGGGACGGCGACAACTGCGTCGAGGTCGCCGCCCGCCCCGGCACCGTCCACGTCCGAGACTCCAAGGACATCGACCGTCGCCCCTTCTCCGTGACGCCCGACGCCTGGACGGCCTTCGCGGCGTACGCGGGCGGCTGCTGACTTCACCCCGCGATCCCGTACCGGCAACCGCGGTTCACCGCGTCGCGGCGTCGGTGAGGATGGCGTGGAGGCGGGTCTTGCATTCGGTGACGAACGGCGGGTAGGTCCGCCAGTAGTAGGTGAGGCCGCTGGTGGCGACGGCTATCGCCCAGGCGCGGGCGCGGGTCCAGGTCGGGTCGTCCAGGGCGAGGGTGTCCCAGTAGGCCTGTCGTGCTGCGTGCGGCAGGTCCCAGACGGTGGAGTGCTCGGCGTCGGGGAGGCCGACCGAGAGGCAGCCGAAGTCGATGACGGCGTGCAGACTGCCGTCCTGGACAAGGAGGTTGGTGGGCTTGAGGTCGCCGTGGAGCCATACCTGGGGTGCGGTGGACTCGGGCAGCGCGAGCGCGGCGCGCCACAGCTTCTCCAGGGCCTCGATGTCGAGTTCCGTCCCGGCCAGGGTCCGGCATTGGCCGAGGCTGGCGCTGACCCACTCGTCGCACGCCTGAAGGCTGCCGCCGCGGTACCAGCTAAGGTCGTCGGCGCGGGTCTGCCCCATCAGGTCGATGTCGTGGAACTCCCTTACGGTCGTGGCGAGTTCGGCTCCGAAAACGGTCCAGTCCTGGACGGTGTCGGGGCCGGGTAGGTCGCCGTCGATCCAGCGGTAGACCGACCAGGGCAGTGGGAAGGCGGTGGTCGGGGTCCCAGCGTGGACGGGCTCGGGGACGCGGCAGGCGAGGTGGGGTGCCAGGCGGGGCAGCCACCGCTGTTCGGTCCGCAGGGACCGGGCGAGGTCCGCGGTCCGGGGCAGCCGCACGATCAGCTCGCGGCCCAGTCGGTACATGGTGTTGTCCGTGCCCGCGCCCGCCCGGGACAACGGCAGCTCGGCCCACTGCGGGCACTGTGCCGCCAGCAGTGCCCTGACCCGCTCCTCGTCGACCGCGACCTCGTGCTGATGCAGCGCCATACCGGAAGTCTCCGCGCTGGACGGCACGGGAGGCCAGCGTTTTTCGGGCGCCCGCTCACCCCCACACCGCCCCCGCCGCCACCGCGCCCAGGTAGGCCGCGCCCAGGCCCGTGACGACGCTGGCCGTGACATTGAGGGCGGCGTAGCGGGCGGCGCCTTCTTCGGCGAGGCGGAGGGTTTCGTAGGAGAAGGTCGAGTAGGTGGAGAGGGCGCCGCAGAGGCCGGTGCCGAGGAGGAGTTGGAGGTGGGGGGAGGTGGTGGCGCCGGCGAGGAAGCCGAGGATGAGGCAGGCGGTGATGTTGACGGTGAAGGTGCCCCAGGGGAAGACGGTGTCGTGCCGGGACTGGACGGCGCGGTCGGTGAGGTAGCGGAGGGGGGCGCCGGCCATGGCGCCGGCGGTGACCAGGAGCCAGTTCACCGCTGCCGCCCCGCTTCCGTCGCACCGCCGGTGCCGGGGTCGGTGCCGGTCCCCCCGGTATCACAGTGGATGACCTCGCAGGGGTCGAGGGTGACCAGGCCCTCGGTGACGAGTTCGTCGAGCTGCGGGAGGAAGGCGCGGACGCGGTCCTCGGTGTCCACGATGACGACGGCGACCGGCAGGTCCTCGCTGAGGGACAGCAGGCGGCTGGTGTGGATGCGGGAGGTGGCGCCGAAGCCCTCCACGCCGCGGAAGACGGAGGCGCCGGCCAGCCCGGCCCGGTGGGCGCGGTGCACGATCTCGGCGAACAGCGGCTTGTGGTGCCAGGTGTCGTTCTCGCCGATGAACACGGTGAGCCGCAGTGCGGATCCGGTGAGCCTCATCGCTGCCTCCGTTCGATGACGCGGCGGGTGAGCCGGGCCGCCGTCCAGACGGCCGCCATGGCCGCCAGCGGGGTCAGCGCCAGATAGGCGAGGCCCAGGCGCGGCCGGTCGTGGTCCACCAGCCGCTGGATGTCCACGGCGTAGGTGGAGAAGGTGGTGAAGCCGCCGAGGACGCCGGTGCCGAAGAAGGGCCGGACCAGGCGGTGGGCCGCCCATACGTCGCTGATCAGCACCATGAAGACGCCGATGACGGCGCAGCCGACGGCGTTGACGGCGAGTGTGGTCCAAGGGAAGGCGTGGGGCGGGGTGGGCCAGATCAGGGCGGCGGCATAGCGGGCGAGGGCGCCGAGGGCGCCGCCGACGGAGACCGCGGCGATGACCGGTGCCTGTTCGCGTAGCGCCGGGCCGCGGCGGGGTGCGGGGGGCGGCACCGGGTCCGGGGTGGCCGGTTGCTGCTTCATCCGCGGGCGGGCCTCTTCCATCGGCACTCGACACTCCTACTCGCCGGGCACACGGGGGTGCGTCTTCGCAAGTAGGGACCGTTGGCGGCGGATCACGGCCGCGGTTCGGGTACGGCGGGCCCCACCGCCGCGCGGCCACCGAGGGGGCGACCGCCTTCCCCAGCGTACCGAAGGGCGCTGGGGAAGGCGGTCGCCCCGTCTGCGTCACCCGGCGATACGGCCGCCTCCCCCGGCGATACGGCGGGCCTCCCCCGGCGATACGGCCGCTTTGTGGGTTTTGGCCCGGGGATGCGGGGTTCTGTCCGCTCCCATAGATTCGCGCCATGCGTGGGTCAGGGACAAGTGAGGCCGGGTGGGGTGCGGGCTCCGGGGCAGGGGCGGGGCGGGAGCCGCGGGCCGGGCAGCGGGCGGCGGGCCGGCGGGGTGCGGGGTGGGCGGCTCGGGTGCCGGGGGCGTTCGCCGGGTTCTTCGGGTTTCTCGGGGCGTTCTGCACCCTGCTGGCGCTGATCGCGCCGCTGCGGCACGCGCTGCAACCGCTGGTGGAGTTCCTCGACGACCTCACCGTCCCGGTCAGCGCCAACCTCGCGTATGCCGTCTTCCTCTTCCTGCTGGCGGGGGCGACCGCGGCCCGTAAGAAGATCGCCTGGTGGCTGGTGGTCGTCTATCTGTCGCTGGTGATCCTGGGCGCGCTGGCGGTGCTGGCCACGGGGGACTGGCGGACGGCGCTGCCCTCGCTGCCGTTGTGTGTGGTGGCGCTGGTGGTGCTGATCGCGGCCCGGCGGGAGTTCTACGCGCTGTCCCGGCACGGTGCGGTGCGGCGGGCGCTGGCGGTGCTGGTGGTGGGGCTGCTGCTGGCGGTGCTGGCGGGGTGGGGGCTGGTGGCGCTTTTTCCGGGCTCGCTGCCGTCGGGGCAGTGGTTCCCGTGGGCGCTGGCGCGGGTCTTCGGCGGTCTGGTGTCCTCGAACTCCTTCGACGGGCGGCCACCGCGGCCGCTGTACTTCCTGCTGGGCCTGTTCGGTGCGGTGGCGCTGCTGGCGGCGGCGGCCGCGCTGTTCCGTTCGCAGCGGATGGAGGCCGCGCTGCACGGCGACGAGGAGCCCCGTATCCGGGCGCTGCTCCGGGCCTGGGGCGGGGACGACTCGCTGGGCTACTTCGCCACCCGCCGCGACAAGGCGGTGGTCTTCGCGCCCAGCGGCAAGGGCGCGGTGACCTACCGGGTGGAGGCGGGGGTGTGCCTGGCGAGCGGGGACCCGGTCGGTGAGCGGGAGGCGTGGCCGCGTGCCATCGCCACCTGGTTGGAGGTGGCCCGCCGCCACGCCTGGACCCCGGCGGTGATGGGCGCTTCGGAGGCGGGCGCGACGGCCTATGCGCGGGCGGGTCTGGGGGTGCTGCAGATCGGGGACGAGGCGGTGCTGCGGGTGGCGGACTTCGATCTGGACGGGCGGGACATGCGGGTCGCGCGGCAGGCGGTGCACCGGGTGCGGCGGACGGGGGCGACGTGCCGGGTGCGGCGGCATTCGGTGCTGACCGAGGAGGAGATGGAGCGGATCATCGAGCGGGCGGACGCCTGGCGGGACACCGAGACCGAGCGGGGTTTCTCCATGGCGCTGGACCGGCTCGGTGACCCGCAGGACGGGGACTGCCTGCTGGTGGAGGCGCTGGACGCGGAGGGGCGGCTGCTGGCGGTGCTGTCGTTCGTGCCGTGGGGCGGGGACGGTGTCTCGCTGGACCTGATGCGCCGGGACCGGGGCTCGCCGAACGGGATCATGGAGTTCATGGTGGCCGAACTCTGCGCGGCGGCACCGAAGTTGGGCGTCCGGCGGATCTCGTTGAACTTCGCGGTGTTCCGCTCGGTCTTCGAGGAGGGCGGCCGGATCGGGGCCGGTCCGGTGCTGCGGATGTGGCGCCGGCTGCTGCTGGTGTTCTCCCGCTGGTGGCAGTTGGAGGCCCTGTACCGGTCGAACGCCAAGTACCACCCGCAGTGGGTGCCGCGCTTCCTCTGCTACGGCGACGCGGGCTCGCTGGCGAGGGTGGGGCTGGCCTCGGGGATCGCGGAGGGTTTTGTACGGGTGCCGTCGCTGCGGACGCTGCGGGGGCGGGCGGGGCGGCGGTGGGGGGCGGAGCGGCCGGCGAGTACCGAGGGGCTGCCGCCGTTGGCGGAGCTGGTGCCGGAGGTGGCCGAGGGCGGCGGCGCGGCCCAGCGGCGGCTGCCGGACCAGGTGCGGGTGCGGCACGCCAAGCTGGACCGGCTGCGGGCGGAGGGCGCCGACCCGTATCCGGTGGGGGTGGCGCCGCCCACTCTCACCCTGGCCCGGCTGCCCGCGCTGGCCGGGGAGTCGGCGGCGGCGCCGGTGCGGGTGGCGGGGCGGATCGTCGCGGTGCGGGACTTCGGCGGGGTGTGCTTCGTGGTGCTGCGGGACTGGTCCGGCGACGGGCAGTTGGCGCTGACCCGGGACCGTACCGGGGCGGCGGAGCTGACCGCGTTCCGGCGGGCCGTGGACACCGGGGACCACATCGCGGCGACCGGGGTGCCGGGGCGCAGCGAGCTGGGTGAGCCGACGCTGTTCGTCACCGGGTGGGACCTCACCGGCAAGTGTCTGCGCCCGCTGCCGGACAAGCGGCGCGGGCTGACCGATCCGGAGGCGCGGGTGCGGCGCCGCCATGTGGACCTGCTGGCCAATCCGGACACCCGGGCCGTGGTGCGGGCCAGGTCGTCGGCGGTGCAGGCGCTGCGGCAGGGGCTGCTGGACCGGGGCTATCTGGAGGTGGAGACGCCGATGCTCCAGCAGATCCACGGCGGCGCCAACGCCCGCCCCTTCACCACCCACATCAACGCCTACCACCTCGACCTGTATCTGCGGATCGCGCCCGAGCTGTATCTGAAACGCCTGTGTGTGGGGGGACTTGAGCGGGTCTTCGAGCTGGGCCGCACCTTCCGCAACGAGGGCGTCTCGTACAAGCACAATCCCGAGTTCACGATGCTGGAGGCGTACCAGGCGTTCGCCGACTACTCGGTGATGCTGGATCTGACGCGGGAGCTGGTGCAGGGGGCGGCGGTGGCGGCGTTCGGGGCGCAGGTGGCGCGGAAGGCGGGGGCCGACGGGCGGGTGGTGGAGCACGACATCTCCGGCGAGTGGCCGGTGAAGACGGTGTATGGGGCGATCTCGGAGGCGCTCGGCGAGGAGGTCGGCCCGGACACCCATCTGCCGGTGCTGTACCGGCTGTGCGACCGGGCGGGGGTGCCGTACCGGCCGGAGGACGGGCGGGGCGAGGTGGTGCTGGAGATGTACGAGCGGCTGGTGGAGGAGCGGACGCTGCTGCCGACGTTCTACAAGGACTTCCCCACCGATGTGTCCCCGCTGACCCGCCAGCACCGCGACGACCCGCGCCTCGCGGAACGCTGGGACCTGGTCGCCTTCGGTACCGAACTCGGCACCGCCTACTCGGAGTTGACGGACCCGGTGGAGCAGCGGCGGCGGCTGACGGAGCAGTCGCTGCTGGCGGCGGGCGGTGACCCGGAGGCGATGGAGCTGGACGAGGACTTCCTGGAGGCGCTGGAGTACGCGATGCCGCCGACCGGCGGGCTGGGGATCGGTGTGGACCGGCTGGTGATGTTCCTCACCGGCCTCACCATCCGGGAGACCCTGCCCTTCCCGCTGGTCCGCAGGGCCTGAACGGACCGGGTGCGGCGATGGGCGACTGGTGGTACCGGAACATCTCGGAGCCCGGCAAGCAGCCGCTGCTGCTGGCGCTGCTGGCGTTCATCGGGACGTTTCTGGTGACGCGGGCGGTGGTCCGGCTGATCCGGGCGGGCCGCGGCCCGTTCCGCAATGTGTCGCCGGGCGGGCTGCACATCCACCATGTGGTGCCGGGGGTGGTGCTGACGGTGGTGGGCGGCTTCGGCTCGGTGGGCGCCGGGCGGCACGGGCTGGCGGCCTCGGTGTGCGCGGTGGTCTTCGGGGTGGGCGCGGGCCTGGTCCTGGACGAGTTCGCGCTGATCCTGCATCTGGACGACGTGTACTGGAGCGAGCAGGGGCGGCGCAGTGTGGAGGTGGTGGTGCTGGCGGGGGCGCTGGGCCTGCTGGTGCTCCTCGGGTACTCGCCGCTGGGCGTCAACGATCTGTCGGGCCAGCAGCAGTCGGGCCGTCTCGCGGGCGCCGCCACCACACTGGTGAACTTCCTGTTCGTGGTGATCGCCCTGCTCAAGGGGAAGCCGCGGCTGGCAGTGCTGGGCGTGCTGGTGCCGTTCGTGGCGCTGTTCGGCGCGGTGCGGCTGGCGCGGCCGGGGTCGTTCTGGGCCCGGCGGATGTACGGGCGGCGGCCCCGGGCGCGGGCCAGGTCCGCGCTGCGCGCCGGACGGCACGACCGGCGGTGGGGAAAGCTGCGGCGCTGGATGCAGGACCTGGTGGCGGGCGCCCCGGACCGGCGGCTGCCGCCGTCCGACGGGCCGGGTCCGCCCTCGGGCGGCGGGCCGGAGAGATGAGCCGTGGCCGACGGGCCGTCAGCTACCCGGTGGTCACCGGTGAGCGAGGACGACCGGTGTGGCGTCGGGTCTGACCAGGAAGTGACCACCGCGTGCCCGTTGAATACCGGAAACTTGTCCCGATATCTTCCGATACATGCCGCACATCACCGATATCGTCGGCGCCCACGCCCGCCGCTCCGCCCCGTCCGGCTCCCCCTCACTCGGCGCCGGCGCCACCGGCACCTTCCCCCTGGCCGTACTCGCCGCGGCCTTCGTCCTGGCCCAACTCCTGCTGGTGCCACCGCATATGGGCCTCGGCTGGGACGAGACCGTCTACGTCAGCCAGACCAGCCCGCACGCCCCCGCCGCCTACTTCAGCGCCCCCCGCTCCCGCGGCACCGTCCTGCTCACCGCCCCCGTCACCGCCTGGACCGGCTCCACCACGGTGCTGCGGATCTACCTGACCGTACTCGCCGGGCTCACGCTCTATCTGGCGCTGCGGATGTGGCGCCCGGTCGTCCCCGGGCGGGTCCTGCTCTGGGGCGGCGGCCTCTTCTGCACCCTGTGGATCACCCTCTTCTACGCCCCGCAGGCCATGCCCAACTACTGGGTGGCCACCGCCGCTTGCGCCGCCGTCGCCGGCTTCGTACGGGCCTGGCACGATCCCGGGGACCGGGCCGCGCACTGGGTCGTCGCCGGCTGCTGCGCGGCCATGGCACTGCTGAGGCCCACCGACTCGGTCTGGCTCACCCTGCCCTTCGCCGCCGTACTGCTGCTGCGCCGCCCCCTGCGGCCACGGCTCGCCCTCGCCTGGCTCGGCGGCCTCGCCGTGGGCGCCGCGGACTGGGTCGTCGAGGCCTATGTCTCCTACGGCGGACTCTCCGCGCGGCTCGCCGAAGGGGCGCGGGTCGAGGGCGGCATGGGCCCGCAGTTCGCCGTCGGCGACCAACTCCGCAGCCTCGGCGGCCGGTTGCTCTGCCGCCCCTGCGTCGGCCCGATGCCCGCCACCGTGGTCACCGTCTGGTGGTACGTACTGCCGCTGCTGGCCCTCGCCGGGCTGCTGCTCGCCCCGCAGGCGGTCCGCGTCACCGGTGCGCTGCGCGGCTCCGGGGTCCCGCGCGGACCCTCCGGCGCCGGGGTGTACGGGGCCGGTCCCGACGCGCCGCGCACCACCGGCGCCATGCGGCTCTGGCTGCCGCTGGCCTGCGCCGCCACCGCCGCCGTGCCCTACCTCTTCCTCATCGGCTACGCCGCGCCCCGCTTCCTGCTCCCCACCTATCTGCTGCTGTGCCTGCCCGCCGGATACGCCCTGGCCCATGTGTTCCGCGCCCGCCGCGGCCGACGGGGGCTCGTCACCGCCCTGGTGGTGGCCGCCCTCCTCGGCACCCATGTCGGGCTCCAACTCTCCGTACTGCTGCCCCTGGTGCGCCGCAACACCGTCGCCCACCAGGACTGGCAGCACACCGCCGACGCCCTGCACCGGCTCGGGGTCCGCCCCCCGTGCACGCTCACCGGCAACATCGCCGTCCCCATCGCCTACTACACCGGCTGCGGCTCGGCCCAGGTCGCCGGCCCCAACGCCAGCACCACCCCCGCCGGTATCGAGAGCATCCGCCGCCGGATGCCGATCGCCGCCCTCGTCGCCCCCGGCGGCCACCCCCCGAGCTACGCCGCCGGCTGGCCCGCCCACCGCATCACCGGCCCGAGCGGAGCAGCCCGCTACGCCTATGTCGCACCGCGGAACGGCTAGGTCTCTTGCGCTCAGACAGGCTGTGCGGTGAAGACGTAGCGGGTGCCGCATTCGTCGCTGGCTCGGAAGACGTACGGCTCTTCCGACGCCAGGTGGTCCAGCGCCAGGGTGTGCTCATCCGGATCGGCCGTCCGCGCCCGTACGGAGTGGGAAATCGGGGGCCACAACCACCTCGTGGGTGGAGGGATCCAGTTTCCTGGTTCCGGCCTTGTTCCCGGGAGTCTGCCAAGGGGCTCTCAGGTGGGTGGCTGCTCTGTGTTGCTCGCCGTCGAGCAGCCGCCCGGCGCCCCGCACACGCAGGAGGGGCGCGTGCGGGACAGCCAGGCCCGACCCTGCCGGGATTCCGTTGAGCGGGGGATTGCTCGCGCGGTACGTCCGGCAGGGTCGGGGGTTCAGAGGAACCTCAGAACCTCTTCAGTCCTGCGAGGCCCGGGACTGTGCGGAGCCGCATGGCCCCGACCCCGGACGGTGCCGGTCGAAGGGAACTTCCGTGAGACGGACGGGGGTTGCAGGGCCGCGGATTGTGCGGTGAAGACGTAGCGGGTGCCGTCTTCGTCCGTCGCCCAGAAAACGTAGGGCTCTCCCTGCGCCACGTGGTCCAGCGCCCAGGCGTGTTCGGCTGCATCGGCCGTCCACGCCTGTACGGGACGGGCGTAGGGAGGGGCGAGCTGGTCCGCAACGTTCCGGGCGCGCTCCAGCAGCCAGCGCAGGGCCAGCCGCGGGGAGTCGGTGCGGTGTTCGCCCAGCGGAATCCGGACACCGCCGGGAGCGTGAGCGAGGAGCCGCGCACTGTACGCACCACGGACCCGCCCCCACACAGGCACTTCTTGCAGCAGCGTCACGACGTGGCCACCCCCGACAGCACGAGGGCCGCCCACACCGTCTTCCCCACCCCGATACGCGGCGATACGCCCCACGAGTCCGCCAGCGCGGACACCAGAGCGAGACCCCGCCCCGACTCGTCATCAGGTCCCGCCTCCCTTGGCTGAGGCTTCTCGTCACTCGCGTCCGAGACCTCAAGACGCAACTCCCGGTCGTTCAGCTCGAAACGCACCTTGACCTCTCGGCCGGGAGTGGTTTTCGCGGTCACGGCATTGGTCGCCAGTTCGGAGAGCAACAGGACTGCGGTGTCGGCGACTTCACCGTCGACCTGCCACAGGGCGAGCTGATGCCGGAGAGCGTCCCGGGCGCGGCCGACGTTACGACGGTGGCGGGGGTACTGGTGGACAACCACCTTGCTGAGGGCGGGTGTTGCTGCTGGTACAGCTCTTCCGGGCATGGATCGACCTCTTGGGAGCAAGCGGATAGCGGTGGGGTGGGCGAGGATTCGGCTGTAGCGCCATCCCTCACGTTTGCGACAACGACCAGGCAACCGCCCGGCGTTGATAATCTCCACGGCACTCATGCGGCAGTCCTGATGCACTTGTGATGCACGGGTGTCCCCCGGTAAGACGGCTTGAGGCGTGGAGGGAGGCCGGAGTGGGTGTTGCCGAGCGTCGAAAAGTCCTGGGCTACAGTCAGGAAACGCTCGCCCAGGCGCTTGGCGTGGACCGCACAACGGTCGGCCGCTGGGAGAGTGGGAAGACCCTGCCTCAGCCGCCGATAAGGCCGAAGCTGGCCGAGGTACTGCAAGTCGGCCTTGCCGAACTCGACTCTCTGGTGGCCCAGTCGCAGCACTGGCCCCAGGAGCCCGCAGCGTCGCCGCCTGGCGACCGCCACGGCTCGGGGGACATTGACGACATGATCCGACGCGAATTCCTACGCGCAATTGCCATAATCGGCGCCCTTGCATCTCTGCCGGGCGACGAGCCCGAAACGCTCGGCGAAGGACTACTCCGAAGGGCCTCCGCCGACTTCCTGCGTATAAACGGTCACCTCTGGCAGGTGTACCAACTCGCCCGCGCGAAGCGGTCCGTGTACCCAATCGTTCGTGAGCAGCTCGCAGAGCTCAACAGTCGATGCTCGGCCGTTCGCACTCGGAGGTGCAGGTCTTGTGCAGTGCTGCGGCTGACCTCTTCCAGCTCGCCGGGGAGCTGGCCTCGACAGCAACCGCTACACAGACGCTGCGGCCTCCTACACACTCGCCGCGTCGGCGAGTAAGGATGCGGGATCGTTCGATCTCTGGGCGTGCGCGCTGGTCCGACATGCATACGTCGATCTGTACGAGCACCGCTACGGAGAAGCGGTAGGCATCCTGTCTGCCGCGGAACGAATCGCCAAGCGCGGAGACAGCTCGCTGACAACTCGCCACTGGGTCGCCTCTGTTCAGGCTGTGGCCCATGCCGGCCTGGGTGACTTGGCCGCATGTGAGCGCGCTTTGGACGAGGCCGAGAAGGTGCGGGACATCGCTGGCCAAGGCAACAACGGCGGCTGGCTGCGCTTCGACGGGTCGAGGCTTGCCGAGGAGCGCGGCGCGCGCTACGTGCAGCTCGGCCGTCTCGACCTCGCCGAGAAGGCTCTCAAGAGTGCTCTGGAACAAGACGTTCTCGCGGAGGGACAGTCGTTCCGACGCCGGGGCGCCGTGCTCACCGACCTTGCCGCCATTGGAGCAAGGCGGCGCGACCCTGAGCAGGTAGTCACCTTTGGCGTGCAGGCCTTGCAACTGGCCAGGGAATCATCCTCCGGCTATGTCGCCCGTAGACTCCGGGACCTGCGATCCGAATTCGGTCCCCTGGCCCGCGATGGCCGCGTAGCCGAGTTGGGGGCCGAGATCGACGCACTGAGCACCACGTAGGAGAGGGGTAGACATGTCACAGATTGAGGGCGCGCGACTGTTCCGGGAAACATGGATCGCTGGCGTACGCGAGCATTTCCCCGGCGAGCCGAAGCCCGGCTACGTGACCCCCTGGGAGGACACGCCGGAGTGGGAACGGCAGGCTGCGTCTGCCGTGTACGAACAGGTGCGGCAGTTGCTCGAAACGAGCGACGGCCATGCGTCCAGGCTGACGCGCGAGCAGAAGGGCCGTTTCGTCGCCATGTGCTGGACGGCTCAAATGTTCAAGCACTTCGAAGACCCGAAGCCGGGCTACGTCGCCGACTGGCCCGATCTGCCGGACTGGCAGAAGGAGACCGACTCGGACGTCTTCGAGGCGATCGAGAACTCGCTCACCTGACAGGTTCGACATCACGGAGATGGGGGCATCCCCCCTCAATTCATCTCGGCCTCACCTCTGTTCGCGGGGATGGCCGGGCATGAGACGGAAGCCGCCCACGGAACCGTCTGAAAACCGCCGCGGCAGCGGCGTCACCGTAGGTTCAAATTCCACTTCTCTGCGTATCGAGCAGTGAGGACGGCCCCTGGCCTGTGAGTTCGGTCAGGGCCGGTCTTGCGTCCGGTCTTACCGAGTGCACACAGGTCAGAGGGCCCGGGAGATGATCCCGGGGCCGACCCCCTCTGGTTTGCAGTTGGTCTACTCGGAAACGAAAGGGCCACCTCGACCGCAGCGCACATGCTGGCCGAGCGCGGAATGTGCTCGGGGCCGGCTCTCAGGGCCCCTCCTCCTCCAACTCGCCCTCGGTCTCCAGGAAGGCCTCCCGCAGCGCCGCCAGTACCGCGGGGTCGGGCCGGGACCACATGCCGCGGGACTCGGCCTCCAGCAGCCGCTCCGCGATGCCGTGCAGCGCCCACGGGTTGGCCTCCTGGAGGAAGGCTCGGTTCTCCGGGTCCAGTACATAGGTCTCGGTGAGCTTGTCGTACATCCAGTCGGCGACCACGCCCGTGGTGGCGTCGTAGCCGAACAAGTAGTCCACGGTGGCGGCGAGTTCGAAGGCGCCCTTGTAGCCGTGGCGGCGCATCGCCTCGATCCACTTCGGGTTGACCACCCGGGCCCGGAAGACCCGGGAGGTCTCCTCGACCAGGCTGCGGGTGCGCACCGTCTCCGGCCGGGTCGAGTCCCCGATGTACGCCTCGGGCGCGGTGCCGCGCAGCGCGCGCACCGCGGCCACCATCCCGCCGTGGTACTGGAAGTAGTCGTCGGAGTCCGCGATGTCGTGCTCACGGGTGTCGGTGTTCTTCGCCGCCACCGCGATCCGCCGGTACGCGCTCTCCATCTCCGCGCGCGCCGGCCGCCCCTCCAGACCGCGGCCGTAGGCGTAGCCGCCCCACACCGTGTACACCTCGGCGAGATCGGCGTCGGTACGCCAGTCCCGGGAGTCGATGAGCTGGAGCAGCCCGGCGCCGTACGTCCCGGGCCGGGAGCCGAAGATACGGGTGGTGGCGCGGCGTTCGTCGCCGTGCTCGGCCAACTCGGCCCGGGTGTGCGCCCGTACGAGGTTCTGCTCGTCCGGCTCGTCCAGGGAGGCGGCGAGCCGGACCGCGTCGTCCAGCAGGGCCACGGTGTGCGGGAAGGCGTCCCGGAAGAAGCCGGAGATGCGCAGGGTGACATCGATGCGGGGGCGGCCGAGGTCGGTGAGGGGCACCGGTTCCAGGCCGGTGACGCGGCGGGAGGCGTCGTCCCACACCGGGCGGACACCGAGCAGGGCCAGGGCCTCCGCGATGTCGTCGCCCGCGGTGCGCATGGCGCTGGTGCCCCACAGGGAGAGGCCGACGGAGGCGGGCCATCGGCCGTGGTCGGTGCGGTAGCGCTCCAGCAGCGACTCGGCGAGCGCCTGCCCGGTCTCCCAGGCGAGGCGGGACGGGACGGCCTTGGGGTCGACGGAGTAGAAGTTGCGGCCGGTCGGCAGGGTGTTGACCAGGCCGCGCAGCGGCGACCCGGACGGCCCGGCGGGCACGAAGCCGCCGTTCAACGCGTGCACCACATGGTCGAGTTCGTCACCGGTGGCGTCGAGCCGGGGCACGACCTCGCGAGCGGCGAAGGCGAGGATGTCCCGCACCGGCCCCGGGTGGCCTTCGGCGGTGGCGTCCACGGCGGCCGGGTCCCACCCGGCGTCTTCCAGCCGCCGCACCAGGGCGCGGGCCGTCTCCTCGGCGGCGTCCGCGGCGGTGCGGGTGGCGGCCGACTCGTCCAGGCCGAGGGCTTCCCGCAGTCCGGGCAGGGCCTGGCCGCCGCCCCAGATCTGGCGGGCCCGGAGGATGGCGAGGACAAGATTGACGCGGTCGTCCCCGGCGGGTGCCTGGCCGAGGACATGCAGTCCGTCGCGGATCTGGGCGTCCTTGACCTCGCACAGCCAGCCGTCGACATGCAGCAGGAAGTCGTCGAAGCCCTCGTCGTCGGGCCGGTCGGTGAGGCCCAGGTCGTGGTCGAGCTTCGCGGCCTGGATGAGGGTCCAGATCTGGGCGCGGACCGCGGGCAGCTTCGCCGGGTCCATGGCGGCGATCTGGGCGTGCTCGTCCAGGAGTTGTTCCAGCCGGGCGATGTCGCCGTAGGACTCGGCGCGGGCCATCGGCGGCACCAGGTGGTCGACCAGGGTGGCGTGCACCCGGCGCTTGGCCTGGGTGCCCTCGCCGGGGTCGTTGACCAGGAAGGGGTAGATCAGCGGCAGGTCGCCGAGGGCGGCGTCGGGGGCGCAGGCCGCGGAGAGCCCGGCGTTCTTCCCGGGCAGCCACTCCAGGTTGCCGTGCTTGCCGAGGTGGATCACCGCGTCGGCGCCGAAGCCGCCCTCCGCCTCGGGCGCCGCGATCCACCGGTACGCGGCCAGATAGTGGTGCGAGGGCGGCAGGTCGGGGTCGTGGTAGATCGCGATCGGGTTCTCCCCGAAGCCGCGCGGCGGCTGGATGACGATCAGTATGTTGCCGTGCCGCAGGGCGGCCAGCACGATGTCCCCGTCCGGGTCGCCGCCGTCGGCGACCCGGCTGCGGTCCACGAACATCTCGCCGGGCGGCGGCCCCCAGTGCTCCTCGACCGCGGTCCGCAGCTCCTCGGGGAGGGTGGCGTACCAGCGGCGGTAGGCGGCGGCCGGGACGCGCACCGGGTTGCGGGCCAACTGCTCCTCGGTGAGCCACTCCTGGTCATGGCCGCCGGCCTCGATCAGCGCCCGGATCAGCTCGTCGCCGTCACCGGAGGCGAAGCCCGGCAACTCCTCGACGGGGGCGGCCCCCAGGTCGTAGCCCTCGCCGGCCAGCCGCCGCAGCAGCGCCACCGCGGACGCCGGGGTGTCCAGACCGACCGCGTTGCCGATCCTGGAGTGCTTGGTGGGGTACGCGGACAGCACCAGCGCCAGCTTCTTGCGGGCGTCGGGGATGTGCCGCAGGCGGGCGTGGCGCACCGCGATCCCGGCGACCCGGTCGGCCCGCTCCTCGTCGGCCGCGTAGGCGGGCAGCCCGTCCGCGTCGATCTCCTTGAACGAGAACGGCACGGTGATCAGCCGCCCGTCGAACTCGGGCACCGCGATCTGCCCGGCCGCGTCCAGCGGGGAGACGCCCTCGTCGTTGGCCTCCCAGTCGGCGCGGGACGAGGTGAGGCACAGGGCCTGGAGGATCGGTACGTCGAGCCGGGCCAGCGCGCCCGCGTCCCAGGCCTCGTCGTCGCCTCCGGCGGAGGCGGCGGCCGGGGTGGTGCCGCCGGCCGCGAGCACCGTGGTGACGACGGCGTCCGCGGCGGCCAACTCGGCGAGCAGCTCCGGCTCCGGGGAGCGCAGCGAGGCCACATACAGCGGGAGGGCGCGGGCCCCGGCGGCGTTGACGCGGTCGCAGAGGGTGCGGACGAAGCCGGTGTTGCCGCTCATGTGGTGGGCGCGGTAGTAGACCACCGCCACCAGCGGAAGGCCGGGATCGGTGCCGGTGCCGGGGAGCGGCTGGTGGTCGAGGCGGCCCCAGGTGGGGGCGGCGGCGGGGGGTTCGAAGCCGTGGCCGGTGAGGAGGACCGTGTCGGAGAGGAAGCGGGCCAGTTGCTCCAGGTTGGCGGGGCCGCCGTGGGCGAGGTAGGCGTGGGCCTCGGTGGCGACGCCGATGGGCACCGTGGAGGCTGCCATGAGCTGCGCGTCCGGGGCCTGTTCACCGGTGAGGACGACGACGGGCCGCGCGGCGTCCGCGAGCAGCAGGTCGATCCCGTCCTGCCAGGCGCGCAGCCCGCCCAGCAGCCGCACCACGACCAGGTCCACCCCGTCGAGCAGCGCGGGGAGTTCACCGAGGGAGAGCCGGGCCGGGTTGGCGTACCGGTACGGCACGGGGCCCGTGGCCGCGCGTGCGCTGAGCAGGTCGGTGTCGGAGGTCGACAGCAGCAGAAGCATGGGTGCGCGGGCCTTCCTCGGGGTGTCCGCGCCCCGGGTGGTCGTGAGGACGGCGGGAGTTCCTGGCTGACCGCACACCTCGCGGGTGCGGCTACACAGTGGCGGGACCGCGCCGGATTCACACCGGGCTTCCTCCCGTGGGTCGTGGGGGACCCGTGCCGTCTCTGGCGACTGCATAGTAAGTCCTCGGCGTACGGGGCACAGCGGCGCCCGGGAGGCGGCTTCGGGGCCGTGGGTATGCTCGCCGCCATGCCGCCGACCTCAGCAAACACCCCGGACCGGGACAAAGCATCCCGGGTGCCGCAGGACCCCGGTGCGCCCCGTGCGACCGGTCCCGCGGCGCCGGTCCGGGACCGCGGCGACGCCTGCCCGGGGGCCCTCAGGCTGCACCCCGCCGACGACGGCCCACTGGCCCGACTCCGGCTCCCCGGCGGCCTGTTGACGGCGTTTCAGGCCCGCGCACTGGGCGACGCGGCACGGCATCTCGCGGACGGCCGGATCGGCATCACCTCCCGCGGCAACGCCGAACTGCGCGCCCTCGACGCCGAAGGCACCGGCGAGTTGGCCGCCCTGCTCACCACCGCCGGCCTGCTGCCCTCCCCGGCCCACGACCGGATACGCAACATCCTGGCCTCCCCGCTCTCCGGGCTTGACGGCCGCGGCCACACCGATGTCCGGCCCTGGGTAAGGGAGTTGGACCACCTGCTGTGTTCACGGGAGTGGACCACCGGCCTGTCGGGGCGCTTCCTCTTCGCCCTGGACGACGGCCGTGGCGACACCGCCGCACTCGGCGCCGATGTGACCTTGCTCGCACTCCCGGACGGCACCGCGGCACTCCGGCTCGGCGGCCAGGACCCCGCGGACGAAGTGTGGTTCGTCACAGCGGAGGACGGGCCGCGGGCCGCGCTCGCCGCCGCCGAGGCCTTCCTCACCACCGCGGCCACCACCGGCGGCGGAGCCTGGCGCATGTCCGAACTCCCCGCCACCGCCCGCCCCGACATCCCCGCCGCCCTGCACCGGGCCGGCCTCCGCCCCCTCCCCCCAGGCCGTGCCCCCACCCCGGCGGGCGAGCCCCCGCCGCCCGGCCTCCTCACCGGCCCCGGTGGCCGCCGCGTCCTCAGCGTCCACGCCCCGCTGGGCCGCCTCACCGCCGACCAGTGGGACCTGCTGCGGCCCCCGCCCGGCGGCGAACTGCGACTCACGCCCTGGCGCGGCGCCGTACTCTCCGGCCTGGACGCCGGGCCCGCCGCCGAACGCCTCACCGCACTCGCCGCCGCCGGACTCATCACCTCCGCGGACTCGCCCTGGCACCGGGTCACCGCCTGCACCGGCCGGCCCGGCTGCGCCCGCTCCCGCACCGACGTACGGGCCGACGCGGAACACGCGGTGCGCGCCGGACCGCGGGCCGCGCTGCCGGTGCACTGGTCCGGATGCGAACGCCGCTGCGGCCGCCCCCGAGGCGAACACCTGGACATCGTCGCCACCCCGGACGGCTACCGCACCGCCACCCGTGGCACCGGCTGAACTCCCTCACCAGCCACGCCGGATGACCGGCCGGAGCACGAACTCCCCGACGGATCACGCCAGATGACCACCCACGGCACGAACTCCCCTACGGACCCCACGAGATGAGCGAGACCAGCGTGTTCGACTACGAGAAGGACGGTGCGGCCATCTACCGCCGGTCCTTTGCCACCATCCGCGCCGAGGCCGATCTCGCCGGTCTGCCCGAGGACGTCAGCCGGGTCGCGGTCCGGATGATCCACGCCTGCGGCATGGTCGACCTGGTCCGCGATCTCGCCTTCAGCCCGCGGGCGGTGGCCCGCGGGCGGGCCGCGCTGAACGCCGGGGCGCCCATCCTGTGCGACGCGCAGATGGTGGCCAGCGGCGTCACCCGCACCCGCCTCCCCGCCGGCAACGAGGTGGTGTGCACCCTGTCCGACCCCGCGGTGCCCGCGCTCGCCGCGGAACTCGGCACCACCCGCAGCGCCGCCGCCCTGGAACTCTGGCGCGACCGCCTGGACGGCTCCGTGGTCGCCGTCGGCAACGCGCCCACCGCCCTCTTCCGGCTGCTGGAACTCGTCGAGGAGGGAGCGGGACGGCCCGCCGCAGTGATCGGCGTCCCGGTCGGCTTCGTCGGAGCCGCCGAGTCCAAGGACGCCCTCGCCGCCCACCCCGCGGGCCTGGACCACCTGGTGGTCCGCGGCCGGCGCGGCGGCAGCGCGATGGCGGCGGCGGCGATCAACGCGATGGCGAGCGAGGCGGAATGAGCGGCCGGCAGCACCCGGAACCGGGCCGGTTGTACGGGGTGGGTCTGGGCCCCGGCGACCCGGCGTTGATGACCCTGCGCGCCGTGGAGGTGATCGGCGGCGCCGAGGTGGTGGCGTACCACAGTGCGCGGCACGGGCGGTCGATCGCGCGCTCCATCGCGGAGCGGCATCTGCGCCCGGACCACATCGAAGAGGCCCTGGTCTACCCGGTCACCACCGAGACCACCGACCATCCCGGCGGCTACCGCGGCGCCCTGGACGAGTTCTACGAGCAGGCCGCGGCCCGGCTCGCCGCCCATCTGGACGCGGGGCGCAGCGTCGCCGTGCTCGCCGAGGGCGATCCACTCTTCTACGGCTCGTATATGCATATGCACAAGCGGCTCGCGGGGCGCTATCCGACGGAGGTGGTGCCGGGGGTGACCTCGGTCAGCGCGGCCGCGGCACGGCTGCAGAAACCGCTGGTGGAGGGCGAGGAGGTGCTGACGATCCTGCCCGGCACGCTGCCCGAGGAGGAGTTGACCGCCCGGCTGGCCGCCACCGACGCGGCCGTGGTGATGAAGCTCGGCCGTACCTTCCCCACGGTGCGCCGCGCCCTGGACCGCTCCGGCCGGCTGCCCGAGGCCCGTTACGCGGAGCGCGCCACCATGCCGGGCGAGCGCACCGGGCGGCTCACCGACATCGACCCGGACTCGGTGCCGTACTTCTCGGTGGCGGTGCTGCCCAGCCGGGTCGCGGTACTGCCGGGGGCCGGGTCGGAGCCTGAACTCGCCGCGGGCGGCGGGGAGTTGGTGGTGGTCGGTACCGGGCCGGCGGGGCCGTTGTGGCTCACCCCGGAGAGTCGCGGTGCGCTGGCCGCGGCCGAGGACCTGGTCGGCTACACCACCTATCTGGACCGGGTGCCGCACCGGCCGGGGCAGCGGCGGCACGGCTCCGACAACCGGGTGGAGGCCGAACGCGCCGAGTTCGCCCTGGAGTTGGCGCGGCGCGGCCGCCGGGTCGCGGTGGTGTCCGGAGGCGACCCGGGCGTCTTCGCCATGGCCACCGCCGTACTGGAGGCCGCCGCCCGCGACCCGTACCGGGAGGTGCCGGTGCGGGTGCTGCCGGGGGTGACCGCGGCCAACGCGGCGGCGGCCCGCGCGGGCGCGCCGCTGGGGCACGACTACGCGGTGGTGTCGCTCTCCGACCGGCTCAAGCCCTGGGAGGTGATCGCCGCCCGGCTGCGGGCCGCGGCCGCCGCCGATCTGGTGCTGGCGCTGTACAACCCGGGCTCCCGCAGCCGTACTTGGCAGGTCGGCAAGGCCCGCGAACTGCTGCTGGAGCACCGGGCTCCGGACACCCCGGTGGTGCTGGCCCGGGATGTCGGCGGGAGCGGGGAGCGGGTGCGGGTGGTGCGCCTCGGCGAACTCGACCCGGCGGAGGTCGATATGCGGACCCTGCTCATCGTCGGCTCCTCCCAGACCCGCACGGCACCCCGCGGCGGGGAAGGCGGGTTGCGGATCTCGGTGTGGACGCCGCGTACCTATCCCGAGGGGCCGGTGCCCGGGGAAGGGTCAGCGCCCGCACACCCGTAGCCAGGTGACCGCCTCCCGTACCGTCGACGCCACCGCCACGCCCTCCGGGGCGGGTGGGCGGCGGATCAGCACCACCGGCAGGCCGGCCTCCCGGGCGGCGACCAGCTTGGGCGCGGTCGCCGTGCCCCCGCTGTCCTTGGTGACGAGGACGTCGATGCGGTGCCGGCGCAGCACCTCGCGCTCCCCTTCGAGGGTGAACGGGCCGCGGTCCAGGAGGAGTTGCGTCCGGGCGGGGTGCGGGGGCGGCGGCGGGTCCACCGACCGCACCAGGAAGAAGAGCGCGTCCAGGGCGGCCGGGCCCCGGGGGGAGGTGAAGGCGGCGAGCTGGCCGCGGCCCGTGGTGAGGAAGATCCGCCGGCCGAGCTCCGGCAGCATCCGGGCCGCGGCGTCCGGGTTCGCAGCCTCCCGCCAGTCGTCGCCCTCGACGGGCAGCCAGCCGGGGCGGCGCAGCGCCAGCAGCGGGACCCGGGCCACGGCCGCGGCCCGTGCCGCGTTGAAGCTGATGGTCTGCGCGAAGGGATGGGTGGCGTCGACGACCGCGTCGACCCGGTGCTCCCTGATCCACCGGGCCAGGCCTTCCGGTCCGCCGAAGCCGCCGATGCGCACCTCGCCGGGCGGCAGCCGCGGCCGTCGTACCCGCCCGGCCAGCGAACTCGTCACCCCCATCAGCCCCGCCTCCCCGGCGAGCAGCGCCTCGGCGAGCTGCCGGGCCTCGGTGGTCCCGCCCAGGACCAGTACATGCATCGGGTTCCCTCCCTCCCGGGATCGGACCGCCGCACCGGCGCGGGCGTCAGCGGTCGTGCCGGTCCCGGTCCGGTGAGTAGAGGTGGCTGTCGGGGAACTGCCCGGCGCCCAGGGTGCGCCCCACCAGGATGACCGCGGTACGGGTGACGCCGGCCGCCTTCACCTGCCCGGCGATACCGTCCAGGGTGCCGCGCAGCACCAGTTCGTCGGGGCGGCTCGCCATCGCGACCACCGCGGCGGGGCAGTCGGGCCCGTAGTGCGGGAGGAGTTCGGCGGTGATCCGGTCGACGTAGCGGGCGGCGAGGTGCAGGACCAGCAGGGCGCCGCTGCGGCCGAGGGTGGCGAGGTCCTCTCCCTCCGGCATGGGGGTGGCCTGCTGGGCGATCCGGGTCAGCACCACGGTCTGGCCGACGGCCGGCACCGTCAGCTCCCGCTTCAGCGCCGCGGCCGCCGCGGCGAACGCGGGCACCCCCGGCACCACCTCGTACGGCACCCCGGCCGCGTCCAGCCGCCGCATCTGCTCGGCGACGGCGCTGAACACGGACGGGTCGCCGGAGTGCAGCCGGGCCACGTCCAGACCGGCGCGGTGGGCGGTGACCAACTCCTCGGTGATCGCGTCCAGATCGAGCCGGGCGGTGTCCACCAGCCTGGCGCCGGGCGGGCAGGAGTCGAGGAGTGCGGCCGGGACGAGGCTGCCCGCGTAGAGGCAGACCGGGCAGGCGGCGAGGGTCCGGGCGCCGCGCAGGGTGATCAGGTCGGCGGCGCCGGGCCCGGCCCCGATGAAGTACACGGTCATTGGGGCGCTCCGGGGGTCGGAAGGTCATCGGTGCCGGCGGCGGGTCCGGTCGGTTTGGTGGCGGTCCACTGGGTCACCGGCATCGCCTGCCGCCAGCCGGTGAAGCCGCCGACCGGCACCGCCCGCGCCACCGAGAGCCGTACCAACTCCCCGCCGTGGCGCCGGTGGTACTGCCCGAGCAGGGCCTCCGACTCCAGGGTGACGGTGTTCGCGACCAGCCGACCGCCCGGGGCCAGCGCCGCCCAGCAGGCGTCGAGCAGGCCGGGCGCGGTGAGCCCGCCGCCGATGAAGACGGCGTCCGGGCGGTCCAGGCCGGCCAGTGCCGCGGGGGCCTCGCCGGTGACGACGCGCAGCTCCGGCACGCCGAGCCGGGCCGCGTTCCGCCCGATCCGCTCGGCCCGCACCCGGTCCCGTTCCACGGACACGGCACGGCAGGTCGGATGGGTGCGCAGCCACTCCACGCCGATGGAGCCGGAGCCGCCGCCGACATCCCAGAGGAGTTCGCCGGGCGCGGGCGCCAGCGCGGCCAGCGTCACCGCCCGCACCTGGCGCTTGGTGAGCTGCCCGTCGTGCTCGTACGCCTCGTCCGGCAGCCCGGGGACGGCGCCGAGCCGCAGGGCGTCCGGGGCGCGTACGCAGTCCGCGGCGATCACGTTCAGCGGGTCGAACTCGCCGCCGTCCGCGGCCAGTTCGGTCGCCGTCCGGGCCTGGTGGAGGTGTTCGCGCTCCCCGCCAAGCTGCTCCAGGACCCGCAGCGGGCTCGGCCCGAAGCCGCGGTCGCACAGTAGCCGGGCCACCTCGGCGGGGGTGGCGGCACCGGCGCTGAGCACCAGCAGCCGCCGCCCGTGGTGCAGCGCCGCGGCCAGCCGGTCCGCGGGCCGCCCGACCAGGGTGACCACCTCGGTGGTCTCCACCGGCCAGCCCAGCCGCGCGCAGGCGTAGGACACGGAGGACGGGTGCGGCAGGACCCGCACCCCGGCGGGCGCGGCCTCCTCGGCGAGGGCCCGGCCGATGCCGTGGAACATGGGGTCCCCGCTGGCGAGTACCGCGAGCCGACGCCCGGCGTGCTCGGCCAGCAGCTTCGGCACGGCGGGCCGCAGCGGCACCGGCCAGGTGATCCGGCGGGCGGTGAACTCGTCGGGCAGCAGCGCGAGTTGGCGGGCCCCACCGACGATCACCTCCGCCTCCCGCAGCGCCCTCCGCGCCCCGTCACCGAGCCCGGCCCAACCGTCGGCGCCGAGGCCGACCACACAGGGCCAGGACGGGGGGCGGGAGTGGGGGCCGCGGGTGTCGCCGGCGTCCCGGTCGGGTTCCCGGGCAGGGGAGTCGGGTGCCACGCGGGTACCTCGCGGGGTTCGGCCGGGTGCCGGTCGACGGCCCGGGCGGGGTTGAGGGGGGACCCGCGGCACTTTACTGACCTGCCCGTACAGACCTGCGCGCGGGCCGCCCGCCGTTCAGCGCCGGCCCCCGCCGCCGCTGCGTACCGCGAACACGGTGGTGTCGTCGGCGAGGCGGCCGTGGCAGTGGGCCAGGGTGCCGTCCCGTACCAGCGCGACCAGCGGGGCGGGTCCCGCGGCCGCCGGATCGGCCGTCACCGCCTCGGTCACCCGCTCCCGCAGCGGGAAGAACTCCCCGCCGCCGTCCCGTGCCTCCGTCACCCCGTCGGTGACCAGCAGGATCGTCTCGCCCGGCGCCAGCCGCACCCGGTGCACCACGGGGCCCCGGTCGGTGAGGCCGCCGAGGCCGAGCGGCAGACCGTCGCCGGAGGGCAGGGCCCGGACCCGGCCGGGGCTCACCGCGAGCGGCGCCTCATGGCCGAAGTTGACCAGCTCCACCCAGCCGTCCCGCTCCCCGGGCGGGAAGCCGAGCAGTACCGCGGTGGCGAACCGGTCGTCGTCCTCGTCGCCGAGCCGCGCCATGTACCCGTGGTGGCGGCGCATCAGGTCCTCCAGGCTGCGCGCCACCTCGGGCAGGCCCCGGTCCCGGTATCCGGCCTCGCGGAAGGTGCCGAGCAGCGCCGCCGCCGCGGCGACCGCCCCCAGGCCCTTGCCCTGCACATCGCCGAGCAGGACCCGGGTGCCGTACGGGCCCGGCTGGATGTCGTAGAAGTCGCCGCCGACCCGGGCCTCGCTGTCCGCGGCGAGGTAGACGGCGGCGTGTTCGATCCCGCCCCACCCCGGCGGCAGCGGCCGCAGCACGGTACGGCGGGTGGTCTCGGCGACGTCCGCGAGATGCAGTTGGCGCCGCTCGCTGCGTACCCGGACCCAACTGGCCGCGGTGGACAGCAGCCCCGCGGCGGCGACCAGGATGAAGTCCGGCAGCCCGGTGCGGTACTGGTGCGGCCAGGCGGAGTCCGACTCGATGTAGGTGATCACGGTGAGCAGTGAGAACGCGGCCGTGGTCCACACCCCGCAGAGCGCGGCGGCGATCCCCGGCACCACCGCGATCCAGGACAGCACCCGGAACTGCCCCGAGGTGTTGTAGTCGACGTAGGTGATCACCATCAGCAGCACCAGCGACGGCACCCAGGCCACGCTTCTCCCGCGCACCCGCAGCACCCGCTGGCGTGGGGCCAGGTCCCCGTAGTCCGCGTAGTCCTGATGAACGGGCCGGTCCGGGCGGTACCGGCGAGGCGCGGCGGACCTCCCGGGGCCGCGGGCACCGGCGCCCCGCCCCACCGCACGCCGGAAGCGGTTCATGACCCGTGCTCCTCAGCCACTCGCCGCCCTCCCGGCTGCCGTTCCGGGCCTCGGCGGTGTCTCCTCGCGGGACCGCCCGGTCCGCGAGGCCCGTTCCAGCCAAGCACGGCCCACCGCGGCCCGCACCCCGGTCCCGTACCCCGGTCCTTGCGCGCCCGGCGATGAGCGTGCGGGCGGCGAGGGCTTGACGGCGGTGCGGTGGGGAACCCGGGGGCCGTACCCCGCTCGGAGTCGCGGCGGGGCGAGGAGAGAGGAGCCCCTCATGGCCCACGCGGCACCCGCCCCGCGCACCCGCCGTCCGCACACCGCCGGGGGCACCCGGCCCGGGCCGGCCGCGGTGCTGCTGCCGTTCCTGATCGGTGTCTCCTACGGCTTCTGGACCGCCGCCGTGGAGCGCGACGCCCACGCCATCACCACCGCCAACTGGGTCCTCGGCCTGGTCAGCGGCATCGCGCTGGCCGTGCTCCTGTTCGCGCTGCACCTCGTCTCGCCCCGCCTGCACAGCGGGCCCCGCGCACTGGCCTGGGCGTCCCTCGCCGGGATCGCCATGGGCTGGATCCACAGCCTGTCCAACACCAGCCTGCTGTGGAACGTGCTCCTCTCCCTGATCGTGGCGTTCGGCGTCTATGTCGCGGTGTACTACCACTCGTACATGACGACGGCCGACGCCGACGAGGCCGCCACCGCACGGCCCGCCCTGGCAGCAGCGGCCCGCGACCGGGAGCGCGCCCGGGAAGCGGTCGCCGGGCGGGAAGCGGCACCGCGGCTGGAGAACCGTCCGTGACCCGGCGGTAGCCCTCTGATGCACGCCCCCGAATCGCGGAGCGCGGTCCGGGGGCCTTGCCTGGAGGGGTGCCCCCCGACCCGGCCCACGGCCCGCCCGCCGTGCGCGCCCGCAGCGTCCTGGCGGCGGTGTGCCTCACCGTCGCCTGCTGCCTGCTGCCCCTGGGCGCCCTCTCGGCCTGGGTGACGTACGAGATCGCGGACACCGACCGCTATGTGGCCGCGATGGCGCCGCTCGCCTCGGAACCCGCGGTCCGGGGCGCCGTCACCGACGCGGTCACCGCGGGGATCGCGCCCGAGCTGGAGCCGGGCCCGCACCGGCAGCGCACCGAGGAGTTCGTCCGGCAGGCGGTGCGCTCCTTCACCGGCACCGACACCTACCGCACCGCCTGGACCACCGCCAACCGCGCCGCGCACGACGTGGTGCGGAGCGCCCTGACCGAACACGGCGGCGGCGACGGCGCGGTCCGTGTCGACCTGGCGCCCGTCACCGAGCAGGTCAAACGCCGGCTGCTGGCGGACGGGGTGCCCTTCGCGGAGCGCATCCCCGTCGAGCACACCCACATCACCGTGCTGCGCCCGCGTGAATTCGCCGGGCTGCGAAAGGGGTTCCACATGTTGCAGGCCCTCGGCCCCTGGCTGCCGGTGGCGGCCGTCGTCTTCGCCGTCGGGGGCATCCTGCTGTCGCTGCGGCGGCGGCGCGCGGTGGCGGCGACCGCGCTCGGTATGGCGCTCGGCGCGGTGCTGCTGGCGGGCGCCGTCTCGGTGGGCCGCCGGCTGGCCCTGTCGGATCTGCCGCCCGATGTGTCCCGGGCCGCGGCCGGTTCGGTCTACGACGCGCTGACCGACCCGCTGCTGACCACGGCCTGGGTGATCGCCGCGGCCGGTCTCACGGTGGCCGCCGCGACCTGGTGCGCGGGACATGCCGCACGACGGCACCGCGACCGGCGGGCCGAGCGGGCCGCGGCCACCCCGGATCCGATGCGCGCACACTTCTGACCCGGGCTTCCTGGTGGCCGCGGCCGGCCACCCCCGCACCGCCCGTCGGCTCGGCGGTGCGGAGTCCTGGTACGCCGGCCCGGACGGCCGGCATGGAGCCGGCCTTTCCCGCCGCCCGGGTCCGGTGGGGCGACCCGCTGGGCGGGTGCGGCACCGGGTGGGGGGTGGCAGACGGGAAAGGCCGGAGCAGGTGGGGCGGATTCAGTGCGCGGGGTGCGCCGCACGCACTTCGGCCACCGCCTTCTTCAGCCCGTTGACCCACAACTGGTCGACCTGGGCACGTTCGTTGGCGTCGGGCTGGCTGTTGGTGCAGGACGGGCCGGGTCCGCCGCCGGACATCAACTCGCTGCACGGACCCTCGTAGTGGTCCGGCAGACCCAGCACATGACCGGTCTCATGGGTGGTGACGCGCACCGAGTCGTACTGCTGGTTCTGCGCGTGGTCGAGGAAGATGTAGCCGCCGCCGTGCCCGTCCGTGGAGGCGTACGAGCCGCGGGGGTCGTCGCCCTCGTAGTACGCGAAGTCGCCGCCGCCGGCGGAGGCTTGGAGTTTCACATGGGAGACGGCGCTGTTCCAGATCTGCGCGGCGCCCGCTATCTGGGAGGCGAAGCTAGGTGCGCCCGAGGGGTCGTAGGTGACGGTGACCGTCTTGAGACCGGGGTGCGCCGCCCGCTTCTCCACCACGGACTTCAGTACCGCTTCGAAGAACGCCCTGTTGGCCTGGGCACTCTCACCGGAGCCCGCGTACTCTCCGGATCCCTGTGCGTAGCCCTGCCGTTGGCCCGCGTCGGGGACCGGGGTCTGCGCGGAGGCGGGTACGGCGGTGCCGAGCGCGGCGGTGGCCAGGCCGAGGCCGAGCGCGAGGGACAGCAGCCGTTTGGGCTTCTTCGCAGACGAGTGCATGGGTGGGGCTCCTTATCGTTCCGGCGTGGGGTGGAGAACGATCGGTTACTGAGGAGTATGGGGAGCCCACCAGCCCGGCGGATGATGGCAGTTGGGGATAGCAGCGCCCTATCACCACTCAACTCATGCTGGTTCATGGCCATTTAACCGCCTGGTGCCGAGGCCGTCAGCAGCCTTACCCTCGGGCCATGGAGCTGGAGGTGAGGCATCTGCGGGTGCTGTGCGCCATCGCCGACACGGGCAGCCTGCACAAGGCGGCACGCGAACTCGGTATGGCCCAGCCCTCGTTGAGCACTCAGCTACGCCGTATCGAGCACTCCCTGGGCGGCCAGTTGTTCGCCCGGGAACGCACCGGCTGCCGCCCCACCCCGCTCGGCCACGCCGTCCTCAGCCGCGCCCGGCCCCTGATCGCGGAACTCTCCGACCTGGTCTCCGACACCCGGGCCGCGGCCGCCCGCGCCACCGCCGGCGTCCAACTGCGCATCGGCGCCACCGCGAGCCGCGCCCTGCCCGGCTGGCTGCGCAGACTCCGCGCCCGCCCACCGCGCACCGAACCCACCCTCCAGACCGATGTGTCGGCCAACTCCCTGCTGCGGATGGTGGACGGCGGGCAGCTCGACCTCGCCTTCGTACACGAGGTGGAGGGCAGCCCGCTGCGGGTGCCGCACAAGCTGCGCACCCGGGTCCTGATGGAGCGCGAACCGCAGTTCGTCTCCCTCCCCGCGGACCATCCGGCCGCCGCCCGCCCGCAGGTGCGGCTCGCCGAACTCGCCGGGCACCGCTGGATGATCGACTCCACCGTGGACGGCGAGTGGGAGGCCCTCACCCGGGTCCTGCGCGCCGCCGGAATCGAACCGGAACTGCTGCACGGCGACTACCTCACCGCCTTCTCCCTGGTCGCCACCGGCGAGGTGGTCACCGTCATCCAGCCCACCTCGCACCCCCGCCCCGAACTCGCGATCCGCCCCATGGACGGCGACCCGATCGGCGTCCGCCTTCTGCTCGCCGCCCGCAGCGAGGCCGAACTCGACGCGGCCTACGGGGAGTTGGCGGAGGCGTACTGGGAGGTGGCGCGGGCCTCACCGGTCTACCGGGACTGGCTGGAACGCCGCCCCGGGTCCGTCCCCGCCGTCCACATCCCGTCCCGGGGCCCCCGGGCCTGCGCCGCCAAGGCCGTCCAGGACCGGGTCCCGCGCCGCCCCGGCCGCGGCCGGGGCGGACGCGCACCGGCGGCGTAGACAGCGGTCGGGACGGCCGGGGGGAACGGTCTCCACCCCCGTCCGGAGGGGCGAGTCGGCGCACCCGGGGGGCGCGCGGGTGCGTACAGGGCCGGTACGGCGATGGACCCTTCCGAAGATCACTCCCAGTGGCGGCTAACCTTACGTGTCCGCCCTGGCCAGGGATCAGCGGAACAACTCACGCTAAGGATTGCGTAGATGGGCATTCTCAGTCGCCTACGGGATGCGTTCGAACGGTCGCGCAAGGGCCGCGGCAACTCACCGGACGACCCCTCCGTGCCCCAGGCGCGGGACGAGGCGGCACCCGTCCCCGCCGACGCCGCGGAGCCCGGCCCGGCGGAGACCGACGCCCGGCCCACCGCGGCGGAGCGCGCACTCTCCGCCGAGGCGGTCGTACCGGCACCCGCCTCCGAGCCCAAGCCGGCCGACGCCACGGGGCGCGTACCCGGCCCCTCCCGCGAGCAGGACCCGCTGCGCAAGCCGGCCCACGACGACCATGAACTCGTCACCGCCGCCTTCGACCGCGTCACGGTCCCCAAGCCGACGGACCCCACCACCCGCCCCGAACCCACCAGGCCCACCCCACGCCCCGCCCCGGAACCGGAATCCGCCCTGGAACCGGAACCGGAACCGGAGCTGGAACCCGGCGCCGGCAACACACCCGCCAAGCCGGAGGCAGAGCCGGTGACCGAGGCGAAGGCGGAAGCAGGCGCGGCGCCCGAGACGGTGACCGAGCCGGAGCCCGAGGTCGAGTCGGAGGCCGTCGCCACGGAGACGGTGATCAGGGCGACCGTCACCCTGCCCGAAGCCGAGCCGACGCCGGAGCCCACGGCAGCGACGGTGACCGAGCCGACCGCGACGGCCGAGCCGGAAGCCGTGGAACCGGAAGCCGTCGAGCCCGAGCCGGCCACCACGGAGGCCGAGGAGGCAGAGGCCGAGACCGCCGCCAAGGCGGAGCCGGAGCCCGTCAAGACCGAAGCCGCCGAGACCACACCGGCGCCGAAGGCCGAAGCGGAAGCCACACGGGAGGTGGAAGCGGAAGCCACACCGGAACCGGAAGCCGTGCCGGAAGCGGAAGCCGTACCGGAGCCGGAGCCCACGCCCACCGAGACCGCCCCCGCAGAGGCGGAGCCCGCTCCCGCGGAACCGGAGCCCGTCTCCGCCGAGGCAGAGCCCGCCGAGGCGGAGGCCGAGACCGCCGCCGAGCGCCCCGCCGTGTCCGGGGCCAAGGTGAAGGGGCGGGCGCCCGGTCTGGCCGCCGCGTACAAGGCGGCCGGGGCCACGCTCCGGAAGCAGGACCTCACCGGCACCCGGGCCAGGGTCTACCTGGTGCTGGACCGCTCCGGCTCGATGCGCCCGTACTACAAGGACGGGTCGGCGCAGAGCCTCGGGGAGCAGGTGCTGGCGCTCGCCGCGCATCTCGACACCGAGGCCACCGTGCGGGTCGTCTTCTTCTCCACCGAGATCGACGGCAGCGGCGAGCTGACCCTCGACTCCCATGAGGGCCGGATCGACGAACTGCACGCCGCCTGCGGCCGGATGGGGCGCACCAGCTACCACCGTGCCGTCGAGGAGGTCGTGGCCGACTACGAGAAGTCCGGCGCCACCGGCCCCGCCCTGGTGGTGTTCCAGACCGACGGCCCGCCCGACACCCGCGGCCCGGCCACCGAGGCGCTCGCCGCCGCGGCCCGGCTCCCGCTGTTCTTCCAGTTCGTGGCGTTCGGCGCGCAGGACGCCAAGGGCTTCGACTATCTGCGGAAGCTGACCGCCGAGAACGCGGCCTTCTTCCACGCCGGCCCCACCCCGCGCGAGCTGACCGACGCCGAGCTGTACGAGGGCCTGCTCGGCACCTGGCGGCCCCGCCCCTGAGCACCGCCTGAGCACCATCCCAGCCCGCCACGGCCGGGCCCCGCACCCCGGGGCCCGGCCGTGCGCCGTCGGTAACCGAGGTGAGTGGATCTTCCGCGGGCCAGTAGGATTTCGACCATGGCGGCCACTGGATCCGAGAAGCAGAGCGGGACGACGTACTACGTCAGCACCCCCATCTATTACGTGAACGACGCTCCTCACCTGGGCCACGCCTATACGACCGTCGCAGGCGACGTGCTCACGCGCTGGCACCGTCAGCGTGGCGAGAAGGTGTGGTACCTCACCGGCACGGACGAGCACGGTCAGAAGATCATGCGCACCGCGGAGGCGAACGGGGTCACCCCGCAGGAGTGGTGCGACAAGCTGGTCGAGGAGTCCTGGAAGCCCCTCTGGGAGCATCTGGACATCGCCAACGACGACTTCATCCGCACCACCGAGAAGCGCCACACCGACCGGGTGCAGGAGTTCGTCCAGGACCTGTACGACAAGGGCGAGATCTACCAGGGCGGTTACGAGGGCCCGTACTGCGTGGGCTGCGAGGAGTACAAGCTGCCCGGCGATCTGATCGACGGCGTGGCGGGCACCGAGTTCGCCGGCCAGAAGCTGTGCGCCGTGCACAAGAAGCCGGTGGAGATCCTCAAGGAGGAGAACTACTTCTTCAAGCTGAGCGAGTACGGCCCCAGGCTGCTGGAGTTCTACGAGGCGAACCCGGGCTTCGTCCAGCCGGAGTCCGCGCGCAACGAGGTGGTCAACTTCGTCCGCCAGGGCCTCCAGGACCTCTCGATCTCCCGCTCCACCTTCGACTGGGGCGTCAAGGTCCCCTGGGACGAGAAGCACGTCATCTATGTGTGGATCGACGCCCTGCTCAACTACGCCACCGCCGTCGGCTACGGCGCGGACCAGGCGAAGTTCGACCAGACCTTCCCGGCCGATGTGCACCTCGTCGGCAAGGACATCCTCCGGTTCCACGCGATCATCTGGCCGGCCATGCTGATGGCCAACGGCCTGCCGCTCCCCGGCAGGGTCGCCGCCAACGGCTGGCTGATGGTCGGCGGCGAGAAGATGTCCAAGTCGAATCTGACCGGTATCAAGCCGCAGGACCTCACCTCGCACTTCGGCGTCGACGCCTACCGCTGGTACTTCCTGCGCGCCATCGCCTTCGGCCAGGACGGCTCCTTCTCCTGGGAGGACTTCTCCGCCCGCTACACCAGCGAACTCGCCAACGACTACGGCAATCTGGCCTCCCGGGTGGCGGCCATGGTCGGCAAGTACTTCGGCGGCGAACTGCCGGCGGCCACCGCCGACGGCGAGGCGGAGCAGGCGATCAAGGACGGCCTGGCCAGGGCGGTCACCGAAGCCGACCGCAGGATCGGGGAGGAGCTGGACTTCCAGGGCGGCATCCTCGCCGTCTTCGACTTCGTGAAGCAGGTCAACGGCTACATCACGGAGCAGGAGCCGTGGAAGGTCGCCAAGGACGACTCCGCCGAGGGCAGGGCCCGGCTGGCGACCATCCTCTACACGGCGGCCGAGTCGCTGCGTGCGGTGGCCATCCTGCTGAACCCGGTGATGCCGGAGACCTCGCAGAAGCTGTGGGACTCGCTCGGTGCGGAAGCGGCCCTCGGTGCCCTGGCCGAGCAGCCCATCCACTCCGCGGCCGCCTGGGGCACCCTCCCCGCCGGCAGCACCGTCACCAAGGGCGCCGTCCTCTTCCCCCGCCTGGAAGAGAAGGCCGCCAACTGACCATCCCTGCCTCGGCGTTGACCGGGGCGGGCGGAACGCGACAACCCCCGGTCACCACTTGGTGACCGGGGGTTGTTTCACGTGAAACGCGGGGGCGGCGGATTACTCCGGGCGGACCGCCTTGTCCACTCGCTCGGCCGCCGCGGTCTTCGCCGCCACCGGCTTGCGCAACTGGATGTTGAGCTCCCGCAGCCGGGCCTCGTCCAGTTCGGTGGGGGCGCCCATCATCAGGTCCTGGGCGTTGCCGTTGAGGGGGAAGGCGATGGTCTCGCGGATGTTCGGCTCGTCGGCGAGGAGCATCACGATGCGGTCGACGCCGGGGGCGATGCCGCCGTGCGGCGGGGCGCCGAAGCGGAACGCGCGCAGCATCCCCGCGAACTCGTGCTCCACGGTGTCCCGGTCGTAGCCCGCGATCTCGAAGGCCTTGAGCATGATCTCCGGCTCATGGTTCCGGATGGCGCCGGAGGACAGCTCCACACCGTTGCAGACGATGTCGTACTGCCAGGCCAGGATGTCCAGCGGGTCCTTCTCCAGGAGGTCCTGCATCCCGGCCTGGGGCATGGAGAACGGGTTGTGCGAGAAGTCGATCCGGCCGGTCTCCTCGTCCTTCTCGTACATCGGGAAGTCCACGATCCAGCAGAAGCGGAAGACGTCCTCCTCGAAGTGGCCGGCGCGCTTGGCGGCCTCGACGCGGACCGCGCCCATGATCTTCGAGACCTCGTCGTACTCGCCGGCGCCGAAGAACACCGCGTGGCCGGGGGCCAGGGCGAGCCGCTTGGTCAGCTCGGCGACGTTCTCCTCGGTGAGGAACTTGGCGATCGGGCCGGTCAGCGAACCGTCCTCGGCGACCCGCACCCAGGCCAGGCCCTTGGCGCCCTGCTCCACCGCGTACTCGCCGAGCTGGTCGAAGAACTTCCGCGGCTGCCCGGAGACATCCGGCACCGGCAGCGCCCGTACATGCTTGCCGGCGAAGGCCTTGAACCCGGAGTCCGCGAAGACATCGGTGAGGTCGACCAGCTCCAGCTTGGCCCGCAGATCCGGCTTGTCCGAGCCGTACTTGGCCATCGCCTCGCGGAACGGGATGCGGGGGAACGGCGAGGTGACGTGGCGGCCGCCGCCGAACTCCTCGAACAGCTCCGTCATCAGCTTCTCGATGGGCCGGAAGACGTCCTCCTGCTCGACGAAGGACATCTCCACATCGAGCTGGTAGAACTCGCCCGGCGAGCGGTCCGCGCGGGCGTCCTCGTCGCGGAAGCAGGGCGCGATCTGGAAGTACCGGTCGAAGCCGGAGATCATCAGCAACTGCTTGAACTGCTGCGGGGCCTGCGGCAGGGCGTAGAACTTGCCCGGGTTCAGCCGGGAGGGCACCACGAAGTCGCGGGCGCCCTCGGGGGAGGTGGCGGTGAGAATCGGCGTCGCCATCTCGTTGAAGCCGAGCGCGACCATCTTGGAGCGGATCGAGGCGATCACCGCACTGCGCAGCATGATGTTGCGGTGCATCCGCTCGCGGCGCAGGTCGAGGAAGCGGTACTCCAGGCGGCGTTCCTCGTTGACGCCGTCCTCGGTGTTGATGGTGAAGGGCAGCGGGCCGGCCTCGCCGAGCACCTCGACCTCGGCGGCCTCGATCTCCACCTCGCCGGTGGGCAGCTCCGTGTTGACGTTCTCGGCGCCGCGGGAGACGACCTTGCCGTCGATCCGGACCACGGTCTCCTTGGAGAGCTTGTCCAGGGTCTCGGCGGCGGCGGTGCCGGGGCGGCCGACGAGCTGGGTGATGCCATGGTGGTCGCGGAGATCGATGAAGAGGATGCCGCCCAGGTCTCGGCGATTGTGCAGCCAGCCGCTCAGCCGGACGTCACTGCCGACGTCAGAGGCGCGGAGCTCGCCGCAGGTGTGGGACCTGTACCGATGCATCGTCGTTCATCCAGTCTTCGCGTCAGAGGTCGGTGACCGTGGGTGGGTGGTGCGGGAGAGACCCGTCAAGGTTACCGTCAGCGCCGGGATCGCCTGCCGGATTGTTCGGTGGCGGCTCTCCGGAGCCGCTTCCTACAGTGGGACGATGCGCACCGACGATCCCAGCCGGCCCGCCGAGGAGTTCTCCTTGCCGCCGCTGGCGGCGATCCTCGGCGATCTCGCCATCGGCGTATGGCGGTGGGACTCGGGCACCGGCCGGATCCATCTCGACGCGGAGGCGGCCCGGCTGTGCGGTCTGCCGGCCCACGGCCAGTCCCTCACCGAGGCCGCGATGCGCGCCTGCTTCCACCCGGTCGACTGGGGCGAGATCGACGATGTGCTGCAACTCGCCCTGGTCGAAGGCACCCTCGCCGAGGCCCGGCTGCGGGTGCTGGACGGCCGGCGCCGGCAGATCCGCGTGGTCCGCACCCGTTGCCGACCGGTGGCGGGCGCGAACTACGAGGACGGCTACGAGCTGTTCGGCACCTTCCAGGAGGTCACCCAGCCGGGCCCGGACGCGGCGGCCCCCACCCCCGTCATCGGTGACTGGCACCGCTCCCGGGAGGCGTTCCTGCTGGACGCGGGGCGGGCGCTGGCGGAGGCGGCGTCCACGGAGGAGGTGCTGAGGGTCGCCGCCGGGCTGTCCATGCCGGGGTTCTCGCCGGACGGTCTGGCGGTCTTCGGGGTGCAGGGCGAGCGGCTGACGGTGATCGGCCACCGCGGGCAGAGCGCGGACGACCTGGCGCTGTTCAGCGACTTCACGGTGGCGGACCGCTATCCGGCGGCGGAGGTGATGCGCAGCGGCCGCGCCGTCTACCTGAACTCCCGGGCCGAGTACCAGCGGCGTTTCCCGGAGAGCTGGCCGCTGATCAGCCGTTATCCGCGGCAGTCCTGGGCGTATCTGCCGCTGGCCGTGGGCGGCCGCACCCTGGGCGCCTGGATGGCGTCCTTCGCGTACCCGGTCGCGTTCACCCCCGATGAGCGGTCTGTACTGGCCACCGTGGCGCGGATGCTGGCGCAGGCGCTGTCCCGGGCGGGCGCCGCCGAGTCGGAGCGCGAGCTGTCCGACGGTTTGCAGCGCTCCATGCTGCCGACGCTCGGCCCCCGTATCCCGGGCATGAGCGCCGCCGCCCGCTATGTGCCGACCGGGGGCGGCCTCCAGGTCGGCGGCGACTGGTACGACATGATTCCGCTGCCCTCCGGCCGGTTCGCGCTGGTCATCGGGGATGTGCAGGGTCACGATGTGCGGGCCGCGGGCCTGATGGGGCAGTTGCGGATCGCGCTGCGTGCCTATGCCTCGGAGGGCCACCCCCCGGACGCGGTACTGGCCCGCGCCGGGCGCTTCCTCGCCGGTATGGCGGACTCCGTGGTGCAGGGCTCCTCCGACGGCGGCCCGGCCGGCGCGACCGCCCCCGATCCGGACGACACCCGCTTCGCCACCTGCCTGTATGTGGAGGTCGACCCGGGCAGCGGGGTGCTGGAGATAGCGCGGGCCGGCCATCCGGAGCCGGCGATCCGGCTGGCGGACGGGACGGTGGTGCTGCGGCCGACGGCGGGCGGGCTGCCGCTGGGGGTGGATCCGGACACGGACTATCCGACGACGAGTTTCCAGTTGGATCCGGGCGAGACCCTGCTGATGTGCACCGACGGTCTGATCGAGACCGGCGGCCACGATCTGGAGACCGGCTGGCTCCGGATCCGGGAGGTCTTCCAGGAGCATGGCGCGGACGATCTGGAGGAGCTGGCCGACTCCCTGGTGCAGGCGGTGCACGGGCCGTCCTCGCACCACTTCACCGGGCCGCTCGCCGATCGCCGGGAGGACGACATCGCGGTCCTGCTGCTCAGCCGGACCGCGCCCCGCCGTCCCGTCTCCGGTGCCCGTCGGATCGCGCTGACCGTCGCCCAGGACGACCCGGAGCGGGTGGCGGGGGCCCGCCAGCAGGTGCGGGAGCTGCTGCATGACTGGGCCGACGGGGAGCAGGTCGACTCGGCCGTACTGCTGGTGTCGGAGGCGCTGACCAATGTGCTGGTGCACACCGACGAGGACGCGCTGCTGGTGGCCGAGGTGACGCTGACCGGGGCCGAGGAGCACGAGCGGGGGCGGCGGCTGCGGGTGGAGGTGGCGGACGGCAGTGATGAGCTGCCGCACAAGCGCCGCCCCGGGGAGCTGGCCTCCTCGGGCCGCGGTCTGATCCTCACCGAACTCCTCGCCGACACCTGGGGCGTGGCCCCACAGGGCGAGGGCAAGTGCATCTGGTTCGAGCTGGCGGAGCGGGAGGGCTGAGCGGCTCAGACGCGGGTGCGGAGTTCGGCGATCACTCCGAAGGCCGCCGCGGTGAGCGGGACGGCGAGGAGCAGACCGAGAATTCCGGCGACGGAGGCCCCGGCGGTGAGCGCGAGCAGGACGACCGCGGGATGCATCTGGACGGTGCGGCTCTGGATCACCGGCTGGAGCACATGCCCCTCCAGTACCTGTACGGCGAGCACCACGCCCAGGGCCCAGAGCGCGATGGCGAACCCGCGGTCGGCCAGCGCCACCAGGACCGCGACCGCGCCGGAGACGAACGCCCCGAGGTAGGGGATGTAGGCGCCGACGAAGACCAGGGCGCCGAGGCCGACGGCGCCCGGTACCCGCAGGATGAGCAGGCCGATGGTGATGCAGAGGGCGTCGATGAGGGCGATGACGGTGGTGCCGCGCATAAAGCCCTCCACGGCGCGGAAGGCGCGGCGGGCCATGGCCTCCAGGGTCTCGCCGGTGCGCCCGGGGGCGACCGAGCGCAGGGCGCGTACGGCGTGCGGGGCGTCGCGGAGGAAGAAGAAGACCAGCAGCAGGGCGAGGACGGCGGCGGCGATGGTCTCGCCGACGACGCTGATGCCGCTGATCACTCCGGAGGCAGCGGTACCGCCGAACTTGCCCAGTAGCTCACGGGAGTTGGACGCCAGATCGTCGAGGGAGGTGCCGGCCGCGCCGAAGTGCACACTGAGGGATTTCGCGGCGTGCCGCAGCGAGGAGATGATCTGGTCACCGGTGTCCACCAGGGCCCGCACCACGATGTAGGTGGCGCCGCCGACCACGGCCACCACGGCGGCACAGGTGAGGCCCGCGGCGAGGGAGCGGTGGACGTGGACCGCGATCAGCCGCCGGTACAGGGGCCGCAGCAGTGCGGTGCCGAGGAGGGCGAGCAGAAGCGGGGTGACGGCGGTCTTGAGAACGACGCAGAGCCAGACGCCGAGACCGAGGACCCCGGCCACCAGCAGGATCGCCCCGCACCAGGCCGCGGTACGCAGGACCGCCTCCGGCAGCAGGGGCCGGCCCGCGTTCCCGGTCGGGAGCGGAGCGGCGGAAGCCCCCGGTCCGCCGGGACCTGACGGGGGTTCGGGGGTCGGGGGCTCGGGCGGAGGGGAGGGTTGCGGCACCCTGCCACCCGATCACGCGGGGGGCCGGCCGGCACTCCGGCGGCCCCCGCGCGGGTGACGGGCTGTCACATGCCGTGCACGGCGGGGATGGTGCCGAGCCGGCCCTTCTGGAAGTCGTCGAAGGCCTGTTGCAGTTCTTCCCGGGTGTTCATGACGAACGGCCCGTAGTGCGCCATCGGTTCGCGGATGGGGCGGCCGCCGAGGAGGGCGACCTCCAGGTCCGGGGTGTGGGCGTCCTGGGTCTCGTCGGCGCGGATGGTGAGCGAGGAGCCGGTGCCGAAGACGGCGGTCTGCCCGGTGTGCACGGGCCGCCGGTCGGGGCCCGCGGTGCCGCGCCCGGCGAGGACGTAGGCGAGGCCGTTGAAGTCGGACCGCCAGGGCAGGGTGACCTCGGCGCCGGGGCGGACGGTGGCGTGGATCATGGTGATCGGGGTGTGGGTGATGCCGGGGCCGTCGTGGCCGTCGAGTTCACCGGCGATGACGCGCAGCAGGGCGCCGCCGTCGGTGGTGGTCAGCAACTGCACCTGGCCGCCGCGGATGTCCTGGTAGCGGGGGGCCTTCATCTTGTCGGCGGCGGGGAGGTTGACCCAGAGCTGGAGGCCGTGGAACAGGCCGCCGGAGACGACGAGTTCCTCCGGCGGGGCCTCGATGTGGAGCAGGCCGCTGCCGGCCGTCATCCACTGGGTGTCGCCGTTGGTGATGGTGCCGCCGCCACCGTTGGAGTCCTGGTGCACGAAGGTGCCGTCGATGATGTAGGTGACGGTCTCGAAGCCGCGGTGCGGGTGCCAGGGGGTGCCCTTGGGCTCGCCGGGCGCGTACTCCACCTCGCCCATCTGGTCCATCATGATGAACGGGTCGAGGTGCCGGTAGTCGATGCCGGCGAAGGCGCGGCGTACCGGGAAGCCCTCGCCCTCGTAGCCCTGCGGTGCGGTGGTCACGGTGAGCACCGGGCGCGGCAGGGCGTCCGTGCGTGCTGCCACGCGGGGCAGGGTCAGCGGGTTCTCAACGGTTACTGCGGGCATGGTCGCCACCTCCTGCGTCGACTTTAGTTGAAAGTAGAACTTTCGGCTACCCCCGCAGCAACGAAGAGCGCCCGCAGGACATTCCCTGCGGGCGCCGAGAGAGGAAAAAGCCGGGAGAGAGGAAACGAGGAGGGCTCAGCCGTACATGCGGCGCATCGCGAAGTCGACCATCTGCTCCACGGCCTTGGCGTCGAAGACCATCCGGTGCTCGCCCTCCATGTCGAGGACGAAGCCGTACCCGGTGGGCAGCAGGTCGATGACCTCGGCGCCGGTGATCACGAAGTACTTGGACTCCTTGCCCGCGTACCGGCGCAGCTCCTTGAGGGAGGTGAACATCGGGATGACCGGCTGCTGGGTGTTGTGCAGGGCAAGGAAGCCCGGGTTGTCGCCGCGGGGGCAGTAGACCTTGGCGGTGGCGAAGATCTGCTGGAAGTCCTCGGCGGCGAGGGCGCCCGTGGTGAAGGCACGCACGGCCTCCGCCAGCGACGGCGGCGACGGCTCCGGATAGAGCGGCGGCGGCTGCCCGTATCCACCGGGCGGCTGCGGCGGCGGCTGGGGTGCCGCATACCCCTGCCCGGCGCCCGGGTTCTGGTCGTAGCCGTACATGCGCGCAAGGGTACCGAGGCTCGGGGGGCCGCGTAGGCCTGCTCACACTCTGGGCTGCGGGGGTTGCTCTTATTACCGGCGGGTAGCATCATCGGAGTCCGACGAACCAGTAGCTTGCTGATTTACGGAGCCGTTGCCATGGGCCACTACAAGTCGAATCTCCGCGACATCGAGTTCAACCTCTTCGAGGTGCTCGGCCGCGACAAGCTGTACGGCAGCGGCCCGTTCACGGAGATGGACACCGAGACCGCCAAGAGCGTCCTCGCCGAGCTGAACCGCCTCGCCGAGAACGAACTCGCCGAGTCCTACGCCGACTCGGACCGCAACCCGCCGGTCTTCGACCCGGAGACCAGCACCGCGCCGGTCCCCGCGTCGTTCAAGAAGAGCTACCGCGCCTTCATGGACTCCGAGTACTGGCGGCTTGGTCTGCCCGAGGAGGTCGGCGGCACCCCCGCGCCGCCCAGCCTGCTCTGGGGCTACGCCGAGCTGGTCCTCGGCGCCAACCCGGCGATCTGGATGTACGCCTCGGGCTCGGCCTTCGCCCGCATCCTCTTCCAGGAGGGCAACGAGCAGCAGAAGAAGACCGCCGCGCTCTCCGTCGAGCGGCAGTGGGGCTCCACCATGGTCCTCACCGAGCCGGACGCCGGCTCCGACGTCGGCGCCAGCCGCACCAGGGCCGTGCAGCAGGCGGACGGCTCCTGGCACATCGAGGGCGTCAAGCGCTTCATCACCTCGGGCGAGCACGACCTGGCGGAGAACATCCTCCACTACGTCCTCGCCCGCCCCGAGGGCGCCGGCCCCGGCACCAAGGGCCTCTCCCTCTTCCTGGTGCCCAAGTACGAGTTCGACCCCGAGACCGGTGAACTCGGGGAGCGCAACGGCGTCTACGCCACCAACGTCGAGCACAAGATGGGCCTCAAGGTCTCCAACACCTGCGAGATGACCTTCGGCGACCGGCACCCCGCCAAGGGCTGGCTGATCGGCGACAAGCACGACGGCATCCGCCAGATGTTCCGCATCATCGAGATGGCCCGCATGATGGTCGGCACCAAGGCCATCTCCACCCTCTCCAGCGGCTACCTCAACGTCCTGGAGTACGCCAAGGAGCGCGTCCAGGGCCCCGACCTGGCGGACTTCATGGACAAGACCGCGCCCAAGGTCACCATCACCCACCACCCCGACGTACGCCGCTCGCTGATGACGCAGAAGGCGTACGCGGAGGGGATGCGGGCCCTGGTGCTGCACACCGCCGCCGTCCAGGACGACATCGCCGTCAAGGAGGCCGCGGGCGAGGACACCTCCGCCCTGCACGCCCTGAACGACCTGCTGCTGCCCATCGTGAAGGGCTACGGCTCCGAGAAGGGCTACGAGCAGCTCGCCCAGTGCCTGCAGACGATCGGCGGCTCCGGCTTCCTCCAGGAGTACCCGATCGAGCAGTACATCCGGGACGCCAAGATCGACACCCTCTACGAGGGCACCACCGCGATCCAGGGCCAGGACTTCTTCTTCCGGAAGATCGTCCGCAACCAGGGCCAGGCGCTGAACACCCTCTCCGAGGACATCAAGAAGTTCCTGGCGCTGGCCACCGGCGGTGAGGAACTGGCCGCCGCCCGCGAGCAGTTGGCCAAGGCGGCGGTCGACCTCGAAGCCATCGTCGGCGCCATGCTCACCGACCTCACGGCCACCGAGCAGGACACCAGGAACATCTACAAGGTGGGCCTCAACACCACCCGCCTGCTGCTCGCCTCCGGTGATGTCGTGGTGGCGTACCTGCTGCTGCGCGGGGCCGCGGTGGCCATCGGGAAGCTGGAGACCGCCGGCGCCAGGGACCGGGCGTTCTACCAGGGCAAGATCGCCGCGGCGAAGTTCTTCGCCACCACGATCCTGCCGAACGTCGCCGTCCAGCGGCAGGTGGCCGAAGGCATCGACCTGGACCTGATGGACCTGCCGGAAGACGCCTTCTGAGCCCACCGCGGACCGGGATCCGCACCGGTCCCGGGCCCATCTGTCAAGGCCCGCTCCCATCCTCGGGAGCGGGCCCTCGGCTGTCGGTGCACATAGTTAAAGTGAGAACCATGAGCGATACCTCCCGCACCTCCGGTCCCCCCGCGGGCGCCCCCTTCGGCCTCGGCCACACCGACGACCTGATGTCGTTCCTGGCGGCGAGCCCCACGCCCTACCACGCGGTGGCCGGTGCCGGCGCACGGCTGGAGAAGGCCGGATTCCGGCAGCTCACCGAGACCGACTCCTGGGACGGCGGCACCGGCGGCCGGTACGTGCTCCGCGGCGGCGCCCTCATCGCCTGGTACGTGCCGGAGAACGCCACCCCCCACACCCCGTTCCGGATCGTCGGCGCCCACACCGACTCGCCCAACCTCCGCGTCAAACCGCTGCCCGACGCCGGGGCGCACGGCTGGCGCCAGGTCGCCGTGGAGATCTACGGCGGCCCCCTGCTGAACTCCTGGCTCGACCGGGACCTGGGCCTCGCCGGCCGCCTCAGCCTCCGCGACGGCACCACCCGCCTGGTCAACGTCGACCGGCCGCTGCTGCGCGTCCCGCAGCTCGCCATCCACCTCGACCGCAGCGTCAGCACCGAGGGCCTCAAGCTGGACAAGCAGCGCCACCTCCAGCCCGTCTGGGGTCTCGGCGAGCCGCACGAGGGCGAGTTGATCCGCTTCCTGGAGGAGCAGGAGGGGCTGCCCGCCGGCGAGGTCACCGGCTGGGACCTGATGGTGCACTCCGTGGAGCCGCCGGCCTACCTCGGCCGGGACCGCGAGCTGCTCGCCGGCCCCCGGATGGACAACCTCCTCTCGGTGCACGCCGGGACCGCCGCGCTCACCGCCGCTGCCGCCGACGACGAGCTGCCGTACATCCCGGTCCTGGCCGCCTTCGACCACGAGGAGAACGGCTCCCAGTCCGACACCGGCGCGGACGGGCCGCTGCTCGGCACGGTGCTGGAGCGCTCCGTCATCGCCCGCGGCGGTGGCTACGAGGACCGGGCCCGCGCCTTCGCCGGCACCATCTGCCTCTCCTCCGACACCGGCCACGCCGTCCACCCCAACTACGCCGAGCGGCACGACCCCACCCACCACCCCCGGGCGGGCGGCGGCCCCATCCTCAAGGTCAACGTCAACAACCGCTATGCGACGGACGGTTCGGGCCGCGCCGTGTTCGCCGCGGCCTGCGAGCGGGCCGGAGTGCCGTTCCAGTCCTTCGTGTCGAACAACGCGATGCCCTGCGGGACCACCATCGGCCCCATCACCGCCGCCCGGCACGGCATCCGCACCGTCGACATCGGCGTCGCCATCCTCTCCATGCACAGCGCCCGCGAGCTGTGCGCGGCGGAAGACCCCTATCTGCTGGCCAACGCCCTGACCGCGTTCCTCCGCGACTGAGCCGCGTACCGGCCCAACCGGCCCTGACCGGCCAGGAGTTGACCGGCCTACTGGGTGTCGAGCCCGGCCAGTACCAACGGCAGGCGCGCCACCCCGGCCGGGGACTGCCGGACCGGCACCCCCCAGTCCTGCTGGTGCACATGGCAGGCCGGGTACACCTTGTCCGGGTCGTCGTCGCAGGACGCGGCCATGGCCGAGACATGCAGCACCCCCTCCGGCACCGCCGGGTCCAGCTCCAGGGTGCGGGCCAGCTCGGTACCGGCGCCCTCCCCCGCGAGCAGCAGCTCCGGCGGGGTCGCCGAGACCAGCAGCCGGGTGGCGGGGCCGAGGGAGGTGTCCAGCTTCTGGCCCGCGGGCGCCTGGAACACCACCTCCAGCCGGAGCCGGCCCACGGCCACCTCGGTCGCCGCCCGCCGCGTACGGTGCGCCACGCCCTCCACGCGCACCGCCTCCTCGGGCAGCCGCAGCCGGGTCAGCCGGTGCCGGGCCGACTCGACGACCACCACGTCCGCACCCGCGACCACCGCGTCCGAGGGCTCCCGCAGATCGGTGGCGAGCGTGGTCAGCTCACCGGTCGCCGGGTCGAAGCGGCGCAGCGCGTGGTTGTAGGTGTCGCAGACCGCGACCGAGCCGTCCGGTAGCGCGGTCACGCCCAACGGGTGCTGGAGCAGGGCCTGTTCGGCGGGCCCGTCGCGGTGGCCGAAGTCGAAGAGGCCGGTGCCGACCGCGGTGTGCACCACGCCCTCCGGGTCCACCCAGCGCAGCGCCGAGGTCTCCGAGTCCGCCACCCACAGCCGGTCCCCGGCCGCGGCGAGACCCGAGGGCTGCGCGAACCAGGCCTCGTGTCCCGGGCCGTCCACCAGCCCCTCGTTGGTGGTACCGGCCGCCACCGCCACCGTGCCCGCCACCGGGTCGTACGTCCACAACTGGTGGACACCCGCCATCGCGATCCACACCCGGCCGCCGAAGAGCGCCACATCCCACGGGGAGGACAGCGCGATCTCGCGGGCCGGGCCCTCGGTGGGGGCGCCCTGCCACCACTGGCGGCCGGTGCCGGCCAGGGTGGCGACCACACCGGTGGCGAGGTCGAGACGGCGCAGCGCGTGGTTGACGGTGTCCGCGACGACCACCGTCGCCTCGTCCAGCAGGGCCAGGCCCTGGGGTTCGTTGAACGCGGCGGTGCCGGGCGGCCCGTCGGTGAGGCCGCGACTGCCGGAACCGATCCGCCGCAGCACGCTCTCCCCGTCCGCCGCCAGCTCCACCACCTGGTGCCGGGTGGTGTCGGAGACCAGCAGATTCCCCGACGGCAGCAGCAACGCCTTGCCGGGGAAGCGGAGTTCACCGGCGACCGGCTCCGGCGGCACATAGGGGCCCGCGCCGCGGCGCAGGGTGCCCTTCGCGGTGTGCTCCTCCTCCAGCCGGGCCACCAGCCGCTCGATGGCGTGCGCATGACCCTCACCGGCGTGCTGGGCGACCACATACCCCTCCGGGTCGACCACCACCAGCGTGGGCCAGGCCCGTACCGCGTACTGCTTCCAGGTGGCCAGCTCCGGATCGTCCAGCACCGGGTGCTCCACGCCGTACCGCTCGACCGCGTCCACCACCGCCGTGTGCTCCGCCTCATGCGCGAACTTCGGCGAGTGCACCCCGACGATCACCACGGTGTCCCGGTGCTTCTCCTCCAACTCCCGCAGTTCGTCCAGGACATGGAGGCAGTTGACGCAGCAGAAGGTCCAGAAGTCGAGGACCACGACGCGGCCGCGCAGGTCGGCCAGGGTGAGGTCGCGGCCGCCGGTGTTGAGCCAGCCGCCCCGGCCGGTCAGCTCGGGGGCGCGGACCCGGGGAGTGCGGGGCTCGGGGGCGGGGGCGGTGTCGTCCATTCCTCCAGGGTGCCATCCGGTCCTGCGGCGCCCGTGGGCGGCGGTGGGGGAGGATGCCGGGTATGAAACTCCTCGTACGGGACCGGATCCTGGGCATCGGCGACGACTACTGGATCGAGGACGAGCACGGCCGCAAGGTCTTCCTCGTCGACGGCAAGGCGATGCGCCTGCGGGACACCTTCGAGCTGAAGGATCTCGACGGCACTGTGCTGGTGCGCATCCGGCAGAAGATGCTGGCGCTGCGCGAGACCATGACCCTGGAGCGGGACGGCGAACCGCTCGCCAAGATCCACCGCAAGTTCCTCTCCCTGCTCCGCAACCACTTCCGGGTGGACCTGGCCGACGGCAGCGAACTCGACGTCAGCGGCAAGATCATGGACCGCGAGTTCGCCGTCGAGTACGACGGCGAACTGCTCGCCGACATCTCCCGCCGCTGGCTGCATGTGCGGGACACCTACGGCGTGGAGATCGTGCGCGACGACGCCGATCCGGCGCTGCTGGTCGCGGTCGCGGTGGCCGTGATCCATATGTCGGAGAAGGAGCGGGAGGAACACTGAACGCGGGCCGCCCGGAGGGTGGTTGAGCGGCTAGCCCGGCGTGGGGAGGCCGAGGACGCGGTCCTTGAGGGCGGGGAACTGCTCCCGTGTCCCGGCCACCCGCGCCGGATCGAAGTCGGCGGTGAGCACGCACTCCCCGGCGCCCGCCTCCGCCAGCACCTCGCCCCAGGGGTCGACGACCACACTGTGGCCGGCCTGCGCCACCCCGGCGTGGCTGCCCGCGGTGCCGCAGGCCAGTACATACGCCTGGTTCTCCACGGCGCGGGCGCGGGCCAGCAGGGACCAGTGGGCGCGGCGCCGCTCCGGCCAGCCCGCGGGTACCACCAGCACCTCGGCCCCGGCGTCCACCAGGCCCCGGAAGAGTTCGGGGAAGCGCAGGTCGTAGCAGGTGGCGAGGCCGATGGTGGTGTCCGGCAGGTCGGCGGTGACCAGTTCGCTCCCGGCGCTCATCAGGACCGCCTCGCCCTTGTCGAAGCCGAAGCGGTGGATCTTGCGGTAGCTGGCGGCGAGACGGCCGTCGGGGGAGAAGACCAGCGAGGTGTTGTAGAGACGGGTACGGCCGCCGGGCGCCGGTGCGCGTTCCGGGACGGAACCGGCGTGCAGCCAGACCCCGGCGTCCCGCGCGGCCTCGGCCATCGCGGTGCGGGTGGGGCCGTGCAACTCCTCCGCCTCGGTGCCGAAGTCCGCGTAGGCGAAGGCGCCGGTGGTCCACAACTCGGGGAGTACGACCAGGTCGGCGGCGGACTGCTCGCGTACCAGAGCGGCCGTTCTGCGGCGGCGTGCCTCGGTGGTCTCGTCGTCGTTCACGTCGATCTGGATCAGGGAGGCGCGCACGATACCACCGTCCTGGCTCTGAAGCCTTGGAAACCGACCTACGATCGTCACACGAAAGGACTGCAGGGATACCTGCAGTCAGCGTACTGTCCATGCGGGGGAATCCCCGCACCCCACCGTCCACCCGCCGCACGCACACTCCGCCCGAGGGGATCTGTGACTCTCCATCCCAGCCTTCAGACCTACGCCGACGCCTGGAGCCATTCCGTAGAGGCGATATCCGAGCTAGTGGGGCCGCTCACGGAGGGGGAGTGGAACCAGCAGACGCCGTGCCCCGGCTGGTCGGTGCGGGACATCGTCTCCCATGTGATCGGTGTGGACTGCGAGATGCTGGGCGATCCGCGGCCCATCCACACCCTCCCCCGCGACCTGCACCATGTGCAGAACGAGGCGCAGCGCTACCAGGAGGTCCAGGTCGACGTGCGGCGCCACCACACGGCGCCGGAGATGACGTCCGAGCTGGAGTACACGGTGATCCGGCGGAACCGGCAGTTGCGGAACGAGTCACGGCAGCCGGACACCGTGGTACGCGGCCCGCGGGGCGCCGAGGAGACCCTTGAACAGGCCATGCGGAGGCGGGCGTTCGACATCTGGGTGCATGAGCAGGACCTGCGCGCGGCACTGCGCGCGCCCGGCAATCTCGACTCCCCCGGCGCGTACGTGGCGCGTGACCGCCTGGTGGAGGCGCTGCCCATGGTCGTCGCCAAGAAGGCCGCGGCGCCCGCCAACTGCGCGGTGGTCTTCGATGTACACGGCCCGATCGAGTTCCTGCGCACGGTGCGGGTGAACGCCGAGGGACGCGGCTCGGTGGACGGCGCGCCCTCCCTGGGCCCCCTGGTCACCCTCGGCATGGACTGGGAGACCTTCGTCCGCCTCGCCTGCGGCCGGGTCACCCCGCAGGCCGTCGCGGACCGGGTGAAGGCGGAGGGCGACGACGCCCTCGCCGCGGCCATCCTCCGCGAACTGCCCGTCACGCCCTAGCAGTTCGACCGGCCACGTCCATCCGCTGCGGGCGGGCCGCCCCCGACCCGGCCCGCCCGAGGCCACGCGCCCGCGCCCTCGCCGGAGCCTCAGACCGGGACGTGGACCGAGGTGACGCGGCTGGTCACCAGGTGGTCCCGCTCGCGGGCGGCGGCGCGGTGGCGGAGCCGGAGCATCTGGCTCAGGCCCAGCGCCTCCAGTACGAACACCGCGCAGAAGGCGAGGCGGTAGTCGTCGCCGGTCGCGTCCAGCAGGACGCCGATGGCGAGCAGCGTCGTCATCGAGGCGGTGAAACCGCCCATGTTGACGATGCCGGAGGCGGTGCCCTGACGCTCCGGCGGGTTGGCCGGGCGGGCGAAGTCGAAGCCGATCATCGAGGCGGGGCCGCAGGCGCCGAGCACCGCGCAGAGCACGACCAGCAGCCCCATCGGCGCGTGGTCTCCCGGCCAGGCCAGGGTGAGCGCCCACAGTGCCGCCGTCCCGCCGACCGTGCCCAGTGCCAGCGGCAGCCGGGCCGCCTGGTGCCGGGCCACGAGCTGCCCGTAGGCCAGGCCGATCACCATGTTGGAGACGACCACCAGGGTCAGCAGCCCGCCCGCGGTGGAGCGCGACAGGCCCTGGGCCTCGACCAGGAACGGTATCCCCCACAGCAGCAGGAAGACCATCGCGGGGAACTGGGTGGTGAAGTGGGTCCACATACCGAGCCGGGTGCCGGGCTCCCGCCAGGACGCGGCGATGAGCCCGCGCGCACGGGGCCGGCCCCCGCCCGACCGGGACGGCGGCGCGGGCGCGAAGCCCTCCGGGTGGTCCTTGAGGAAGAGCAGCGTCAGCACCAGGACGACGCCCCCGGCCAGGGAGCTGCCGGCGAACGCGGTGGTCCAGCCGACGCCGTGCAGCAGCCGGGCGATGACCAGGGTGGAGACCAGATTGCCCGCCATCCCCACCAGCCCGGCGAACTGCGCCACCAGCGGCCCGCGCCGGGCCGGGAACCAGCGGGTGCCGAGCCGCAGCACACTGATGAAGGTCATCGCGTCCCCGCACCCCAGCATCGCCCGCGAGGCTAGCGCCGTCCCGTACGAGGGTGCGAGGGCGAAGCCGAGCTGGCCGAGGGTGAACAGTACGGCGCCGATGGTCAGCACCCTCTTGGTGCCGAGCCGGTCGACGAGGAGGCCCACCGGTATCTGCATCCCCGCGTAGACCAGCAGTTGGAGGATGGAGAAGGTGGACAGGGCGGAGGCGTTGACATGGAAGCGGTCGGCGGCGTCCAGTCCGGCCACGCCGAGCGAGGTGCGGAAGGTGACCGCGGTGAAGTAGACGGCGACCCCGATCGACCAGACGCCGATCGCGCGGGCGCCGCCGGGCGGATCGCCGGGCAGCAGACGGGTGGACGGGACGGAGTCCCCGGTGCTCATCGGGCCTCGCCCCGGGCGAGCTGGAGCACCCGGCCCACATGCCGGTCGACCACGGCCACGGCCGCCTCGGCGTCCCCGTCGCGCAGGGCGGCGAGGATCTCCTCGTGTTCGCCGATGTTCCTGGTGACGCGCTCCGGGTGGGCGTGCATCACGGCGACGCCCATTCTCAACTGCCGGTCGCGCAACTGGTCGTAGAGGCGGGAGAGGATCTCGTTGCCGCCGTGCCGGACGATCTCGGCGTGGAAGCAGCGGTCGGTGACGGCGGCGCCGGTGAGATCGCCCGCGGCGGCCTGGTCGCGCTGCTGTGCCAGCAACTCGGCCAGCCTGGCCAGCAGTTGGGGCGGCGCGGGCACCGCTTTGCGGGCGGCGTGCGTCTCGACCAGTCTGCGGGTCTCCACCACGTCCCGGATCTCCTGCGCGGAGACCGGCAGCACCAGCGCGCCCTTCTTCGGGTAGAGCCGGATCAGCCCCTCCACCTCAAGCCGCAGCAGCGCCTCCCGTACGGGGGTGCGGGAGACGCCCACCGCGGCGGCCAGCTCGCCCTCGGTGAGGAGGGTGCCGCCCTCGTAGCTGCGATCCAGCACGCCCTGCTTGATGTGCTGGTAGACGCGGTCGGCGGCGGGCGGCTGCTTGTCGGCGGCGGGGGCGGGAAGTGCGGGCGAGGCAGAGGGTGAGGCGGACACCGGGGAGGACATGCGCACAGCATAGATACAAGAGAGGTGCATCCGCTGTCCCGTCCGCGATACGGGACGGCCCCCGCACTCCGGGTGGAGTGCGGGGGCCGGATACGCCCGAAGCCGGAGCCTGCGTCAGGACCAGGTGAACAGCCGCTGGGGCTGCTCCAGTACGGCCGCGATGTCCGCCAGGACCTTGGAGCCCAGCTCACCGTCGACCAGCCGGTGGTCGAAGGAGAGGGCGAGGGTGGTGACCTGCCGGGGCTTGACCTTGCCCTTGTGCACCCAGGGCTGGAGCTTGATCGAGCCGACGGCGAGGATCGAGGACTCCCCCGGATTGAGGATCGGGGTACCGGTGTCGACGCCGAAGACGCCGACGTTGGTGATGGTGACCGTGCCGCCCTGCATGGCACCGGGCGAGGTCTTGCCCTCCCGTGCCGTGGACACCAACTCGCCCAGTGAGGCCGCCAGTTGGGGCAGGGTCTGCCGGTCCGCGTCCTTGATGTTCGGCACCAGCAGTCCGCGCGGGGTGGCGGCGGCGATGCCCAGGTTCACATAGTGCTTGACCACGATCTCCTGGCGGGCCTCGTCCCAGGCCGCGTTGATCTCCGGATGCCGCCGGATCGCCACCAGCAGCGCCTTGGCGACGATCAGCAGCGGATTGACCCGCACCCCGCTGAACTCCGGGTCCTTGCGCAGGCGTTCGACCAGCTTCATGGTGCGGGTGACGTCCACCGTGACGAACTCGGTGACATGCGGCGCGGTGAACGCCGACCCCACCATCGCCGCCGCGGTCGCCTTCCGCACGCCCTTGATCGGCACCCGGGTCTCCCGCGCACCGGCCTCGGCGGCCGCCACGGGGGCGGGAGCCTGCGCCACGGGCGGCGCCACGGGCACTGCCGCGGGCGCCGGGGCCACGGCTTCGGCGAGCGCGGGGGCCGCCGCCGCGTGGACGTCCTCGCGGGTGATCACCCCGTCGCGGCCGGTGGGCACCACTACCGCGAGGTCCACCCCCAGGTCCTTGGCGAGCTTCCGCACCGGCGGCTTGGCCAGCGGCCGGCCCCCCTCGGTGGGAGCCGGAGCGGCCGCCGGAGCCGGAGGCGCGGCCGGAGCCGAGGGCGCGGCCGGGGCCGAGGGCGCGGCCGGGGCGGCGGGCGCCGTCGTACCGTGTCCGTTGACCCCGGCGGCCGGCTTGCGCGGACGGCGCCGGGTCGAGGACTGCGCCACCCCGTACCCGACCAGGACCGGCTGGCGCCCCTCCGGCTCCGCCGCCTCGGCGGGCGCGGGAGCCGGAACCTCGGCGGGGGCGGTGGCCGGGGCCTCCGCCGGGACGGGCGGTGCGTCACCGACCACGTCCACGGTGATGATCACCTGGCCCACGTCGACCGTGGCACCCTCCGGGTAGCGCAGCTCGTGCACCACCCCGTCGAACGGGATCGGCAGCTCGACCGCGGCCTTCGCGGTCTCCACCTCGCACACCACCTGCCCGTCGGTGACCGTGTCACCGGGCTTGACGTACCAGGTGAGGATCTCGGCCTCGGTGAGCCCCTCGCCCACGTCGGGCATCCTGAACTCACGCACGGAGGCCTCCGTCATCGTCGTCACGACCCTCCCCTTCTCAGTACGCCAGCGAGCGGTCGACGGCGTCGAGTACCCGGTCGAGGCCGGGCAGGTACTCGTCCTCCAGGCGCGCCGGCGGGTACGGGGCGTGGTAGCCGCCGACCCGCAGTACGGGCGCCTCCAGGTGGTAGAAGCAGCGCTCGGTGATCCGGGCGGCGATCTCCGCGCCGGTACCGAGGAAGACCGGTGCCTCGTGCACCACGACCAGCCGCCGGGTGCGCTCCACGGAGGACTGCACGGTGTCGAAGTCGATCGGCGACATCGACCGCAGATCCAGCACCTCCAGCGAGCGGCCCTCCTCCTCGGCCGCGGCCGCCGCCTCCAGGCACACCTTCACCATCGGCCCGTACGCGGCCAGCGTCAGATCGCTTCCCGCCCGCACCACGCGCGCGGTGTGCAGCGGGCCGGGGATGGCGTCCGTGTCGACCTCGGCCTTGTCCCAGTAGCGCCGCTTCGGCTCGAAGAAGATCACCGGGTCATCGCTCTGGATGGCCTGCTGAAGCATCCAGTAGGCGTCCGAGGCGTTCGAGGGCGAGACCACCTTCAGGCCCGCGACATGCGCGAACAGCGCCTCCGGCGACTCCGAGTGGTGCTCCACCGCGCCGATGCCGCCGCCGTACGGAATGCGGATCACGACCGGCAGCTTGATCTTGCCCAGCGCCCGTGCGTGCATCTTCGCGAGCTGCGTCACGATCTGGTCGTACGCCGGGAAGACGAAACCGTCGAACTGGATCTCCGCCACCGGCCGGTACCCGCGCAGCGCCAGACCGATGGCCGTGCCCACGATCCCGGACTCGGCGAGCGGGGTGTCGATCACCCGGCCCTCGCCGAAGTCCTTCTGCAGCCCGTCCGTCACCCGGAACACGCCGCCGAGCCGCCCCACATCCTCGCCCATGACCAGGACCTTGGGGTCGTTCTCCATCGCCGTACGCAGGGACGCGTTGATCGCCCTCGCCAGCGGAAGCTTGGTGGGTGCCATGGTCAGACGACCTCCTTGTCGGCCTGGTCGTCGGCGAACGACGCCTGGTAAGCGGCGAATTGAGCGCGCTCCTCGTCCACGAGGGCGTGCCCGTCCGCGTAGACGTTCTCGAAGATGGCGTAGCGGTCCGGGTCGGGCATGGCCCGTACCGCGTCGCGCACCCGCCTGCCCAACGTCTCGGACTCGGTGTCGAGTTCCGCGAAGAACGCTTCGTCGGCGTGGCCCTGGGACTCCAGGTGGGCGCGGAGCCGCGCGATGGGGTCCTTCGCCTCCCAGGCCTCGCGCTCCTCGTCGGCGCGGTACTTGGTCGGGTCGTCGGAGGTGGTGTGCGCGCCCATCCGGTAGGTGAACGCCTCGACCAGCGTGGGGCCTTCACCGTTGCGCGCCCGCTCCAGCGCCCACCGGGTCACCGCCAGACAGGCCAGTACGTCGTTGCCGTCGACGCGGACGCCGGGGAAGCCGAAGCCCTGGGCGCGCTGGTAGAGCGGGACCCGGGTCTGCTTCTCGGTGGGCTCGGAGATCGCCCACTGGTTGTTCTGGCAGAAGAAGACGACCGGCGCGTTGTACACGGCGGAGAAGGTGAAGGCCTCGGCCACATCGCCCTGGCTGGAGGCGCCGTCCCCGAAGTAGGCGATCACGGCCGCGTCGGCGCCGTCCTTGGCGACGCCCATCGCGTAGCCGGTGGCGTGCAGCGCCTGGGAGCCGATCACGATGGTGTACAGGTGGAAGTTGTTGCTGTTGGGGTCCCAGCCGCCGTTGTTGACCCCGCGGAACATGCCCAGCAGGTTCGTCGGGTCCACCCCGCGGCACCAGGCCACACCGTGCTCGCGGTAGGTCGGGAAGACGTAGTCGTCGTCGCGGGTGGCACGGCCGGAGCCGATCTGCGCGGCCTCCTGGCCCAGCAGCGAGGCCCACAGGCCCAGTTCGCCCTGCCGCTGGAGGGAGGTCGCCTCCGCGTCGAAGCGCCGGGTGAGCACCATGTCGCGGTAGAGCCCGCGCAGGTCCTCGGGGGTGATGTCGGAGACGTAGGCGGCGAACTCGGCGTTCCGGCCGGTGCGCGGCCTGGTCCGCTTGCCCTCGGGGGTCAGCAACTGCACCAGGTCGGGCGCTGCGCCCTTCGCCTTGCCTGTCGGGTCCTTCGCACCGGTGCGCTTACGCGGCTTGCGCGCGGCAGTGCTCTCCACGGTCACGTGTGCTCCTCCGTCGGTCCGGCCCCCGGGGTCCGCCGGGAACTCGGTTCTCCCAGGTCCCTTCTGAGCCCGGGAGAGCGGTTCGCCCGTTCCGTGCCCGCGCACGGGGTGGGGTGCGACGCAGCCGGGAACAGGCGTGACAGGTGCCCCGGCGAGCGCCCTGCAACAGCACGTTACCCAGTGCCCGCCACATCCGTGAAACCTCACCTGACCTGCGATTTTTATTGGATTTCCAAGTAAATCGCGGCGGGCTCCCCGACTGCCGGCAGTGGCGCTGGTCACAGCCTTGCAGGAGGCCGGAACACCGGCACGTTATCCCGGTCACCCCGGGCAGCGGAAGAGATCGTGTGTGACACTGATGGAGTGCCGGAAACAGCCGAAATCAGGGTGTTCCTCGTCGATGACCATGAAGTCGTGCGACGCGGAGTCCATGAACTGCTGGCCGGCGAAACGGACATCGAAGTGGTCGGCGAAGCCGGCACCGCCGCCGAGGCCCTGGCCCGTATCCCCGCCGCCCACCCCGATGTGGCGGTGCTCGACGTACGGCTCCCCGACGGCAGCGGCGTGGAGGTCTGCCGCGAGATCCGCTCCACCGACGAGCACGTCAAGTGCCTGATGCTCACCTCGTACGCGGACGACGAGGCGCTCTTCGACGCGATCATGGCGGGCGCCTCCGGCTATGTCCTCAAGGCGATCCGCGGCGAGGAACTGCTCTCCGCGGTCCGGGACGTGGCCGCGGGCAGGTCGCTCCTCGACCCGGTGGCGACCGCCCGCGTACTGGAGCGGCTGCGCTCCGGCGCCACCGGTCAGGGTGACACCCGCCTCGCCCAACTGACCGAGCAGGAGCGCCGGATCCTCGATCTGATCGGCGAGGGCCTCACCAACCGGGCCATCGGCGAGCGCCTGCACCTCGCCGAGAAGACCATCAAGAACTACGTCTCCAGCCTGCTCGCCAAGCTCGGTATGGAGCGCCGCTCGCAGGCCGCGGCCTATGTGGCGCGGATGCAGGCCGAGAAGCGCTGACCGCCGCCCCGCCCACCCCTGTCACAGACCGTGATGAATCGGGCGCCGAATCAGGACCAACGTCCCGCGGTCTGGGGGCCTGCTCCTCTTCTGCGGTGGCCCGCCGGTGGCGAAGACTGGCCGTCATGCCGATCGACGAACGCGACTCCGGGGCCGGCCCGCGCAGCGAAACCCACCACGACACCGCGCTCGCCCTGGACCTGCTCGGCCGGACCGGCTACGGCAGCATCGCCACCAGTATGCGGGCCCTGCCCTGTATGGCCTCGGCCCGGCACATCGTGACCGACGACGGCATCGTGCTGCGGCTGCACCGCGGCTACGGCTACCACCTGGCGTGCATCGGCAGCGTGGTGGCGTACGGCGCGGACAATCTCGGTGCCGCCTCCGCCGCCCCGGTGAGCGGGGCGTGGTCGGTGCAGTGCGTCGGGATGTGCGAGGCGGCCTCGCCGACCGAGTCCCAGTTGCTGCGCTTCGGGCCCGCCCCGGAGTTCCTGGACGGCGAGCGCTATGAGGCGGTCTATCTGCGGATCACGCCGCAGTTCGCCACGGTGCACGCGGCGGGCGGCGGCCCGATCGCCTGACCCTCCCGGGGACGCGGCGCCGGGCGGACGGTCAGCCCGCGCTGCCGCCCCCGTCGGGACCCCCGGCCGCGGCCCCGCCGTCGTTGGCGGTACCGCCGCCGGCGTTTCCGGTGGAGGTGCCGCCCGCGTTCTGCTGGCCGGTGTTGCCGCCGTCGGCCGCGCCCCCGTCACCGGTACCGCCGTCGTTGCCACCGCCCGCGTTCCCGGTGGAGGTGCCGCCGTTCTGCTGGCCGGTGCTGGTGCCGTCGGTCGGCGGGGTGGTGGGCGCGGTGTCGGTGGGCTTGCCGGGGGGAGAGGTGGGCTGCGTCGTCGGCTGGGTCTGCCCGCCGTCGGTGGAGTCCTGCGGCGGGGTCCAGTCGCCCTCGTCGCCGGTGCCGGTACCGGGGTCGGTGGTCTGGTCGGGCGTCTGCTCGCCGGTGGAGTCGCTCGGCTTGTCCTTGGTCTTCGAGTGCGTCGGCGTCGGCGACTGCTTGGTGCCGTCCGTCTTCTGGTCCGAGCCCAGGTTCTGCAACGCGAAGGCGGCGCCCACCACGACCGCGATCACCGCGAGCATCGCCAGCAGCCACATCTTGCCCCGGCCGGAGCCGCCGCGGTTCCCGCCGCCGTCGAAGCCGCCGTCGTCCCGGTGGCCCTGCGGCAGCAGCGGCTGCTGCGTGGTGCCGGACTCCCCCGGGTGCGGCCGGGCCCCGGCGGCGGCCATGCCCATCGCCGGGGTGGAGCCGCCCTGGTGCCCGTCGATCTGGCCGGTGCTCCAGGTGCCGGTGTGGCCGCCCTGGTCGTAGAGCATCTGGAGGGCGTACTGGACCAGGCCGCGCATCTCCTCCGCGGTCTGGAAGCGGTCGTCGGGGTCCTTCGCCAGCGAGCGCATCACCAGCCCGTCCAGCTCCGGCGGCACCTCGGGCAGCGCCTCGGAGGGCGGCACCGGCTGGTCCTGCACATGCTGGTACACCACCGACAGCGGCGTTTCACCGGTGAACGGCGGGCGCAGCGCGAGGAGTTCGTACAGCAGGCAGCCCGTGGCGTAGAGGTCGGAGCGGTGGTCGACGGCCTTGCCGAGGGCCTGCTCGGGGGAGAGGTACTGGGGGGTGCCCATCACCATGCCGGTCTGCGTCATGGTGGACTGCGCGCCGTGCAGGGCGCGGGCGATGCCGAAGTCCATCACCTTGACCGCACCGGTCTGCGTGATGATCACGTTGGCGGGCTTGATGTCGCGGTGCACGATGCCGTGCTGGTGCGAGTACGCCAGCGCCTCCAGCACCCCGGAGACGATGATCAGCGCCTGCTCGGGGCCGGGCGCCTCCGCGTTCAGCAGCAGATCGCGGATGGTGCGGCCCTCGACCAGCTCCATGACGATATAGGGGACGGTGTTCCCCGCGACGAAGTCCTCACCGGAGTCGTAGACCGCCACCACCGCATGGTGGTTGAGCCCCGCCACGGACTGTGCCTCGCGGGTGAAACGGGCCTTGGAGACCGGGTCCTCGGCGAGATCGGCCCGCAGCAGCTTCACCGCGACGGTCCGCCCCAGCCGTACGTCCTCGGCGGCGAAGACCTCCGCCATACCACCGCGGCCCAGACGGCGGGTCAGGCGGTAACGGCCGTCGCCGACGAGACCGCCGTTGCCCCAGAGCTCCGGCCCGTCCGACATCCCGCCGCCAGTCGCCTCGGGGTCGGACGGGCCCTGAGCGCGCTGCGTCTGTGCCATCGGTCCTCGCCGTCGTCTCTGCCTGCACCGGCGAGAGGCCCGCGCGGTGGTCGTAAAGGTCACCCGGTATCCACGCCCACGCTACAGGCTCCATGTGGCGCACCGGCCCGGTCCGAAGCACCGGCTTCCGGTCGCCGGTGCGAGGCGGACCGGCCATCAAACCCGCTGCCCGGGGACACGTGCAAATCCCACCCACCATCCGTACAGACCCGGTAACGCTTCCGCGACGCTTGTTGTCCGTACGGTCACGGAACGGGCACCGAGCTTGACCTCAGATCGGCCTCGGGCAGACTTGGCCGGGAATGACAGGGTCGATCACCAGGAATGCGGGTTGTGCAACCGCCCGTGCCGCCGATGGGGGACGCAGAAGATGAGCCAGGACGGCGCACAGGGCCGGTACGCAGGGCGCTCCGTGGCCGGCGGGCGCTACCAGCTCAGGGACCTGCTGGGCGAGGGCGGCATGGCCTCGGTCCACCTCGCGTACGACGCCGTACTCGACCGCCAGGTGGCGATCAAGACCCTGCACACCGAGCTGGGCCGCGAGCAGGCCTTCCGCGAGCGCTTCCGCCGCGAGGCCCAGTCCGTGGCGAAACTCACCCACACCAACATCGTCTCCGTCTTCGACACCGGCGAGGACGAGCTCGAAGGCATCGGCGCCACCCCCTACATCGTCATGGAGTACGTCGAGGGCCGCCCGCTGGGCTCCGTGCTCGACCAGGACATCCAGACCCATGGCGCGATGCCCGCCGACAAGGCGCTGAAGATCACCGCGGATGTGCTGGCGGCGCTGGAGATCAGCCATGAGATGGGCCTGGTCCACCGCGACATCAAGCCGGGCAACGTCATGATGACCAAGCGCGGCGTGGTCAAGGTGATGGACTTCGGCATCGCCCGCGCCATGCAGTCCGGCGTCACCTCCATGACCCAGACCGGCATGGTCGTCGGCACCCCCCAGTACCTCTCGCCCGAGCAGGCCCTCGGCCGCGGTGTGGACGCCCGCTCCGACCTGTACTCGGTCGGCATCATGCTCTTCCAACTGGTCACCGGGCGGCTCCCGTTCGACGCGGACTCCCCGCTGGCCATCGCCTACGCGCACGTCCAGGAGGAGCCGGTCGCGCCCTCCAGCATCAACCGGGCGCTGCCGCCCGCGGTGGACGCGCTGGTCGCCCGCGCCCTGAAGAAGAACCCCAACGAGCGCTTCCCCAGCGCCGAGGCCATGCGCGACGAGTGCCTGCGGGTGGCGCAGTCCCTGCAGATCGCCGCGCCCAGCATCGTGCCCGGGGCGCAGACCGGCAGCGGCTCGGGCGTCGGCTCCACCGTCTTCCCGCCCGTCGACCAGAACGGCGCCCAGCCCCCGGCGAACGGTGTGCAGACGCCGTACCAGCCCGGCCCCTACGGCGGCGCCCCCACCCCCGCGCCCACCCCGGGCTACGGCTACCCGCAGTCGGGCGGCTACCAGACCCCGGCGCCGTACGCCCCGCAGACCCCGGCGACTCCGCCGCCGTACACCATCTCGCCGCAGGGCGGCGGCCATGGCGCCCCGGGCAAGAGCCGGATGCCGCTGATCGTCGGCTCCATCGTGACGGCCCTGGTGCTCATCGGCGGCGGCGTCACCATCTACCTCGTCAACCAGGGCGACGACAAGCCCGCCAAGCCCGCCCCGGTGGCCGGGCACAAGGGCCCCGACGAGGCCCGCACCATCGACGCGGAGAAGTGCACGGATCCGGACAAGTCGTACAACGACGAGAAGAAGTACCAGATGCCGAACTTCATCTTCAAGAACATCAAGTCGGTCAAGGCCTGTCTGCAGGCGGCGGGTTGGAACTACGACATCAAGAAGGTCAACGAGAACACCTGGGGCCAGGACACCGTGACGGACCAGTTCCCCAAGCCCACCACCGACTTCGACCGCCAGAACCCGCCGAGCATCCAGCTGAACGTCTCCACCGGCGACCCGGCCACCTCCTGACCGCCTGCCTCACGCACCCGCTCCACCCGCGAAAGGCCCCGCACCGAACCGGAGTTCCGGTCGGCACGGGGCCTTCGCCGCGGTAGGGGCTCCCGCCTCGGCAGCGGCTAGAGGTACGGGCCTCCGGTGCGGCCGGTCGGGTGGCCCTCCTCGGCGTCCTCGCCGCCGACGCCGGGCGGCAACGCCCGCCGCATCTGCTCCAGTTGGGCCCGCGCCGCCATCTGCTGGGCGAACAGCGTGGTCTGGATGCCGTGGAAGAGGCCCTCCAGCCAGCCCACCAACTGGGCCTGGGCGATGCGCAGTTCGGCGTCGCTGGGCGTGGTCTCGTCGGTGAACGGCAACGAGAGCCGCTCCAGCTCCTCCACCAGCTCCGGCGCCAGGCCGTCCTCCAGTTCCTTCACCGAGCTGGCGTGGATCTCCTTCAGACGCTGCCGGCTGGCCTCGTCCAGTGGCGCCACCCGGACCTCTTCCAGCAGTTGCTTGATCATGCTGCCGATGCGCATGACCTTGGCGGGCTGCTCCACCTGATCGGTCACCGGGATCTCACGGGAGTCCTCGTCGTCTCCGCCGCCGAGCGCCATCCCGTCCTGGCCCACGACCAGCACCTTCGGGTTCTCCTGCGACCTGTCGTTCCTCGGCATCTCCATGCCGCCATTGTCACTCACCCACCCGGCGGCCCCGGCCGCCGGGGCACCGCAGGAGGTCAGGGGCCGCGGCGGAGGCGGACGGCCAGGAACGCGAGACCGAGGCCGATCAGGACCAGGCCGGTACCCAGCGGCAGCGGCTGGAACGCGGCCGGCGCCCCCTTCCCGGCGACCGGCCGCCCCGCACTGTTCGCATGGTCCCGGGTCCCCTGCACCGAGGGCCGCGGGCTGACAGCGGGGGCACTGGACGCGGCCTCGTCGTCACCGCCCCACCCACCACCGCCATCCCCGGAGCCGGAGGGCTCGGTGTCGGTATCGGGGTCCGGGTCGGTATCGGGGTCGGGTGCCTGGTGCTCGGTGGAGCGGTGCCGGTGCGGGCGGTGCGAGGGGGCGGCGGAGTCCGAGGGACGCGGGGAGGCGGTGGGCGTACCGTCCTTGCCGGTGCCGTGCCCGTGCCCGTCGCCCCGGTGGTGGCCGGGGTCCGGGGTGGGGCTGGTGGAGGCGGCCGGGTCCCGCGGGTCCGGGCTGCTCTCGGTGCGGGCGGGGGACGGGTGGGGGTCCGGGCGGGCGGTGGGGTCGTCGGGGCGGCCGGGGCGTACCCGGCCCTCGCCGGGCAGGCTGCCGGCCCGGGAGGACCCGGCCGAAGGCTCGGGATCCGCCGCATACGCGGGGCCTCCCTGCCAGAGCAGTACGGCCAGCAGCCAGGGCACTCCGGCGGCACCGAGCCTGCTGAGCCTGAGCCGACGAGTCACGGGGATGGCCCCCTCCCGAGACGGAACCGGTCCGCGGCACGGCCCGGCGCGCGGCGGTCCGGCGGACCGCACCAAGGCGACACCGCCAGCCTCACACGCCTCCCCCACCCCGGCATCCGCTCCACGCCCGGACTACTCCGACGAGGGCGGGCCGTGCCGGGACGGCCGCCCGCCCCGGCTGCCTGGCCCACCCCCGTACTCAGCGGGTGAGGAGGATCTTGCCCACGTGGCTGCTCTCCTCGATGACCCGGTGGGCGGCGGGGGCCTCGCTCATGGGCAGGGTGCGGTCGACGATCGGGCGGACCTGGCCCGAGGCGACCAGCGGCCAGACATGCTCGCGGACAGCCGCCACGATGGCCGCCTTCTCCGAGTCGGGCCGGCCCCGCAGCGAGGTCGCGGTGACCGCGGCCCGCTTGGAGAGCAGCAGCCCGAGGTTCAACTCGCCCTTGACGCCGCCCTGGAGACCGATCACGGCCAGCCGCCCGTTGACGGCGAGCGCCTTCACGTTCCGCTCCAGGTACTTGGCGCCCATGATGTCCAGGATCACATCGGCCCCGGCACCACCGGTGGCCTCCTTGATCTCGGTGACGAAGTCGGCGTCGCGGTAGTTGATCAGGATGTCCGCGCCGAGCTCCGCGCACCGCTCCAGCTTCTCCTCGCTGCCCGCGGTGACGGCGACCCTGGCCCCGACCACCTTGGCGAGCTGGATCGCCATGGTGCCGATACCGCTGGCCCCGCCGTGCACCAACAGGGTCTCGCCGGGGCGCAGATGGGCCACCATGAAGACGTTGGACCAGACCGTGCAGGTCACCTCCGGCAGCGACGCGGCCTGCGCCAGGTCGACGCCGTCCGGTACGGGCAGCAGTTGGCCCGCCGGTACCGCCACCTTCTCCGCGTAGCCGCCGCCGGAGAGCAGGGCGCAGACCTCGTCGCCCACCGTCCAGCCGGAGACCCCGGCGCCCAGTGCGGCGATCCGGCCGGAGCACTCCAGGCCGGGGTAGGGGGAGGCGCCGGGCGGCGGGTTGTAGTGGCCCTGCCGCTGGAGTACGTCGGCGCGGTTGACGGCGCTGGCCGCCACCTCGACGAGGACCTCGCCCTCGCCGGGCACGGCGTCGGGGACCTCGGCCCAGACAAGCGCCTCGGGTCCGCCTGGTTCGGGGATCGTGATTGCATACATAAAAGTGACGCTACCTCGGTGCGCGGCCGCCGCGCCGGGTCGGAACCGTTCGTTCACCGGCCGACGGACCGGGCGGCGGCGCACCGGGGACCCGGATCGCACCCCGGGCGGAAGGCTCAGTCCTGGCGCAGGGGGCGGGTGTCGGGGGCGACCTGGGTGGCGGGGGTGGCGCGCACGATGGTGATGAGACGGTCCGTCAACTGGAGTGTGCCGACGGCGGAATCGTCGTAGCCGAGGACCCGGTGGCCGCGGATCACGCTGACGACCAGATCCTCGGTCTCCCGGACGCCGAGGCCGACCTCGGCCTTTATCACCGGGCGTTCGACCAGGTCGAGGCCGCTGCCCTGCTGGATCAGATCCTCCATCACCATGCCGGCACTGGGGCTCAGACAGGACAGCCCGAGCAGGCGGCCCGCGGCGCTGGCGCTGGTGATCACCGCGTCGGCACCGGACTGCCGTAGCAGCGGCGCGTTCTCCTCCTCGCGGACCGCGGCCACGATCTTGGCGCCACGGTTGAGCTGGCGCGCGGTGAGCGCGACCAGGACGGCGGTGTCGTCGCGCTGGGTGGCGATGATGATCTGGCGGGCGCGCTGCACCTCGCCCCGGACCAGTACATCGCTGCGGGTGGCGTCGCCCACGACACCGGCGTAGCCCTCGGCGTTGGCCGCCTCGATCGCCTTGGCGCTCGGGTCGACGACCACCACCTGTTCCTTCTTCAGGCCCGTGGCGCAGACCGTCTTGATGGCGGACCTGCCCTTGGTGCCGAAGCCGACGACGACGGTGTGGTCACGCAAGGTGGACCTCCAGCGGTTCTGCCGCCACTCCTCGCGGGTCCGCTCGGTGAGGACTTCGAGAGTGGTACCGACCAGGATGATCAGAAAGAGCACGCGCAGTGGCGTGATCACCAAGATATTGGTGAGCCGCGCACCGTCACTGACCGGGGTGACATCTCCATAGCCCGTGGTGGAGAGGGTGACGGTGGCGTAGTAGAAGGAGTCCAGCAGGTCGAGCGTCTTGTCGGCGCCGTCGTGGTAGCCCGCACGGTCGAAGTAGACGATGAAGGCGGTGGCGACGAGGACCAGCAGGGCCATGGCCAGCCGCCGGACGACCTGACGCAGCGGCCGCTGGACCTCCCGCCGGGGCAGCTTCACCCGGTGGGTGGTCAGACGTTCATCGGCTCGACGGGCGATGACGTCATGACCAGGCAGTTTCACGTGAAACACTCCCCGTTCCCCAAGCCTGCCCCCAGGGCAGGTCAAGGAGCTCCAGTTCCTGACCGTGGGCGGCACCGCCCGCCGGAACGACAGCCAGGGCGTCGGCCCCGGCGATGCCGCGCAGCATGGCAGGTCCATGGAAGTGGAGCGGCACCGCCCTCCCCTCCCGCCGGGCCACCGGGACCAGCCGGGTGTCCTGCGGATGCCCCGGCACCGCCGCCGCCACCGCGACCGGCGAGGACTCCACCGCCGCCCGGCCGCTGAGCCCCCGCAGCAGCGGCTCGGCCAGGGTCAGCAGCCCGGAGACGGCGGCCAGCGGATTGCCGGGCAGCCCCACCAGATACTGCCCGGGCCGCGTCCGCGCCAGCAGCATCGGATGCCCCGGGCGCACCGCCACCCCGTCCACCAGCAGCTCGGCGGACACCCGGTGCAGCGTCGGGTGGACATGGTCGACAGGGCCCGAGGCGGTGCCGCCGGTCGTGACCAGCAGATCGGCCGTGGACGTGGCGACGGCCTTGTGCAGCGCCTCCGCGTCATCGCCCAGCCGCTGCACCGAGGACACCTCGGCGCCGAGCGCCCGCAGCCACGGCGGCAGCAGCGGCCCGAGCGCGTCGCGGATCAGCCCGTCCCGCGGCAGCCCGGAGGTGAGCAGCTCGTCGCCGAGTACCAGCACCTGTACGGCGGGCCGCTCGGCGACGGCCAGGGTGTCGTAACCGGCCGCGGCGGCGAGGCCCAGTACCGCGGGGGTGACAGTGCTCGCCGCGGGCAGCAGCCGGTCGCCGCGGCGGCACTCCTGGCCGCGGGGGCGGATGTCCTGTCCCGGCCCGGTGTCCCCGGCGGCGTGCAGCCCGCCCTTCTCGTCGAGGTGGCCCCGCTCCAACCGCAGTACGGCCGTGGCCTCCCCGGGCACTCGGGCACCGGTGGCGATCCGCACCGCCTCACCGTCGTCCAGCGCCCCCGGGTCGGTACGCCCGGCGAGCAGGCTGTCGTCCCTGACCTGCCAGGGGCCGGGGCCCGCCACGGCCCAGCCGTCCATCGCGGAGGTGTCGAAGGGCGGCAGATCGGTGAGGGCGTCCAGCGGTTCGGCGAGCACCCGGCCGAGCGCCTTGTCCAGCGGCAGCCGCCGCACCGGACGGTCACCGCCCCGCTCCCGGCCGGCCCGGGCGGCGATATCGCGTGCCGCCGCCCACGGGGTGGCGCTGTGCTCGCGGTGCGGGGCGTGCGGGTGGGGGGCGCGGGGGGCGTCCCGCGAGTGACCTCGGCCGGTCATCCGTCGTCCGAGCCGGTTGCCGAGTCGGGGGTCGACTCGGTGGCGGGGCCTGCGTCCTGGGCCTCTGCGGCGGCCTGCTCCTCGCCCCGGCGGACGGCCAGCGAGGCCGCCTTGCGGGCCGCCTCCGCGACCGCCTCGGGACCGCCCCCGTGCTGCGCCGCGGCATAGCCCACCAGGAAGGTGGTCAGTGGGGCGGCCGGCCGCGCCACACCGTGGGCGGCGTCCCTGGCCAGGTCGAGCAGGGCGCGGGTGTCCACGTCCAGATCGATGCCCAGCTCGTCCTTGACTGCGGTGATCCATTCTTCCAACACGTGCTCATGCTCCCTGATACGTGACCGTGCGGTGGCGATGTCGTTCCAGGTGTCGCAGTCGAACGAGGCCAACGGGTCCGGGACCGCGGCCAGTTCGAGCCGCCGGGTCAGGGCGCGCAGCGGCAGCCCGGCCGTCCCGCCGTTCTCCTCTGCGAGCAGCGCCAGTTCCCGCCGGAGCACCTCACTCCGGTAACACGCGACCAACGGCTGCCACCGCCCCTCGCCGTCGACCAGCAGCACCCCGTCGATACGTTCCGGCGGGGCGCCGGTGAAGAGGGCTTCGGACGTCGGTCCGGTCAGCGTTTCGAGCAGGCGGTGGACGGTGGCGCGGCGGAGGAACGGCAGGTCCGCGGAGAGGACGGCGACCAGGGGTGCCGTGGTCCGGGCGAGCCCCGCGTCGAGCGCCGCCAGCGGACCGCCGCCGGGTGGATCCTCGCGGGCCCAGCGGACCGGGCGGGCGGTGGGCCGGGGCTCCGCGACCACCACGGTGGCGGTGGCCTCGGCGCAGGCGGAGAGCACCCCGTCCAGCAGCGAACGGCCGCCGACCCGCAGCCCCGGCTTGTCGGCACCGCCGAGCCGCCGGGCCGCCCCACCGGCCAGCACCACGGCGTCGAACTCGGGCCACGCCGCACGGGCCGGTGCACGGTCCGACTCGTACACGTTCATGCCCCGAGTATGGGCGCCCGGGGATGTGCTGCCGTCCCCGGGGCCGCGAACCGCGTCAGAGGGTGCGTAGCAGCACCGCCGGTCGCTCCACGCAGTCCGCCACGTACCGCAGGAATCCGCCCGCGGTCCCGCCGTCGCACACCCGGTGGTCGAAGGTGAGGGAGAGCTGCACGACCTGGCGTATCGCCAACTCGCCTTCGTGCACCCATGGTTTGGGGGTGATCCGGCCGACGCCGAGCATGGCGGCCTCCGGGTGGTTGATGATCGGCGTGGAGCCGTCGACTCCGAAGACGCCGTAGTTGTTGAGGGTGAAGGTGCCGCCGGTCAGTTCCGTCGGTGCCAGGCGGCCGGTCCGGGCGGACTCGGTGAGCCGGGCGAACTCCGCGTTCAGCGACTCCGTGTCCCGCAGATGCGCGTCCCGCACCACGGGCACCACCAGGCCGCGTTCGGTCTGGGCGGCGAACCCGAGGTGCACGGCGGGCAGCCGTACGATCTCGCGGGCCTCGGTGTCGACCGTGGAGTTCAGCTCGGGGAAGCGGGCGAGGGCCGCGGTGCAGATCCGGGCGAGCAGTGCCAGCACCGAGATCTTCGGCCCGCCCCCGGCGTTCATCGCGGCGCGGGCCCGCATCAGCTCCGAGGCGTCCGCGTCCACCCAGCAGGTGGCGTCCGGGATTTCGCTGCGGCTGCGGCTGAGCTTCTCCGCCACGGCACCGAGCACCCCGCGCAACGGCACCCGGGTGCCCTCGACCGCGGGAGCCGGGCCGGCCGGGGCCGCCTCGGGCGGGGTGGTGACCGCCGTACCGGGGCGGGGGCCGCCGGACCGTACCGCGTGCTCGACGTCGGCGCGGAGGATCAGGCCGTCCGGTCCGGAACCGGTCAACTCCCGTAGATCCAGGCCGTGATCGCGGGCCAGCTTGCGTACCAGCGGGGAGATCACCGGCACCGGGCCCTCGGCTCGGTCGGCCGCCTTACGGGACGCGGCGGCGCGCACCGTGCCCTTGCCGGTCGCGGGCTCGGCGGTGGCGGGTGGGCCGCCGAGGGCGGAGGGGCGGAGCCGGCGGCGGCGTGCGGGGGCGGCGCCGGTGCCGTATCCCACCAGCACATTGCCCGAGCCCTCCGGCTCCGCGGCCGCACCGGAACCGCCGTCTCCGGAATCTTCGGCCCCACCGCCGTCCGCCGTCTCGGAGCCCTCCGAGACCTCCGAGACGTCTGAGACCTCCGGGGGAGCCGTCCCGGGCGGGGCGGTGGCCGGGCCGCCGGCCGGGCGTTCACCCACTGCGACCGTCAACAGCGGTGCGCCCACCGGGAGTTCGCTGCCCTCGTCGCCGAAGCGGGCGGTGACGACCCCGCCGTACGGGCAGGGCACCTCCACCATGGCCTTGGCGGTCTCCACCTCCACCACCGGCTGGTCCACGGCGACGAAATCGCCGACCTCGACCATCCAGCGGACGATCTCCGCCTCGGTCAGCCCCTCGCCCAGATCGGGCAGCCTGAACTCCAGGCTGTGCATGTCATAGGCCTGCGCCATCAGCTCTCGGCCTCCCACTGCAGTCGCGCCACCGTGTCGAGGATCCGGTCGACCCCCGGGAGATGGTGCCGCTCCAGCATCGGCGGCGGATAGGGAATATCGAAACCGGCCACCCGCAGCACCGGCGCTTCCAGATGGTGGAAGCAGCGCTCGGTGACCCGCGCGGCGATCTCCCCGCCCGGCCCGGCGAACCCAGCCGACTCGTGCACCACCACGGCCCGCCCGGTACGGCGCACCGAGGCGCAGACCGTGGCGTCGTCGAAGGGCACCAGCGAGCGCAGGTCCACCACCTCCAGGTCCCAGCCCTCGGCCTGTGCCGCTTCGGCCGCCTCCAGGCAGACCGGCACCGAGGGCCCGTAGGTGATGAGGGTGGCACTGCGGCCGGGGCGGCGCACCGCGGCCCGGCCGATCGGCTCCACCGGCGTCGGCGCCGAGGCGTCCCACCGGGCCTTGGACCAGTAGAGGCGCTTGGGCTCCAGGAACACGACCGGGTCGTCGGAGGCTATGGCGGCACGCAGCAGTCCGTAGGCGTCCTCGACGGTGGCGGGGGTGACCACATGCAGCCCCGGGGTGGCCATGTAGTACGCCTCGGAGGAGTCGCTGTGGTGCTCCACCCCGCCGATACCGCCGCCGTACGGCACCCGGATCGTGATGGGCAGCGGGAGGGTGCCGCGGGTGCGGTTCCGCATCCGCGCCACATGGGAGACGAGCTGCTCGAACGACGGGTAGGCGAAGGCGTCGAACTGCATCTCCACCACCGGCCGCAGACCGTACATGGCCATGCCGACGGCGGCGCCGAGGATGCCGGCCTCGGCCAGTGGGGTGTCGGTGCAGCGCTCCTCGCCGAACTCCGCGGCCAGGCCGTCGGTGATCCGGAAGACGCCGCCGAGGGCGCCGACGTCCTCGCCGAGGACGTGCACCGACGGGTCCTCGGCCATCGCGTCGTGCAGGGCCCGGCCGAGAGCCGAGGCCATGGTGGCCGGTTTGGCCGCCTTCGCGGCCCTCGCCTCTTTCGACGCTGCCGAAGGCTTCGCCGCCGCGGTGGTCATCGTGCCCCCCTGTCGTCCGCTCCGGTACCGCTGCCGCCCGCGCCGTCCCCGGGCGCGGCGGCGACCTCCGCCCCGGCCGCCAGCTCGGCCGCCAACCGGGCCGCCTGCTCCCGCAGTTGACCCGTGGGCTCGGCGAAGACATGGGTGAACAGCTCCGCCGGATCCAGCTCGGCGTCCCCGTTCATCCGCTCACGCAGATCCGCCGCCATCGCCTCGGCGTCCTCGCGTATCCGCTGCTCCGCCGCCTCGTCCAGCAGGGCGCGGCCGGTCAGCTCGCCGCGCAGCAGATCGATCGGGTCGTGCCCGCGCCAGGCGTCCACCTCCTCGTCGGTGCGGTAGCGGGTGGCGTCGTCGGCGTTGGTGTGGGCCTCCATCCGGTATGTCACCGCCTCGACCAGGGTGGGGCCGCCGCCGGTCCGGGCCCTGGCCAGGGCCTCGGAGAGCACCTGGTGCACGGCGAGCGCGTCGTTCCCGTCGACCAGGCGACCGGGGATGCCGTATCCGACGGCCTTGTGGGCCAGGGACGGGGCGGCGCTCTGCTTGGCGAGGGGCACCGAGATGGCGAAGCCGTTGTTCTGCACCAGGAAGACCACGGGGGCCTGCCATACGGCGGCGAAGTTCAGCGCCTCGTGGAAGTCGCCCTCGCTGGTGCCGCCGTCCCCGACTATGGCGAGCGCCACCACGTCGTCGCCCTTGAGCCGCGCGGCGTGCGCCAGGCCGACGGCGTGCGGGAGTTGGGTGGCGAGCGGGGTGCTGAGGGGGGCGACCCGGTGGGCCCGCGGGTCGTAGCCGTTGTGCCAGTCGCCCCGGAGGAGGGAGAGGACCTGGACCGGGTCGAGGCCGCGGGCGACGGCGGCCAGGGTGTCCCGGTAGCTGGGGAAGAGCCAGTCGCGCTCCTCCAGCGCCAGCGCGGCCGCCACCTCGCAGGCCTCCTGGCCGGTGCTCGACGGATAGACCGCGAGTCTGCCCTGCTTGGTCAGCGCGGTGGCCTGGGCGTTGAACCGGCGGCCGCGGACCAGGTGGGCGTAGAGGCTCCGCAGCAGCGCCGGATCGGCCTGCGCCGCGGCCTCGGTGCCCAGCACGCGGTACGGCTCCGCGTCGGGCAGCAGCGGGGCGGGGTCGGTACGCGGTCGCCAGGCCGGGGGTGGGGTGGGCCGGTAGGCCTCGGCGGAGCTGTCCTGCCCGGACTGCGCCGCCTGTTCCATGACGGGCGTGCTGTGCCTCTTCACCGCGTGCACCTCCTCGTGGACGGGGTCTCCTCGTGGGAGCCGGCAGAGGCGCGCCAGGTACCGCGCCTCACCTACCGATTGTTCGGTCGTCGGCACATTTTGGCTACAGGCCCCTCCAGGCTGTGGACAAACGGTTCTCCACAGCCTGTGATGAGCGCCGTACGTCCATGCTAGGAAGGTGGGGGCCGATGGCATCTGAACGAATGGCATCCGACCGGCCGTCCGGCGAGGCGGGCCGGGGCGGCGAGACGGGCGCCGGGAGCGGCGATCCGCGGGACATGGAGGAGGGGCTGGGCAGCGGCTTCCGCGGCTACGAGGCGGGCATGGACTGGCCGGATCCACCGCCGGCCCGGCCACTGGACGCGGTGGACCGGGAGATCCTCCAGATACTGCAGACCGACGGCCGGGCCTCCATCCGCTCGGTCGCCGAACGGGTCCATATCTCCCGGGCCAATGCCTATGCCCGGATCAACCGCCTGGTGGAGGACGGCGTGATCCGGGGGTTCGGCGCGCGCGTCGACCATGAGCGGGCCGGCCATGGCGCCTCGGCGTACATCACGCTGAAGATCGTGCAGAACACCTGGCGTTCGGTGCGCGAGCAGCTCAGCAGACTGCCCGGCGCCTCCCATATCGCCCTGGTCAGCGGCGACTTCGACGTACTGCTGCTGGTCCACACCCCGGACAACCGGGCGCTGCGGGAACTGATCTTCACCCGCATCCAGGCCATGGAGGAGGTACTCAGCACCCGCACCCTGCTGGTCTTCGAGGAGGAGCACCTGGACCCGGCGGAGTGAGCGCCGGGCCGGCGCCGCCGGATCAGGCGGCGTGCTCCCGGCGGAGGCCGCCGAAGACCAGCCCGACCACCGCGTCCGCGATCTCGTCCTGGCCGGAGCCATGGCCCGGCCGGTACCACTCCACGATCGAGTTGATCAGGCCGAAGACCAGCCGGGTCGCCAGCCGCCCCTCGATGTCCTCGCGCACCTCGCCGTCGGCCGCCGCCTCCGCCAGCAGCGCGGCGACCCGGTGGTCGAAGTCCCGCCGCCGCTCCAGCGCCCACCGCTCGGTCCCCGTATTGCCCCGCACCCTCAACAGCAGCGTGACGTAAGGGAGTTCATCGGTCAGGACGTGCACCATACGGCGGGTGACGTACTCCAGGCGCTGCTCGGCGGGCCCCGTACGGGCGCCCTCCTCGTCGAGGATGCCGAAGAGGCCGTCCAGCGCCCGGCTGACCGCTCGCCGCAGCAGCTCCTCCTTGCCCGAGACATGGTGGTAGATCGAGGACTTGGAGATGCCCGCGGCGCGGGACAGGTGCTCCATGGACGTGCCGTCGTAGCCGCGCTCGTTGAAGACGGTGACGGCGACGGCGAGGAGGGAGTCGGGGGTGTAGGTGTCGCGCCGTGCGGTGGTCATGCGTTCCCCTTGGGGACGAGGGTGCCGAGAGCGCGCGCCGGGTGGAGTCCTGTCATGGCCGCGATCCTCCCTCACCCGGTTTTCCACAGGCCCGGCGGACCCCGGCTCCGAGTTGTCCACAGGTCTCGATGGACCCTCTTGTCCCGACCGATCGTTCGGTTACTCTAACTCTGTCATTCCGTTCCTGCCCAGACCGCCGGCCCGGCCCGAGCCGGCCCGAGGAGGAGTTGGTCCCCCATGGCCGCCGCCCCCGCAGCAACCACCCTCACCGAGAAGCACCGGCCCGTCCTCGACCAGGCCCTGGAGACGATCCGCACCCGGGCCTACTGGTCCCCCCACCCCGAGCACCCCAAGGCCTACGGGGAGAACGGCAGCCTCAGCCCCGCCGAGGGCAAGGCCGCCTTCGACGCACTGCTCGGCACCCGGATCGACCTGGACCAGCCGGGGACCGACGGCTGGGTCGAGGGCGAGCGCAGCCCCTACGGCCTGGACCTCGGCGTGAGCTACCCGCACGCCGATCCGGACGTACTGCTGCCGGCGATGCGGGCCGGGATGGCCGACTGGCGCCGGGCCGGGGCGGAGGTACGGGCCGCGGTCTGCCTGGAGATCCTCGCCCGGATCAGCGCCCGCACCCAGGAGTTCGCGCACACGGTGATGCACACCAGCGGGCAGGCGTTCATGATGGCGTTCCAGGCCGGCGGCCCGCACGCCCAGGACCGCGGCCTGGAGGCGGTGGCCTACGCCTATGCCGAGCAGACCCGCACCCCGCTCACCGCGGAGTGGACCAAGCCGCAGGGCAGGCGGGATCCGCTGGAGCTGCGCAAGGAGTTCACCCCGGTCCCCCGCGGCGTCTCCCTCCTCATCGGCTGCAACACCTTCCCCACCTGGAACGGCTACCCGGGGCTCTTCGCCTCCCTCGCCACCGGCAATCCGGTCCTGGTCAAGCCGCATCCGCGCGCGGTGCTGCCGCTGGCGCTGACGGTACAGGTGGCCCGTGAGGTCCTCGGTGAAGCCGGCTTCGACGCGAATCTGGTGGCCCTCGCCGCCGAGCACCCCGGCGAGGGCATCGCCAAGCAGCTCGCGGTCCGCCCCGAGATCCGCATCGTGGACTACACCGGCTCCACCGCCTTCGGCGACTGGCTGGAGACCCACGCCCGCCAGGCCCAGGTCTACACGGAGAAGGCCGGCGTCAACACCGTCCTGATCGACTCCACCGACGACTACCGCGGAATGCTCGCCAATCTGGCCTTCTCCCTCTCCCTCTACAGCGGCCAGATGTGCACCACCCCGCAGAACCTCCTCATCCCCCGCGACGGCATCACCACCGACGCCGGCCCCAAGTCCTACGACGAGGTGGTGTCCGATCTCGCCGCCGCGGTGGACTCGCTCCTCGGCGACGACGCCAAAGCCGGTGCCCTGCTCGGCGCCCTGGTCAACGACGATGTGAAGGCACGGCTCGAAGCGGCGGCCGAGCTCGGCGAAGTCGCCCTGGCCTCAAGGGAGATCAGCAACGAGGAGTTCCCCGCCGCGGTGGTGCGCTCCCCGCTGATCGTGAAGCTGGACGCGGCCAAGCCGGAGGCCGAGGCGGCGCTGCTGCACGAGTGCTTCGGCCCGGTCTCCTTCGCCGTCGCGGTCGATTCCTCCGCGGCCGCGGTGGAGTTGCTGCGGCGTACCGTCCGCGAGCAGGGCGCGATGACCGTCGGTGCGTACACCACCTCGCCGGAGGTCTCCGAGCAGATCGAGGAGGCCTGCCTGGAGGAGTGCGCCCAGCTCTCGCTGAACCTCACCGGTGGCGTCTACGTCAACCAGACCGCCGCCTTCTCCGACTTCCATGGCTCCGGCGGCAATCCGGCGGCCAACGCGGCCCTGTGCGATGGGGCCTTCGTCGCCAACCGTTTCCGGGTGGTGGAAATCCGCCGGGAGCCGTGACGGTGAGCGGTCTCCGGTAGCGGACGGGGGCCGGGCGGTGGCGGTGCTCAGGCGGTGGGGGTGGGGCGGCCCGCGGCGGTGGACCAGTGGAAGAGGGCCATGGCGACACTGGTGGCCAGGTTGTAACTGGAGACCTGGGGGCGCATCGGCAGTGAGATCAGCCGGTCGGCGCGGGCTCTGACGGCAGGGGAGAGCCCGCTGCGCTCCGAACCGAAGGCGAGCACCGCGTCATCGGGGATACGCAGCCCCCGGATGTCCTCCCCGTCCGCGTCCAACGCCAGCAGCGGCCCCTCCGGCAGCCCCGCTCCCACCACACCCCCGTCCGCGTACTCCTCTTCATGCTGGTCCAGGCGTTCCACCGCGGTGGCGAAGTGGAGCCCGGCGCCGCCGCGGACCACGGTGGGGTGCCAGGGGTCCAGTGGTCCGGTGGTGATCACTCCGGTCACTCCGAATCCGGCCGCCAGCCGGATCACGGCGCCCGCGTTGCCCAGATTGCGGGGCTGGTCGAGGAGGACGATGGGCGCGGTGCGCGGGGTGTGGGCCAGTTCCGCGAGATGGGTGGCGCGGTCCGGGCGGGCGGCGAGGGCGGCCACCGAGGTGGGATGCGGTCGCGGCACCAGTGTCCGTAGTGCCTCCGGAGTCACCTCCACCAGCAGTGCGGCGAGGGATTCGCTTGTATCGGGGGCGAGTTGGCCGGCGAGGGCCAGGACGGACGGCAGGTCGCTGGTCACCCCGGCGAGCAGGCGGGCGTCAAAGCGCAGGGCGTGCTTGATCGCATGGAAGCCGTCGAGCAGCACCGCCCCGTCCGCCGCCCGACGCCAGCGCCGCACCACCTCATCCCCCGGCGCGGCCGTCTCCCTCACGTTCATGCCTTGAGCGTACGTGCGCACCGGGACGGCCGACGCCCAGGCCCGTCACCCCAGGTCCCGGCCCGGATCGGACTCGGCGTCCCGAGTGGTGGCCGCGGTGGAGGCGACGGCGCTTCCGTCCTCCGCAGCCAGGGCTTCCCCACCGTCCTCCCGCTCCCGCGGACCAGGCACGGTCACCCTGGCTGCCGGCCCAACCGCCTCCGCCACGGCCTCCGTTCTCGCGCTCGCCCGGCCTGGGCGAAGGCGTTGGGTGAGCAGGGAGACGCGGCGACCGAGCCAGCGTAGGAACGGGGTGGGGAGGAAGACCGAGTCCGCCGCGATCATCGCCAGGGAGAAGAGCGGCAGGCCCAGGATGACCGCGATCCCCGCGTGCTCGCAGATCATCGCCACCAGCAGCACGTTCTTGACTCGCCGGTTGAAGAGCGTGAACGGGAAGGCGACCTGCACGATGACCGTCCCGTAGGTCACCAGCATCACCATCAGCCCGTGTGAGGCCAGGGCATCGGAGAGGGCGGGCCAGGGGGTGAAGGAGTCGAGGTGCAGCGGGTAGTAGACCGCGGTGCCGTCCTGCCAGCGGCTGCCCTGGATCTTGTACCAGCCGGCCGTGGCGTAGATCAGGCAGGCCTCCGCCATGATCACGAACAGTGCCGCGTTGTGTGCGAGGTGGGCAAACCCGTCCAGCAGCGCCCGCTGTTCACCGCCGGGGGCATACCGGTTGGCCGCCCACCACAGGCCCTGGGCAATCCACAGTCCCCAGAGGATCAGGAGCCACCCGCCGCCGAGCCGGCCCATACCGCCCGCCACCGCGAGAGCCGTACCGAGCACCACCCACAGCACCGGCCCGACCACATCCGGGCGGATCGGCGCCCCGGACTCCGCCGCCTCACGGTCCCGGCGCGCCCGCCGGGCGTCCAGCGACCAGACCTGACCGCAGCGGACGAGCACCAGGTAGATCGACATCAGATGGATCACGTTGTCTCCGCCGTCACCGACGAAGATGCTGCGGTTCTGGATCGACAGCACGCCGATCATGAAGAGCACCGACATGGTCCTGGTGCGCCAGCCGAGCAGCAGCAGCGCGCTGGACAGGATCGCCAGCCCGTAGACCAGCTCGAACCAGAGGCGGCCGTCGGACCAGAGCAGTGCGGTGAACGCGTCGTTGCCGTCCACCAGTTGCCGTGCCATGTCCCAGCTCCACGGCCCGTCGGGCCCGTACAGCTCGGCGCGGTGGGGGAGTTCACGCAGCAGGAAGAGGAGCCAGGTGCCGGCGAAGCCGATGCGGATGACGGCCGTCTGGTAGGGGCCGAGTGAGCTGCCGGTGACCCGGGCCACCGGGCGCGAGAGGGCGCATTCGAAGTGCTTCACCGGGCGCTCGCCTCCGTACGACGGGTCCCCGCCGGATCTGAGTGCGGGGCGCCGGCCGCCTCGGACGAGCGGTCCACGCCGATCACCGACCACCAGGGCAAGGTCCGGTAGACCGGCTTCAGGCTGGTGCGTTCAGTGCTCCAGGGCGGCGGCGTCACATTGGTGGTACGGGACCGGAGTTGGAGGCGCTGCACGGCGTCCACCCCGTCCCGGTCCAGCCGGAGTGAGGCGATCCGCCGCAGATACTGCTGGGAGAGATCGCCGCGCAGACCGCCGGGCCGGTCCCGCTCGTCATGCGAGTTGAGATAGAACTCCCAGGCCCGGCGCAGCTCGTTCTGCCGGATATGGCTGGGCAGCGGATGGTGCCGGATGGCGGCGCCGTCCTCCGCGGACAGGTCTGTCCAGCCGGTGGTACGAGTGCCGCCGGCCGGGGTGCGCACCTCGGCCCGGACCTGGACGGCGATGTTCTGCTGGAGCGGGTTGGGCGCGAACAGCTTCCAGTTCTGCTCGAACTCCGGGTACACCCAGTCGTCCACCGCCTGACCGTGCTGCTTGGTCATCGTGTTCGACGGGGCGACATGCAGGAAGACCATCGCCAGGTGGGTGCAGGCGACCACGCCGATCACGGCGAGCGCCAGCGCCCCCACCACCTGGTACCGGAACGAGAGCGCGGCCAGCCCCGCACCCGCCTCACGCGGGCGCGGGAGGTGGTCGGCGGCGGGAGTCTGCGGAGTACTGCGGTCGGGCGGGGCCTCGGCGGGAGGGGCGCCCGGCCCGTCCTCCCCGGCACGGCCCTCCGTGCCCCTGTCGTGCGCGTCCAATTGAGCCCCGTTCCCCGAAATCCGATCCCGGTCAACCGCCGTGGTCACCCCCGCGGCCCCGCCGCCCGGTGCGCGCCGCGGCGCCCACCGTCGCGTTCGCAGTCGAACGCTACTCAGGGCGGCACGCCCGGCACAGCGGCCCCGGGCCTTTCCACAGCTTCGACACGTTAAGGGCGACAGGTGTCACGGCGAAATCCCGCCAACCGAACCCAACCGAATCGGTACCGGCCCGACCGGAGCCCGGACCACCGAAGCCCCCATGACCTGCACCTCGACCACCGCCCCCGGCACTGGCTCACCGCGACCACCGAGCCCACCACCGAGAACCACCGGCTGAAACCCATCGCAGACCGGCCACCGACCGGCGTCCGACAGCCGCGCGACGCCCTGCCAGGACCACCACAGGACCAGCGCACCGACCCGGGCACCGCCTCAGATGATCGCGCCGGGACCGCCCTGCGCGTTGACGACGGGGCGGCCGGCCGCCTCCCACACCTGCATCCCGCCGTCCACATTCACCGCGTCCACCCCCTGCTGCACCAGGTAGGTGGCGACCTGGGCGGAACGGCCTCCGGAGCGGCAGATCACATACACCCGGCCGTCCTCCGGCGCCGCCTCGGTGAACTCGCCGTAGCGGGCCATGAATTCGCTGATCGGCAGGTGCAGCGCGCGCTCGGCGTGCCCCGCCCGCCACTCGTCGTGCTCGCGGACGTCCAGCAGGAAGTCACCGTCCGAGAGATCGCCGACCGACACCGTGGGCACACCAGATCCGAAATGCATACGGACGACGCTACCCGACCGTCAGCCGCCCGACGGGGCGAGCAGCCTGGCCAGTTCCGACTCACGCTCGGCGACCTCGGCCAGCAGTTGTTCGGCGATCTCGTCCAGCAGCCGGTCCGGGTCGTCCGGGGCCATCCGCAGCATCGCGCCGATCGCGCTCTCCTCCAGCTCCCGGGCGACCACGGAGAGGGTTTCCTTGCGCTGCGCCAGCCACTCCAGCCGGGCGTACAGCTCCTCGCTGCGGCTGGGCGGCTGCGCGGCGGGCGACGGACCGGCCGACCACTCCTCGGACAGCTCCCGCAGCAGCGGCTCGTCGCCACGGCTGTACGCCGCGTTGACCCGGGTGATGAACTCCTCACGGCGGGCCCGCTCGGCGTCGTCCTGCGCCAGGTCCGGGTGGGCCCGGCGGGCGAGTTCGCGGTAGAGCTTGCGGGCCTCTTCGCTGGGCCGGACCCGCTGCGGGGGGCGTACCGGCTGCTCGGTGAGCATGGCGGAGGCCTCGGGGGAGAGGCCGTCTGAGTCCATCCACCCGTTGAAGAGTTCCTCCACGCCGGGCATCGGCATCACCCGCGCCCGCGCCTCCTGAGCCGCGGCCAGATCCTCCGGGGTGCCGGTGCGGGCCGCCTTGGCCTCGGCGATATCGGCGTCCAGTTCATCGAGCCGGGTGTACATCGGGCCGAGCTTCTGATGGTGCAGCCGGGAGAAGTTCTCCACCTCCACCCGGAAGGTCTCCAGGGCGATCTCGTACTCGATGAGTGCCTGCTCGGCGCCGCGCACCGCGCGTTCCAGGCGCTCCTCGGGACGGGCGCCGCCCGGTGCGGTCGCGGCGCCTTCCGACGGCTCCTCGGGCTGGGTGGACTCGGTCTCCGGGCTCGTCACCCGTCCAGCCTAGGGGACGCTCCCCCGCCCCCGCCGAATCCCCCCGGCCGGCAACGGAGTTGACCGCCGCGGGCCGACATCGCCGACGACCGGTACGCCCTGAGACCTTCCTCACACACCGTCTTCAGTCGGCACAGTCCGACCGGGCCGGAGGGCGGGTGCCGGAGAAACCGGAAAAAGAAGAATGGGCGGCATCGCCACCGCGATGCCGCCCATTCCGCTGTGCGCGAGGGGGGAGTTGAACCCCCACGCCCTTGCGGGCACTGGAACCTGAATCCAGCGCGTCTGCCTATTCCGCCACCCGCGCAAGGTGTGTCTCGGGTCGCCTTCCCCTCGGGGCCGGCGCCTTCCGACATCCAGAAGATTAGCACGCCGCCAGGGGTGGATTCACATCCTTATGGCCAAGGGCCCCACCTGCGGTAACGGCCGCCCCGGGGCCCCGGCGGGACGCTCCGGCGTCCTCTTCTTCCCTCCCCTCTCTCCCGCCTTCTCTCCCTCCTCTCCCACTGCGTTTCCGCACCGCTCACGCGCCCCGTCCGCCCCGGTGGACCTCCTGCGCACCACCTGCGTACTGGTCTCGTCCCAACCCGGCTCCAGCCGGGCCGCGGGGAGCGGAAGTGGTCGGGAGACCGTCCACAGGTGCGGGACACTGGTTCAGGAGCCCCCGTACGATCCCTTCCGTAGAGGATCCGTGGATCGTCCCCGCCCGCCTCCCACCCGGAGGCCGGGCCGGTGCCCGGCAGCGCCGCCGGGTCCGCGTCCGGGCCGGCATTCCCGCCGCCCGCCGGGGGCATGTCCTGTGAGGGTCGACACCCGTCGGCCGGGCAGACAGGGGGAACCAGCCGATTTACCGGCGCGTGGATACGATCAGTAAGCAGTACCAGGACGGCAACGAAGGAGGAGGTGCCTCATGGGAGTCCTGAAGAAGTTCGAGCAACGCCTCGAAGGCCTGGTCAACGGCACCTTCGCCAAGGTCTTCAAGTCCGAGGTCCAGCCCGTCGAGATCGCCGGTGCCCTGCAGCGGGAGTGCGACAACAACGCCACGATCTGGAACCGCGAGCGGACCGTCGTCCCCAACGACTTCATCGTGGAGCTGAGCGCCCCCGACTTCGAGCGCCTGAGCCCCTACTCGGGCCAGCTCGGCGACGAACTCTCCGGCATGGTGCGCGACTACGCGAAGCAGCAGCGCTACACCTTCATGGGCCCGATCAAGGTGCACCTGGAGAAGGCCGAGGACCTGGACACCGGTCTCTACCGGGTACGCAGCCGCACCCTGGCGGGCAGCGCCTCGCAGGCCCACGGCCAGCCCCAGGCACAGGCCGGCCCGGCCCCGGCCGCCGGCCGCGGCGGATATCCGCCGCAGGCCCCCGCCGGTGCCCCGCCCATGCCCAGCTCGCCCCCGCCCGGCCGCCCCGCACAGGCGCCCGCGGGCCGTCCGCAGGCCGCGGGGCCGATGCCCGGCGCCCAGACGCGACGCTGGATCGAGATCAACGGCACCCGCCACCAGATCGCCCGCCCGACGATGGTGCTCGGCCGCAGCACCGACGCCGACGTGCGGATCGACGACCCCGGCGTCTCCCGCCGGCACTGCGAGATCCGGACCGGAACGCCCTCGACGATTTCGGACCTCGGCTCCACCAACGGCATCGTGGTGGACGGACAGCACACCACCCGCGCTACGCTCCGCGACGGCTCGCGGATCGTCGTGGGCAGCACCACCATCATTTACCGGCAAGCCGAAGGGTGAAGCGGGGGCAATGTCAGAGCTGACCCTGACGGTCATGCGGCTGGGTTTCCTGGCCGTTCTGTGGCTGTTCGTGATCGTGGCCGTCCAGGTCATCCGCAGCGACCTGTTCGGAACGCGCGTCACGCAGCGCGGGGCGCGGCGGGAGGCCACACGCCCGCAGCAGTCCGCCCGTCGACAGGACTCGCCTCCGCAGCAGAGACAGGGCGGCGGCCGTCAACGCCGGGGCGCCCCCAGCAAGTTGGTGGTGTCCGAGGGCATCCTCACCGGCACCACGGTGGCCCTCCAGGGTCAGACGATCACGCTGGGGCGGGCGCACGATTCGACGATTGTGCTGGACGACGACTACGCGTCCAGCAGACATGCCAGGATCTACCCCGATCGTGACGGCCAGTGGATCGTCGAGGATCTCGGGTCCACCAACGGCACGTATCTCGACCGGACCCGGTTGACGACACCGACGCCGGTGCCGCTGGGCGCGCCGATCCGTATCGGCAAGACCGTCATCGAGCTGCGGAAGTAGTCACGACCATGAGCGAGCGCGAGCGGAGCGAGCGAGCCGGCGCGGTCCGTATCCCGGACGCCGGAGCGCTCACGACCGGAGGGTGGGCAGGGTGGCTCGACAGGACCGGGTGTACCCGGAGCCGACGGGCGAGGTGCGCATGAGTCTGTCACTGCGCTTCGCCGCCGGCTCCCACAAGGGCATGATCCGCGAGGGCAACGAGGACTCCGGTTACGCCGGCCCCCGGTTGCTGGCGATCGCCGACGGAATGGGCGGGCAGGCCGCGGGCGAGGTGGCCTCCTCCGAGGTGATCTCCAACCTGGTCACCCTGGACGACGACGTCCCCGGCTCGGACATCCTCACCTCGCTGGGCAACGCCGTGCAGCGGGCCAACGACCAGTTGCGCATGATGGTCGAGGAGGATCCGCAGCTCGAAGGCATGGGCACCACGCTGACCGCGCTGCTGTGGACCGGGCAGCGGCTCGGCATGGTGCACGTCGGCGACTCCCGCGCCTATCTGCTGCGGGACGGCGTCCTCACCCAGATCACCCAGGACCACACCTGGGTGCAGCGCCTGGTCGACGAGGGCCGGATCACGGAGGAGGAGGCCACCACCCATCCGCAGCGCTCCCTGCTGATGCGCGCGCTGGGCAGCGGTGACCATGTGGAGCCCGATCTGTCGATCCGCGAGGTGCGGGCCGGCGACCGCTATCTGATCTGCTCCGACGGGCTGTCCGGGGTCGTCTCCCACCAGACGATGGAGGAGACCCTCGCCAGCTACCAGGGCCCGCAGGAGACCGTGCAGGATCTGATCCAGCTCGCGCTGCGCGGCGGTGGACCGGACAACGTCACGGTGATCGTGGCCGACGTACTGGACATCGACAGCGGTGACACCATCGCCGAGCAGTTGTCGGACACCCCGGTGGTGGTCGGCGCGGTCGCCGAGAACCAGCACCAACTGCACGACAACGGCGCCATGCAGACCCCCGCGGGCCGTGCGGCCGGCCTCGGCCGGCAGGTCCCCGGGCAGGGCGGCGGCGAGTTCGGCCCGCCCGGCAGCGGCGCCGACCCGGGATACGCCCCGCAGGACTCCTTCGGCGACTACGACGACGTCGACTTCGTGAAGTCCCGCTCCCGCCGCCCCTGGCTGAAGCGTTCCGTCTACGCGGTCCTGGCGCTCGCGGTGATCGGCGGCGGCCTCTACGGCGGCTACCGCTGGACCCAGACCCAGTACTACGTCGGCACCAAGGACGAGCACATCGCGCTGTACCAGGGCATCAGCCAGGATCTGGCGTGGGTGAGCCTGTCGAAGGTGCGGACGGACCACCCCGAGATCGAACTCAAGTACCTGCCGCCGTTCCAGCAGAAGCGGGTCAAGGCCACCATCGCCGAGGACGATCTCAGCGGGGCGCGCAAGAAGGTCGAGGAGCTCCAACTCCAGGCCTCCGCCTGCCGCAAGGACGCCGAGCGGCGGGCCGCGGAGAGCGACGCCAAGGGAAAGCAGGACTCCGGCCAGGGGAAGGGCGACACGGACGACGCCGCCAAGCCGCTCGCCGACGAGCAGACCGCCGCCTCCGCCACCACCGGCCCCGGGACCAAGGGCTCACCGAAGCCGAAGCCCGGGCCCACCCTCTCCGAGGAAGAGCAGAAGGTGGTCTCGCTGTGCCGGTAAGCAGTAAGCAGCCGTGAGGGGCCACGCCACACCATGAGCAGTTCGCAATCGACCTCGCACACCTCGACCATCGGTTCCATCGGCACGCCGAGCCGCCGCAACACCGAGCTGGCGCTGCTGGTCTTCGCGGTCGTCATCCCGGTCTTCGCCTACGCCAACGTGGGCCTGGCCATCGACGACGAGATCCCGCCCGGCCTCCTCGGCTACGGCCTGGGGCTCGGCCTGCTGGCGAGCGTCGGCCATCTCGTGGTGCGCAGATTCGCGCCGTACGCGGACCCGCTGATGCTGCCGCTGGCGACGCTGCTCAACGGGCTCGGTCTGGTGGTCATCTGGCGGCTGGACCAGTCGGACCGGTTGCAGCGGCTGGCGAAGTTCCAGTTCGGGAAGTTCAGCGAGGCGGCGCCCAAGCAGTTGCTGTACTCGGCGATCGGTATCGCGCTCTTCGTGGCGGTGCTGATGCTGATGAAGGACCACCGCGTCCTCCAGCGCTACACCTACATCTCGATGATGGGCGCGCTGATACTGCTGCTGCTGCCGCTGGTGCCGGGCCTCGGGCAGAACATCAACGGCGCGAAGATCTGGATCCACCTGGGCCCGCTCTCCATCCAGCCCGGTGAGTTCGCGAAGATCGTGATCTCGATCTTCTTCGCCGGCTATCTGATGGTGAAACGGGACGCGCTGGCGCTGGCGAGCCGCCGCTTCATGGGGATCTATCTGCCGCGCGGGCGCGACCTGGGCCCGATCGTGGTGGTCTGGGCGATGTCCATCCTGATCCTGGTCTTCGAGACGGACCTCGGTACCTCGCTGCTGTTCTTCGGCATGTTCGTGGTGATGCTGTACGTGGCGACCGAGCGCACCAGTTGGATCGTCTTCGGTCTGCTGATGTCGGCGGTCAGCGCGGTCGGTGTGGCCTCCTTCGAGCCGCACGTCCAGCAGCGGGTGCAGGCCTGGCTGGATCCGATGCACGAGTACATGCTCAGCAAGCAGGGCCAGTGGGGCCACTCCGAGCAGTCCATGGAGGCGCTCTGGGCGTTCGGCTCCGGCGGGGTCCTCGGTACCGGACTCGGCCAGGGGAACTCCGACCTGATCGGCTTCGCCGCCAACTCCGACTTCATCCTGGCCACGTACGGCGAGGAGCTGGGTCTGGCCGGGGTGATGGCGATCCTGCTGATCTACGGGCTGCTGGTGGAACGCGGGGTGCGGACGGCGCTGGCCGCGCGCGACCCGTTCGGGAAGCTGCTCGCGGTGGGCCTGTCCGGCGCGTTCGCGCTTCAGGTCTTCGTGGTCGCGGGCGGTGTGATGGGCCTCATTCCGCTGACCGGTATGACGCTGCCGTTCATCGCATACGGTGGTTCGTCCGTCATTGCGAACTGGGCGCTGATCGGCATTCTGATCCGGATCAGCGACACCGCTCGCAGACCGGCCCCCGCACCGGCCCCCAACCCCGACGCCGAAATGACCCAGGTGGTCCGACCGTGAACAAGCCACTGCGCCGCATCGCGATCTTCTGCGGGCTGCTGGTGCTCGCCCTGCTGATCCGGGACAACTGGCTCCAGTACGCCCAGGCGAACACTTTGCAGTCGGACAAGAACAACCGCCGGGTCTCCATCGAGCGGTACGCGCAGCCGCGGGGCGACATCATCGTCAACGGCAAGTCGGTCACCGGGTACGCGGAGACCTCGGGCAGCGACTTCAAGTACAAGCGGACGTACAAGGACGGCCCGATGTGGGCGCCGGTGACCGGGTACGCCTCGCAGGCCTACGGGGCCACGCAGTTGGAGTCGATCGAGGACGGCATCCTCACCGGCAACGACGACCGGCTCTTCTTCCGCCGCACCCTGGACATGCTCACCGGCAAGAAGCAGGCCGGCGGCAATGTCGTGACCACGCTCAACTCCGCCGCGCAGAAGGCCGCGTTCGACGGTCTCGGCGACAAGAAGGGCGCGGTCGCCGCGATCGATCCGCAGACCGGCGCGATCCTGGCGCTGGCCTCCACCCCCTCGTACGACCCCTCGTCCTTCGCCGGCAACGGCACCAAGGACGAGAAGGCGTGGAACAGTCTGCAGAAGAAGAACAACGAGTCCGACCCGACGCTCAACCGGGCGCTGCGCCAGACCTATCCGCCCGGTTCCACCTTCAAGGTGGTGACGGCGGCGGCGGCGCTGGAGCACGGCAAGTACAGCCAGCCGGACGAGAAGACGGACTCGCCGCTGCCGTGGACGATGCCGGGCACCACGACGCCGCTGCCGAACGAGGGCCACATCCCCTGCAAGAACGCCACCATGCGGGAGGCCCTGCGGTGGTCCTGCAACACGGTGTTCGGCAAGATCGGTTCGGATCTCGGCAACGAGAAGATGCTGGAGACCGCGGAGAAGTTCGGCTTCAACAAGGAGCAGTTCGTCCCGGTCCGCGCCAATGCGTCCCGTTTTGACGACGACATGAACAAGTCGCAGACCGCGCTCTCCTCCATCGGCCAGTTCGACACGGCGGCGACCCCACTGCAGATGGCCATGGTGGCCTCCGCGGTGGCCAACGACGGCAAGCTGATGCAGCCGTACATGGTGCAGCAGTTGCAGGGACCCAACGTGGACACCATCGAGAAGACCGACCCGAAGGAGCTCAGCCGGCCGCTGTCCGCGGAGAACGCGCAGAAGCTCCAGTCGATGATGGAGACCGTGGTCCAGACCGGCACCGGGCAGACCGCGAAGATCCCCGGCGTCACCGTCGGCGGCAAGACCGGTACCGCCCAGCACGGCATCAACAACGAGGGCAATCCGTATGCCTGGTTCCTCTCCTACGCCAAGACCGGCTCGGGTTCGCCGGTCGCCGTCGCGGTGGTCGTCGAGGACAGCAAGGCGAACCGCGGTGACATCTCCGGTGGCGGTCTCGCCGCACCGATCGCCAAGGACGTGATGCAGGCGGTCCTCCACGGCAAGCAGTGACCCCGATCACCCCGTTAACGCTTCGGCGCACGCGGTTGTACCGGTCCTGTATCGGGTCATCGACTCGGCCCGAGCGGGCACGGCGGGCCGGGTACGGTGAGGCCCGGGCAGCACACCGCCGGACCACGCAACACGGTGTGGTCCGGACCGACGGAGAGGGCTGGTAGGTAGCTATGGAAGAGCCGCGTCGCCTCGGCGGCCGGTACGAACTGGGCCAGGTGCTCGGGCGCGGTGGCATGGCGGAGGTCTACCTCGCGCACGACACCCGCCTCGGCCGCACCGTGGCGGTGAAGACGCTGCGTGCGGACCTCGCGCGCGACCCGTCGTTCCAGGCCCGGTTCCGCCGCGAGGCCCAGTCGGCCGCCTCCCTCAACCACCCCGCGATCGTCGCGGTGTACGACACGGGCGAGGACTACGTCGACCAGGTCTCCATCCCGTACATCGTGATGGAGTACGTGGACGGCTCGACCCTGCGTGAGCTGCTGCACTCCGGGCGGAAGCTGCTGCCCGAGCGGTCCATGGAGATGACCATCGGCATCCTCCAGGCCCTCGAATACTCGCACCGCGCCGGCATCGTGCACCGCGACATCAAGCCGGCCAACGTGATGCTGACCCGCACCGGCCAGGTCAAGGTCATGGACTTCGGTATCGCCCGCGCCATGGGCGACGCCGGTATGACCATGACGCAGACGGCCGCGGTCATCGGCACCGCCCAGTACCTCTCCCCCGAGCAGGCCAAGGGCGAGACCGTGGACGCCCGGTCCGACCTCTACTCGACCGGCTGCCTGCTCTACGAACTCCTCACCGTGCGGCCGCCGTTCGTCGGTGACTCACCGGTGGCCGTCGCCTACCAGCATGTGCGGGAGGAGGCGCAGCCACCGAGCGTCTTCGATCCCGAGATCACGCCCGAGATGGACGCCATCGTCCTCAAGGCACTGGTCAAGGACCCGGACTACCGCTACCAGTCGGCCGACGAGATGCGTGCCGACATCGAGGCCCTGCTGGACGGGCAGCCGGTGGCCGCGGCCGCCGCGATGGGCGCCGCGGGCTACGGCTACGGCGACGACCAGCCGACCACCGCGATGCGGTCGCAGGACGGCGGGCAGACCTCGATGCTGCCGCCGACCAATCCGGACGACGGCGGCTTCGGCTACGACGACCGGCCGGACCGCAGAAAGCAGAAGAAGAGCAACTCCTCGACGGTGCTGCTGATGGCCGCCGGTCTGCTGGTCCTGGTGGGCGCCATACTCATCGGCAAGTGGATCTTCAGCGGAGACGGCAACTCCCAGGAAACCTTCAAGGCCCCCGACTTCGTCGGCACCACCGTCACCGAGGCGGACCGGATGGCGGACAACCGCGGTCTGGTACTGAAGAAGCACCGCAAGCCCTGCGAGAACCAGCCCAAGAACCGCATCTGCGACCAGGATCCGGCCGCCGGCACCGAGGTGCACAAGGACCAGACGATCAACGTCACGGTCTCCACCGGCGCCCCCAAGATCGCGGTACCGGATGTGACGGGTCTGTCCTTCGAGAAGGCCAAGTCGCAGTTGGAGGGCAAGGGCTTCACCGATGTCCGCAAGGAGTCGCAGGAGTCCGAGCAGAAGCCCGGCACGGTGATCACCCAGTCCCCGGAGGGGGACAAGGAGGTCGAGAAGGGCACCACGATCACGCTGACCGTGGCCCAGGAGAAGAAGCAGGTCCAGGTCCCCGATGTGACCGGGCAGGACTTCGAGGCCGCCAAGACGCAGATCGAGGCCAACGGGCTCCAGGTGACCCGCCAGGACGTGGAGAACGCCGACGTCGAGGAGGGCAAGGTCATCGCGACCACCCCGGCGGCCAACTCCCAGGTGGATCCCGGCTCCACGGTGACCGTGCAGGTCGCCAAGAAGCCGGCCGCGCCGGAGAAGGTCGCGGTGCCGGACGTGGGCCGGCAGCGGCTCGCCGACGCCAGGACGGCGATCGAGGCCGCGGGGCTGACGGTGGGCGACATCCGGGGCCCGCAGGACGACGACGCCATGGTGATGACGACCGAGCCGGGCGCCAACACCCAGGTCGACAAGGGCTCCGCCGTCATCATCGCCACCATGCCCAAGATCAACCCGCAGGGCGGCCAGCAGGACGGCGGCGGCCAGCAGAACACCCCCCAGGACGGCGGCGGCTTCTTCGGCGGCACCGCGGGACTGGAGCCCTGAGCCGCCTGCGGTGACGAGGTGAACGGGACCCGGTGACCATCAGGTCACCGGGTCTTCGCCGCTCCGGCCGCTCAGCGCAGTTCCGGTGGCGGGGTGCGTTCATGGTCCACCTTGTCGACCCGCTCCAACTCGCCCCAGACGACGTACCGGTAGTCGGAGGTGTAGACGGGGGTGCAGGTGGTGAGGGTGATGTACCGGCCGGGGTGCTTCCTGCCGGACGCCTTCGGCACCTGGTCGATGACGTTCACGTCGTACTTGGACGTCTGCGGCAGGATCTTGTAGGCCCGGTAGACGTACCACTTGTCGCGGGTCTCCAGGACGATCGGGTCGCCGTCGCGCACCTTGTCGATGCGGTGGAACTTCGCGCCGTGGCCGTCGCGGTGGGCGGCGAGGGTGACGTTGCCGGTCCTGTCGCCGGGGAGGGCGGACCTGGTGGGCTTGGTGTAGTAGCCGGCCACGCCGTCGTTGAGGACCTTGGCGGAGGTGCCCTTCTTCACCAGGACCTCGCCGTTCTTCATCGCGGGCACATGGAGGAAGCCGATGCCGTTCCGGGTGTCCAGGGCGCCGGGTGCGCCGCTGCCCGGGTGCTTCCAGGTGTCGCGCACCCGGTCGCCCTGCCGGCCGGCCGCCCGGTCCGCGACGACGTTGGTCCACCACAGTGAGTAGACGACGAAGAGGGCGAGCAACAGGCCGCAGGTGATGAGGAGTTCACCGAAGACCATGACCGCGGTGGCGATCCGGCCGCGGCCCCGGGAACGGTCCGGATCCGGTCCGGGGGCGCCGTCGACGGGCTCCTCCTCGTGACCGGCCTGCTCGTCGGGGTCCCTGGTGGCTACCACTGCTGCGTCTGCCTTGTCTGCCGTGTACGGGGTGTCCGGGGTAGGGGCCGGTGGCGGGCTCAGCCGACCAGCGCGGGCGGCTTGCCCTCGCTGCGCGGTCTGGCCTCGGCCATGCTGCCCCACACGATCATCCGGTAGGTGCTGGTGAACTCGGGGGTGCAGGTGGTCAGTGTGATGTACCGGCCCGGCCCGGTGAAACCCGAACCCGGCGGGACGGGCCGCAGCACACCGACGTTGCTCGGCGGGGTCTGCGGCAGGATGCTCGCCATCTTGTAGACGAAGTAGGTGTCCTGCGTCTCGACGATGATCGGGTCGCCGGGCTTGAGGCGGTTGATGTACCGGAACGGTTCGCCGTGGGTGTTGCGGTGTCCGGCGACGGCGAAGTTGCCCGTCCTGTCGCCGGGCATCGCGGTCTTGATGGTCTTGGCGTCGTAGTGGCCGACCATGCCGCGGTCCAGTACCCGGTTCTTGTCGATGCCCTCCGCGATCGGCACCACCACGTCGAGCTTGGGGATGTGCAGGATGGCGAAGCCCTGGCCGGGGGCGAAGGCGCCGGGCTTGCCCTTGCCCTTGGCCCAGTCGTCCTGGAGGTGGTGGGCGGCGCCGTCGGCCTGCTGGTGGGCGCGGATGTTGCTCCACCACAACTGGTAGGTGACGAAGAGCAGCATCAGCACGCCGACGGTGATGAAGAACTCGCCCACCGCGCGGCTGACGAGGACACCTGCGGTCGGTTTCGCCGCCCGCGCCGCCCGCCGCGCCTCCACCCGGCTGACCGGCTTGGCCGCCGCGTCCGCCTCGGCACCGGCCACCTCACGGACGCCACGGCGCCCACCGGCCCGGCGCCGGCCACCCCCGCGCCTGGCGGCCTTACGCCGCGCGGCCCGACCCCCCGTGGCACCGCCCACCGCCCCGGCCGCCGCCTCTGCCTCCGGCTCCGCCAACTCCGTTGATTCCGGGGCGACATACGCATCCGCCTCATACGGATCTGTTCCGTACGCATCCGCCTCGGCCGTCAACTCCGCGGTGCCATAAGCCTGGTAGGTCTCGCGGACGGGGGCGGGGTACGGGTCCTGGGCGGGGGCTGGGGCGTTGTGCGGGTCGGGCGCGGGCTCCGGGGACTCGGGCCGGCCGGGGTGGGCCCAGGCGGGCGCGGGGGGCTCCGGGCGGCCGTGCCGGGGGGCGCGCCGCGGTGAACCGGCCCCGGGGAGCGGGTCGTTGAGCGGATCGGCGAGACCCTCCACCGCCGCCTCGAACGCACCGGTGTCCTCGTAGCCGCGCATCTCGCGCCCGGCATACCAGGGCCGGCCCCCCTCGCGCTCGGGGCGGAGCGCGGTCACGCCGTGGCCCTGCCCACCACGGGGGCCAGGCCCGCCGAACGCTCCACCGCCCCCGGGTCACCGCAGACGGCGAGCCAGTTGGCCAGCATCCGGTGCCCGTGCTCGGTCAGTACCGACTCGGGGTGGAACTGCACGCCCTCGACTGGGAGTTGGCGGTGCCGCAGCCCCATCACGATGCCGTCGGAGGTATGGGCGGTGACCTCCAACTCCGCGGGTACGGTGGCCGGTTCGGCGGCGAGCGAGTGGTAGCGGGTGGCGGTGAAGGGCGAGGGGAGGCCGGCGAAGACGCCCTGGCCGGTGTGGACCACAGGCGAGGTCTTGCCGTGCAGCAGCTCCGGCGCGCGGCTCACCACCCCACCGTAGGCGACCGCCATCGACTGCATCCCGAGGCAGACGCCGAAGACGGGGACGCCGGTGGCGGCGCAGTGCCGCACCATCTCCACGCAGATCCCGGCCCGTTCGGGCGTCCCGGGCCCGGGGGAGAGCAGCACACCGTCGAACCCTCCCCCACTGGCGTGCGCGGTGCTCACCTCGTCGTTGCGCAGCACCTCGCACTCGGCGCCCAACTGGTACAGGTACTGAACGAGGTTGAAGACGAAGCTGTCGTAGTTGTCGACGACGAGGATGCGGGCGCCGGGGCCGGTGGCGGTCATCACAGCACCACCGTCCGTACGGAGGCGCCGTTCTCGACGGTGGCGTCGTTGAACGGAAGCAGCGGCTCCGCCCAGGGGAAGACGTACTGGAAGAGCAGGTAGACCACGGCCAGGGCGAGGACGAGGGAGAGGAGCGCTCTGACCCATGTGTTGCCCGGCAGATGCCGCCAGATCCAGCCGTACATGCCGTCCCTACTCACTGCTCGCCTGTGGTGCATTCCCGACCAGGGTAGCGAGGCGCCGGGCGGGCCGGGCCGTTGTCTCGGCAGGGACCACTCTTCCCGGGCACGGTCAGGAGACGGGCCGGGCGTAGTGCAGGTCGACGGTGCCGGTGTAGCCGGGGAGGGTGAGGTCGCCGCGGTCCTTGACCTCCCAGCCGAGGCCGTAGCCGTTGACGTAGAGCATGTAGTTCTGGATCTGCGGGGAGGCGGCGAGGGTCTGCTTCAGCTTCTCCGGGTCGCCGACGGCGGTCACCGTGTACGGCGGGGAGTAGACGCGGCCCTGGAGGATCAGGGTGTTGCCGACGCACCGGACGGCGCTGGTGGAGATCAGCCGCTGGCCCATGACCTGGATGCCGCTGGCGCCGCCCTGCCACAGCGCGTTGACCACGGCTTGCAGATCCTGCTGGTGGATGACCAGGTCGTTGGGCTGCGGTTCGGGGTAGCCGGGGAGCTTGGGGCCGGCGTCCGGCGGGGCGTCGTCGAGGGTGACGGAGACGGCCGGGCCGCGGAGTTCGCGGGTGGCGGCCTGGTCGGCGAGTGCTTCGCGGCGGGCGCTCTCGGTGCGGGAGGTGGAGTCGTGGCCGCGGGTGAGCCGGTCCACGTCGCCGCGGAGCGCGCTGTTGGTGTTCTCCAGGGTGCCGTTCTTCTGGCTGCGTTCGCGGACCAGGTCGGAGAGCTTCAACAGGGATGAATCGGTACGGATGTTGGTGCCCTTGGCGGTGTTGAAGCTGGTGAAGAACATCAGCCCGGCGAGAGCGAAGACGGCCGCGGTGAGCAGACGCACAGGACGGTGACGGCTGGTGCGCACGGGACTGGTGTTCTGCCCGTGGGAGTCGGCAGAATTGCTCAGCGTACCCAAAGTACCCTTACTCCTTACGGCGCCTGGGACGCACTACGCTAACCGACGCCTTGGGGAGTGCCCGGTCTCCCCCCGCAGTCACGTATGTACGCTGCACTGGGGCCGCCGGCCGGAAGCCCAGTCCACCTGCGCGGCCACGCAGCGCATCGACAGGAGAGACCCTCGTGCCGAAGTCACGTATCCGCAAGAAGGCCGATTACTCGCCGCCGCCGACCAAGGCAACGGTGGTCAAGCTGACCAACCGGAGCTGGGTGGCGCCGGTGATGCTGGCCATGTTCGCAATCGGTCTGGCGTGGATCGTGGTCTTCTACGTGACCGACGGCAAGCTCCCGATCGACGCGCTCGGCAACTGGAACATCGTGGTCGGATTCGGCTTCATCGCGGCCGGATTCGGTGTCTCCACGCAGTGGAAATAGCGTTCACCGGCTTGCGCTGAACGTCCGCCGGTGTCCTCCGGCGTCCTCTGGCCAAAGTTATCCACAGGCCTGTCCACACTTGGGGATAGGCTGAAGATCTGTGGATAACTTCCCGGCTATTGACGCCGGTGTGACAGACATACCGCAGTCCGTTCACCTGTTCGCCCCTGGTCACTGACGGAAAACCCCAGGTCAGTGATGAGGGGCGGAGGTGTGTGCACACCATGCACAGGTATGGGCACCCGCTGTGGACAACTCAGGTGAGCTGTGCCGTCCGCACCAGCACCAGGGCCATGGTGATCAGCAGTACCGCCGCGCAGGCTCCCCACTGGACCAGCGCCCGCCGCTCCCGCGGGGCGTGCACCAGGGCGTAGGCGATGATCACGCCCGCCACCAGACCGCCGACGTGTGCCTCCCAGGCGATGCCGGGCACGGTGAAGGTGAAGACCAGGTTGATCGCCAGCAGCGCGACGACCGGCCGCATGTCGTAGCGCATCCGCCGCATCAGCACCGCTGTCGCGCCGAAGACGCCGAAGATCGCTCCGGAGGCGCCGAGGGACGGCGTGGCCGGTGAGGCCACCAGATAGGTGAGGGCGCTGCCGGCTAGGCCGGAGATGAGGTAGAGCGCCAGATAGCGGACCCGGCCGAGGGCCGCTTCCAGCGGGCCGCCGAGCCACCAGAGCCCCAGCATGTTCATGCCGATGTGCAGAAACTGCTGATGCAGGAACATCGCGGTGAAGAGCCGGTACCACTGCCCGTCGCCGACGCCGACGACGCCGTGCTCGACCTGGTCGTAGGCCAGGCCGATCAGCCACAGGGTGTGGGTGAAGACGTTCCCGGCGGCCAGGGTGGCGAGGAAGACGGCCGCGTTGATCCCGATGAGGATCTTCGTCACCAGCCGGGGATCGGCGGTGATCGCGCCGCCCGCCAGGGTCCGCGGTCTGCTCGCCGAGGGCGCGCGCCCGGAGCCGGAACCGCCGCGTACGCACTCCGGGCACTGGAAGCCGACGGAGGCGCTGACCATGCACTCGGGGCAGACCGGGCGCTCGCAGCGGGTGCAGCGGATACCGGTCTCCCGGTCCGGGTGGCGGTAGCAGACCGGCAGGCCGTGCGATGCGTCCTGCGGCCCCTTCGGCCCGTCCGGCACCTGGTCCATGGCTTGCCTCCGTCTCGTACCGGCCGCCGCTGCGGTCGGGGATTCTGCCGGGATGCGGTGTGCGCGGGAGCGGTCCGTACACACACCCGCCCCGCCCTTCCTTACGGACGGGCGGGGCGCAATGGTTCCCGGGCGGCGGCCCGGGGCGCGGGCTCAGGCCGCGCGGGTCTCCACCACGACGGACTCGATGACCACGTCGTTGACCGGGCGGTCGGTGCGCGGGTTGGTCTGGGTGGCGCCGATGGTGTCGACGACCTTCTTGCTGGCCTCGTCGGCGACCTCACCGAAGATGGTGTGCTTGCGCGTCAGCCAGGCCGTCGGCGCCACGGTGACGAAGAACTGCGAACCGTTGGTGCCCGGGCCCGCGTTGGCCATCGCCAGCAGGTACGGCCGGTCGAAGGCGAGGTCCGGGTGGAACTCGTCCTCGAACTCGTAGCCGGGGCCGCCGGTGCCGTTGCCCAGGGGGTCGCCGCCCTGGATCATGAAACCGCTGATCACCCGGTGGAAGACCGTGCCGTCGTACAGCCGGTCCGTGGACTTCTTGCCGGTCGCCGGGTGGACCCACTCACGCTCGCCCTGGGCGAGCTCCACGAAGTTCTTGACCGTCTTCGGCGCGTGGTTCGGCAGCAGCCGGATCACGATGTCGCCGTGGTTGGTCTTCAGGGTGGCGTAAAGCTGCTCAGCCACGATCTGCCTTCCGTTGTCCTCTGTGACACCGGAATCCTCGCACGGACGCCGCCCCGGATGGCCAGGCGAACCCCGTCCACACCGCATGTCCCCGCCCCCGACGGGTACCGAAAAGGGGCGAAATCGCATCGAGTCCACCGGGTGCGCTGACCCGGATGCACCCCCACGCATGGCGCCCGCCCCAAGGGCAGGCATGATCTTTGAGGGGGTGGAAAGGTGATTGACGGTACGCCACCGAAGGAGGATTCCCGTGACCCGCATTGAACGCGTGCGCGCCGCGACCGGTTCGGCGAAGGACAGCGTGCTGCACGCCGCGGAAGTGGTGGCGCCCTACGCCGACACCGCCAAGGACCGGGCGATGCAGTACCTGGACGAGGCCCGGGTGCGTCTGGCACCCAGAGTGGCCTTCGCCGCGGAACAGGCCCGCGCCCGCTACGACAGCCATCTCGCGCCGCGCATCGAGCTGGCGCGCACCCATGTACCGCCCGCGCTGGACGAGGCCGCGGACCGGGCCCGCGCCGCCGCGAAGCAGGCCGCCGCCACCTCGCGGCCCAGGATCGAGCAGGCCATCGCCGCCGCGCAGCCCGTCAAGGAGGAGCTGCTGGCGCGGCGGGCGGCCGCGGTGGCCGCGGCCCGCAGCGGGCTCAGCGCCCGCGACATCGAGAAGCTGGTCCGCCGCCGGGACCGCCGTGCCCGCGTCGGCCGCGTCGTGAAGGGCATGGCCCTGGTGGGTGCGGTGGCCGGTGGCGCGTTCGCCGCCTGGAAGTGGTGGGACCGGCAGGCCAACCCGGACTGGCTGGTGGAGCCCCCGGCCGCCACCGAGGTCCCGGACAGCCCGAGCCGGCTGACCGCCGTCGACGGCAGCGCCAAAGCGCGCCGCGGCCTCGACCCCGAGGTGCAGGCCAAGCAGGACGAGGCGGAGACCGCAGACCGCGACGACCGCGAGTAGCCCGCCCCGCCCCCGGACACGACGGTGCCCCGACCGCTTTCCCCCGTGCGGCCGGGGCACCGTCGTGTCCGGGGGCGTCGGGTCTGGTGGGCGTGCGTCAGGCCGGGTCCGGGCGGCGGTTGGCGGTGAGGACGGCGGCGGGGATGACGGCGAGCGCGAGGACGCCTCCGGCGACTCCGAGGACCGGGTACCCGGCGGCGGAGACCACGAGGCCGGAGGCGAGACCGCCGGTGGCGCCGGCGCAGGCGATGGCGACGTCGACCACGCCCTGCGTCCTGGCGCGGGTGGCCAGCGGCACCGCGTCGGTGATCATCGCGGTACCGGAGACCAGGCCGAAGTTCCAGCCGAGGCCGAGCAGCGCCAGTGCCAGGGCCAGCAGGGCGACCGAGTCCTCCGGGGCGAACGCGGCCAGCACACCGGAGGCGAGCAGGGTGACCCCGGAGGCCGCGGCGATCATGCGGCGGCCGTAGCGGTCGACCAGCCAGCCGGTCAGCGGCGAGGGCAGGTACATGGCGCCCACATGGATGGCGATGACCAGGCCGGAGGCGGCGGTTCCGTGGCCGTGGTCGTGCATATGGACCGGGGTCATCGTCATGATCGCGGCCATCACGAGCTGGGTCAGCACCATCGTCACCGCGCCGAGCATCAACTCGGGGCGGTGCACCGGTGCCGCGCTCTCCTGGGCGGTACCGGTCTGCTGCCCGTCGGCGAGTTCGCGGGCGAGCAGCAGCGGGTCGGGGTGCAGCCAGACCGCGAGGACCAGGGCGGCGAGCCCGTAGGCGGCACCGGCGAGGAGGAAGGGGCCGGCCAGCCCGGGGAGGCCGAGCCGCTCGGCGAACGCCCCGGTGGGTGCGGCCAGATTGGGCCCCGCGACCCCGCCGAGGGTGGTGGCGACCAGCACCGTGGAGACGGCGCGGGCCCGGTGCGCGGGGGCGGCGAGGTCGCCGCCCGCGTACCGGGCCTGGAGGTTGGTGGCGGTGCCGGCGCCGTAGACGAAGAGGGCGGTGAAGAGGAGGACTGGGCTGTCGGCGACGGCGGCGGCGATGACGCCCGCGCTGCCGACGGCGCCGGTCAGATAGCCCGCGGCCAGGCCCGGTCTGCGGCCGCGGGCCTGGGATATCCGGCCCACCCCGACGGCGGCGAGGGCCGAGCCCGCGGTGAACAGCGCGCTGGGCAGCCCGGCGAGGTCGGTGGAGCCGAGCATGTCCTGGGCGAGCAGCGCGCCGACGGTGATGCCCGCCGCGAGCCCGGCGCCGCTGAGGACCTGGCTGACGACCAGGACGGTCAGTACGCGGCGCTGGTCCTCGGGGCGGCGCGATATACCGGCGGAGGCGGCGGAATCGGTGGCGGTCACAGGCGGCTCTTTCGCAGACGGCTGGAGGGGACTCTACGGACACGGCGCGGGGCCTGTCTGCACTGCCGGCCGTCCCGTGGGCGGTCCCGGGAGTGCGGGACAAGCCCTATGGCGCGAGGACCGGACAGCCGTCCAGGCGGTGTACCCGGTCGGTGTCCGGGTCCGGTGGGAGCGGATGCCCGAGGTGGTCCGCGCGCACCTCGCCGATCCACTGGTCGTGCTGGTACTCGTGGTTGAGCAGCACGGTGAGCAAGTGCGTTGCGACGACGGTGAGTTGGCCGGGCGCCGAGACCTTGCCGGCAGCTATGGCGCGCATCCGGGCGTGCACCCGCTCGGCGTCGGTGTCCCGGAAGGCGGCGAGCCGGTCGACGGTGGGCAGGGCGCCGCGGAACTTCTCCGGGTTGGCCGAGTCCATCAGTCGCGGCGAACCCAGCCCCACCCCGGAACTCGGTGGGCGACGTGCGCCTGCTGGCCCAGGTGCCACCCGATGGCGCTGAACTCCTCGTGCGGACGCCGGATCACCTTGTCCGCGCTGAGGTCCTGGTAGCGGGCGAGGACCTTGGCCACGGCTCCCGTCCACACCGGGGTGAGGCGGGCCAACCGGGCTGGTTCCGCGGGTAGTTGGCCGTCGAAGTCGATCCGGGCCAGGGCGAGCGCCGGGGGTACGGCGAGTACCGCGTGGCCGGTGTGCAGGACCGAGTCCGCGGTGTGCGCGGCGGGACCCGCACCGTCCCGCGGTCCGGCGGATCGCGGTGACCGGGGTGTCGAGCCGGAGTACGCCGTCGGGCGGGCGGACCCTCGGTGAAACGGCGGGACGGGCTCTCCACCAGGTTGCCCGGCAAGGGAATCGCGATACCGCAGGAGGACGGGCAGCCCCAGCAGGCGCATGACAGACCTACGTGGGGAGCCTCGCTCAGCAGCCGTTCGACGTGATGATCTGGCGGGTCTGCTGGTCGGCGGGGCGGAGGTCGCCGCCCTTGGAGGCGTGGACGAAGTGCAGCTTCTGCGTCGCGTCACCGTCGGACGAGGGCGTGACCGTGAGCGTGTTGTCCTTCTCGCCCAACGCGACGTCAGCTCGTGTGCTGGCGTAGGGAGTTCCGGCCAGGCAGCGGTCCGCGCCGCCGAAGGAACGGTCGTATCTGCCGTACGGATCCGTATGGGCCCAGGCGGCCACGGTGAGCGAGCCGAGGGCGATGGCGGCCGCCACGGTGCCGGCGGAGGCGAGCAGTCGGGCGGGCGCGCCGCGTACCCGCGAGCGGGCGGCCCATACTCCCCAGGCGGCGAGCCCGGCCCCCATGGGGACGCAGACGACGGCCAGCGCGACGTAGTTGCTCAGCCCGGAGGCATCGAGGCGCGCCCACCGGCCGACCACCACGGCCGCCACGATCAACGCGACGGCCACCACGGCGAACGCGACGCGCACTGCCGGGAATCCCGCTGGGCGAGCGTCCCTGTCCCCTGTGTCTGCCACCGTCATGCCCGGCATGTTACCCGCACTTGAAATTGCCCTCTTCATTACGTATCGGCCTTTAAGCAGCGACTGCATATCGACTCGCATAGACCGGTCTTTTCGGTTACCGGAATACCTCGATGGGTGTGGTCGCGTTATGGGCACTGACGGCGTGTCAGTTATCCCGGAGGCAAGGTGGCCAGGGGCAGGAGGCACGTTCCTGCCATCTGCTTGCCCGGTCGGACTTCGGGGCTGTAGGACTTGTAGGCGCTTGTTGGCGATTCACCGGGGGGCCAGAATGGCGGGGACCGTTACGTGCACGCTTCCCGCGAGGAAGCGGCGCCACGACAGCGGTGTCCTCTCCGCGCCGACCGTCCCACCGCGGCGGCTGCCCGGAGTGGGCGACCTGTTATGCCTGCGCTCGGACCTGCTGAACGCGATCCAGTACGCCGCCCTGGACGGCCGGGAACTCTCCTACTTCTCCGTCGGTCCCAAGCGCATGGTCTTCGTCAACCGGAGCACCGCCGCCGACATCGTCCTCTCCGACATCCACACCTTCGGCAAACCGGACGGTGAGAACCCGCTGCGGCTGGTCCTCGGGGACGGCCTGATCAGCAATCCGTTCCACGACCAGTGGTTACGCAGGCGCAGAGCACTCCAGCCGATGTACAGCCGCCCCAGCCTGGCCGGGATGCGGCAGAAGATGAGCGAGGTGATCGGGGAGCACCTCGGGCGCTGGGAAGAGCGCGAACGCACCGAACTGGCCGTCCACGAGGCGATGTTGTCCTTCGCCCTGGACATCGTTGCCAGGTGTATGTTCAGCCGGTCCGGCGACACGGTGGCCGATGTGCTGACGCCCGGCACCATCTCCTTCCTGCTGGACTTCGTCGACCGCCGCCTCCGGGGGCCGCTCTCCCTCCCGGTGGGCGTGCCCAGCCGGCGGAACCGGAACTTCGCCGCCACCATGCGGGACCTGGACGGCCTGGTGCACCGGCTGATCAGGGAACGGCGCGGCGGCGGCGAACAGCACGGCGATCTGCTGGACATCCTGCTGGCGGCCAGGGTCGGCGAGAGTGCGGAGCCGCTGACCGACACCGAGGTCAGGGACGAGGTGCTGACCACCTTCGTCGCCGCGTACGAGACCACGGCCAGTGCGCTGACCTGGATCCTCTATCTGCTCGCCTGCTATCCGGACATTCAGCGGGAGGTCCGTGACGAGGTGCGCGCGCCCGCCCCGGCCGGCGCGGGGGACCGGCAGGGCAGCACTCTGCTGGAGCGCGTCATCAATGAGGGAATGCGGCTGTTTCCGCCGTCGCCGACCATTCCCCGGCAGGTGGCGGAGAACGTACGCATCGGCTCCTCGGAGATACCCGGGGGAGCCTTTGTGATGCTCAATGTGGCTGCCATCCACCGGGATCCGGCCGTCTGGGAACGGCCCGACGAATTCCTTCCGGAGCGTTTTCTGAACGGTGTCCCCGGCAAGGGGACGTTTCTGCCGTTCGGGGCCGGGGCCCATATGTGCATCGGCAAGGGGTTCGCCATGACGGAGATGCGGATGCTGCTGTCCGGTGTTCTCGACAAGTTCGAGATATCCCAGCGGGAATCCGCGGGACCTGCCCCCAGAGCGCTGCTCACCCTTCGGCCCCGTGCGGGTTTCGGGCTGACCCTCACCCGTATGTGACGCAGTTCTCGGTGCGCTTTTCCGGCGGTGGCACGATTCCATGAGAGAGGTTCTACACATGCGCCGTATGTCGCGCTTCAGCGCGGTGGTCAAGAATGTGCGTCCCCGTACGCTCCTGGTCAGTCCGCTCTCCTACTGCGTGGGCGCGGCCATGGCCGATCACCGGTTTGATTTCACGGTGCTGCTCGGTGTCCTCTTCCATGTACTCGCCCCGCTGGCGGCCAATGCCCACAATGCCGTGACCGACCTTGTGGAGGACGGTGAGAACGTGCCGGGCCGTCTGGGTCTGGTCGAGGCGGCGGGCGTGGGGCTGCTCCAGCGGGTGCTGTACGGGAGCCTCGGCGTCATGCTGGTGCTCTCGCTGCTGATCTCCTTCGCGCAGACGCTGCTCTGGGCGTTCAGTGTTTTCCTGGTGCTGGGCTACTCCTCGAAGCGGCTCCGGCTCAAAGGCAGGCCGGTCATCGGTATGGCGGTCTTCTCGATGGCGGTCACCGAGCCTTATATCGCGGGTGCGCTGCTCGGTGACTCCTGGTGGAAGATCCCCCATTACGACTCCTACCAGCCGGTCTTTCTCGGGGTTTTCCTCTTCTGCTGGTATTTCGCCAAGGGCATCATGAAGAACGTCCCGGACTACGCGGGCGACAAAGCGGCCGGGCTGCGGACGATTCCCGTACTGCTGCCCTCGCAGCTCGCCGGTGCCTGGGTCGCCGCTATTGCGACCTCCGCGGTGTACGCCGCGTTCCCGATGCTCGTTCTCGCCACCGATATGCCTGACCGGCTGCTTTATGCGGGCGTCATGCTGATCCCGGCCGTGGCTAACATGATCTCCATGGTCCGGGCCCGGACGCCGATCGAGTACAACCTGGTCGGTCAACGGGACATGTACGTGTCCGTGGTCTTTCTCGGCCTGCTGCTCTTCGGGGTGCGGCCGTCGGTCGGGGCGGCGGTGATCGGGCTGTTCGCCGTCGCGGTCATGGCCTGGGCGGACATGTCCGGTTCGGACTCCAGGGTGAGCCACCACATCACCCGGGCCGATGCGCAGGCAGGCGTTCCCATGGAGAGGGCGGGACAAGTTGACGAGTGACCGCACACACGGCAAGGGCTCCGAAGTGCACGGGATCTTCCAGAAGATCGCCGGGTACTACGACCGGATGAACTTCGTCATGACGCTCGGCCGTCATCAGAAATGGTGCCGGGAGGTGGCCGCCCGCGTCGCGCCCCCCGAGGGCGGACAACTGCTGGACCTGGCCACAGGTACCGGGGTGATCGCGCTGGAGGCGGCCCGCAGATACCCCACGGTCAAGGTCACCGGTGCCGATTTCTCCGAGGAGATGCTGGACCGGGCGAGGGAGAAGCCCGGGGCCGGCGCGGTGTCCTGGCAGCACGCGGACGCCACTGAACTGCCTTTCGAGGACGAGTCCTTCGACGGGATCACCGAGGGCTATCTGCTCCGGAACGTGGCGGATCTCGACCGCGTCCTACGGGAACAGCACCGGGTGCTCAAGCCCGGCAGCCGGCTGGTGATCCTGGAGACGTGCCCGCCGAGCGGCCTGGTGGAGCCGTTGGTGAAATGGGGTATGCGAGTCATCGTTCCGCTGCTGGGACAGGTCGTGGCACGCGACCGGAAGTCCTACACCTATCTGGAATCCAGTACCCGCGCCTTCGAATCACCGCAGAGCGTCGCCAGGGCACTGCACGGGCTCGGGTTCAGGGATATCGGGTGGCGCAAGAAGTTCTTCGGTACGAACGTCATTCTGTGGGCCACCAAAGCGAGTTGACGGCGGGCGACGGCACCGAGGCGCACTGAGAAGTCACGGGTGAACTAGGGGGAGTTCTGGTGGGTAATCCTGTTCCGGGCAGGCGTACGACCGTTCCGCATATCGCGCACGCCAGGAAGGCGCTGGAATTCTGGGTGTCCGGGCATTCCGACCGCCCCGCCTCCGTCGGCATCGACGGCGAGGCGCTGACCTGGTCGGAGCTCGCCGCTTCGACCCGGGCGCTGGCCCGCCGGCTCGATGAGGCCGGGGTGGGCGCGGGCGAGCGGGTCGCCGTGATGGCGGGCCGCTCGCGGTACGCGCTCAGCAGCCTGCTGGCGATCTGGGCCAACGGCTGTTCCGCGGTCCTGCTGGACGAGCGGCACCCGGCCGAGCGCCGCCGCTGGATCGTGGCGGACGCCGGGTGCAAGGTGCTGCTCTCCTCGGAGCCGGAGGCCGCTGAACTGGACCAGGTGCTGGTCGGGACGGACGGCTCGGAGGCCCAAGAGGCCGATGGGCAGGGCGAGTTCGAGTGGGCCGAGTGGTCCGGCACCGGGCGGCGCACCGAGGCGTACGTCGTCTACACCTCGGGCACCACCGGCCGCCCCAAGGGAGTGCGGGTCGGCTCCGGCGCGCTGGCGAATCTGCTGGCCAACGCGGGATCGCTGGGGTACCGGCCCGGCGGGCGGGCCGTCTCGGTCGTCTCCCCGGGCTTCGACGGCTGGTTGTGGTCGGTCCTCACCCCCTTCGTCAACGGCGTCACCTGCGTCTCGCTCGACCCGGCCCTCGGCGACCTCCAACAGGCCCTGGCCGTACGGGAGATCGACCACCTCTGTATGACCCCCTCGCTGTACGCCACGCTCACCGAACTGCCGTCGGCCGAGGTCGCCGTGGTGGCCGGGGAGCGCTGCCCGGACAGCCTGGCCGACCGCCTGCGGGCGGCCGCCGCCCGGGTGATCAACGTGTACGGGCCGACCGAGGCCACCATCGCCGCCACCCTGGCCGACACCGCCCGCGGGGACGACCCGCGCACCGTCGGCCGCCCGCTCTCCGGCTACACGGTCAGCGTCGTGGACGAGGACCTGAACGAGGTCCCGGCGGGCACCGCGGGCGAGGTCCTCATCGGCGGCGCCGGTGTCGCCCTCGGATATGTCGACCCGGGCGGGCCGGGCGCGGAGCGGTTCACCGACCGGGACGGCGCGCGGCACTTCCGTACCGGGGACCTCGGAGTGCTGGGCGCGGACGGGCAGTTGGGCATCTTCGGACGGGCCGACAACCAGGTCAAGGTGGGCGGCTTCCGGATCGAGCTGGAGGAGCTGGAGAGCATCGCCCGCGAGGTGCCCGGCGTCGAGGCCGCGGTGGCCCACACCCGCGGTGAGCCGCCCACCCTGGCCGTCGGCGTGCTGACCGCCCCTGGCCAGGATCTCGGCGAGGAGCTGCGGACCCGGCTCGCCGACCGCTTCGCCGCCCGGCTGCCGCGCCCCCTGTGCCCCACCCTGGTCCATCGCATCACCGGCATCCCGCTGGAGCCGACCGGCAAGGTCGCCCGGCACACGGTGGCCGAACTCGGCGAGGCCCAACTCGCCGCGCGGCTGGGCGAGTCCGAGCCGGACGCGCGACCGGGCGGGTCCGACCCGGACGGCGCCGGGTCCGCGCAGGACGACCATGTCCTCGGCCGGGTACTGGAGAGCTGGGGCGGCGCCTTCGGGCACGCCGTCGCCCAGGACGCCGACTTCTTCGCCATCGGCGGGCACTCCCTGCTCGCCGCCCAACTCGCCTCCAGCATCGAGACGGAGCTGGGTGTGGCGGTCTCCATCAACGACGTACTCACCACCAGGACCCCGCTGGCGCTCGCGCGGCGGATAGACGAGGTGAGGGCCGCGTGACGTATCTGCGCTCCTTCACCGCGGCCGAACCGGGCGCCGCGACCGTGGTGGTGTTCCCGCAGGCGGGCGCCGGATGTCTGCGGTTGCGGGAGACCGCGGCGGCGTTACCCACCGGGACCGGCCTGCTCGGGGTCCAACTCCCGGGCCGCGAGGACCGGTTGGAGGACCCGGCGCCCGGCGGGCTGGCCGAGGTGGTGGACACGGTGACCGGCGAGCTGCGCGACACCGCGGCGGACCGCCCACTGGTACTGCTCGGGCTCAGCCTCGGCGCGCTCCTCGCCTACGAGGTGGCGCGGCGGCTCGAAGCCGGGGGCGCCGCGGCCCGTTCGCTGGTGGTCGCCGCCGCCCGCTCGCCCGAGCACTGGAGCACCTTCCCCGCCGCGGACCCGCCCCAGGAGGAACTGGCGGCGCTGCTCCACCCGTCGGTCCGCGGAACCGCGCTCGCCCGGTACGCCGTCCTGCCGCTGCGCTGCGATCTGCGGCTGATGACCGGCTACCGGGTGCCCGCCGCGCCGCTGGCCGATACGCCGCTGTGCTCGGTCTCCGGGCGCCGCGACACCGTGGTCACCGCCCAGCAGATGGCCGGTTGGCGGGAGCGGGCCGCCGTCCACCGGGGGCATCGGGTGATCGACGCGGGCCATCACGAGTTCATGGACCCGGGCGTTCTCGCCGCACTGGCCGCGGACGCCGACCTCCGGGGGGCGGTGCGCGGATGACCCGGCAGAGCGCACCGGACCTCTTCGCGCCCGGTCTCTTCGAAGGCACCGGTTTCTACGAGGTCTTCGCCTGGTACCGGGCGAACGATCCCGTGTCCTGGCAGCACCCGGCCGGCGAGCCGGAGGGCTTCTGGAACGTGATGCGGTACCACGATGCGGTCGCCGTGCACCGCGACAGCACCCGGATGAGTTCCACCAAGGGGATGCGGCTCGGCACGGCGGACCGCGCGGTGGACGCCGTCGCCAACAAGATGCTGATCGTCGCCGACCCGCCCGACCACACCCGGATGAAGCGGGTCCTCATCCAGCCGTTCTCCCACGAGGTGCTCTCCCGGGCCGAGGCGTATGTGGAGAAGGTCGTCGCCGATGTCGTCGCCACGGCCGTCCGGGAGCCCGGCCCGGATCTGCTCCGGCAGCTCGAACGCATCCCGACCGATGTCATCTGCGCGATCATGGGCCTGCCCCGCTCGGACTGGGAGTGGATCGGCAGGAAGACCACCGAGGCCTTCGAGTCGCCCTCCGAGGTGCGGCGCGTCACGGCCAACGGCGAGATCTTCAAGTACTTCAGCGATCTGGTGCGGGAGAACCGCAGGACGGGCGAGAACGAGTTCATCAGCGGTCTCACCGCGCGGAACTCCGGCGGCGGCGGGCTGACGGACCAGGAGCTGGTCTTCAACTTCAGCGGCATCCTGGCCGGTGGCAATGAGACGACCCGTTTCACCCTGGCGGCCCTCACCCTCCAACTGGCCGAGCGCCCGGACCAGTTGGGCCACGTTCTGTCCGGGGAGGCCGATCCGGCCGTCGCCACCGAGGAGGCACTGCGCTGGTCGGTGCCCGGGATGCATGTCCTGCGGACCGCCACCGAGGCCCTGCGCATCGGGGACGCCGAGGTGCGGCCCGGCCAGCGCGTCGTCACCTGGATCGGCTCGGCCAACCGGGACCCGGAGGTCTTCGACGACCCCGACACCTTCGACGTCGACCGCACCGGGAACCGGCATCTGAGCTTCGGCGCGGGCCGCCATATGTGCCTCGGCAGCCGCCTCGCCCGCCTGGAGATCGGCGCCTATCTGCGGGTCCTGCGGGACACCGTGCGCTCCGTGACCCTGGAGGGCGAACCCCGCTACAACGGCTCCAACTTCACCTGGGGCCTCAACGAACTCCCGGTGGTACTGCACCCATGACACAGCCGACACCCACTTCCCCGGTCCGCGCGGTGACCCTCTGCCTCCCCGACGAGGTCTTCCGGGGCGGACAGGCCGACACCGACGCCGTCCGCCGCCACGGCGAACAGGCGCTGGACATCGGCGAGCGGCTCACCGCCGCCGGGTACGAGGTGCAGACGGTGCGCCTCTCCAGCCCGGCGCTCGACCGGCCGCTCGACGCCGGCCAACTCAGCGCGCGAGCAGCCGAGTTGGTCGAGGGCTGCCGCTGCTCCGGCGTGGGCAGCGCCTCCCTGGGCGCCCTACGGCCGTCCGCACTCACGGAGTTGAAGCCCACGGAGGTCGCGGACGTACTGGTCGCGCACCGGTCGCTGTTCCTCGCCGTCGTCGTCGCGGACGACGGGGAGGTGGACCACTCGGCCGTCGCCTTCAGCGGGGCCGTGATCCGCGAGCTGGCGAGCCGGGACGCGGAGGCCAACTTCCGGTTCGCCGCCGTCGCCCACCTGGGCCCCAACGCCCCTCTGTTTCCCGGCTCTTACAGCGACGGACTGCGGGCCGGGGTGAGCGTGGGACTCCAATCGGCAGGCCCGCTCCTGGCCCGCGCCCGCACCGCGGCCCCCCGCGACCTCACCGCAGCAAGCGAGCTGACCAGGGACTGCCTGTACGACCAACTCGCCCCGCTGGACGGCCTGTTGCGCCCGGCCTGCGAACGCCACGGGCTGCTGTTCCACGGCTTCGACCCGTCCCCGGCCTGCGCCCCCGACGCCAGTATCGGGGAGTTCCTGGAGACCGTCGGCGGTGTCCGCTTCGGCGCTCCGGGGCTGGTGGCGGCCTGCGCGGCGGTCACCGCGGGCATCCGCTCGGTCGGCCTGCCCACGGTGGGCTACGCGGGCCTGATGCTCCCCGTCCTGGAGGACCGGGTACTCGCACACGCCTGGCAGCAGGGCCGCCTCGACGCCGACTCGGTACTGGCCTACTCCTCGGTCTGCGGCGCCGGCCTGGACACCGTCCCGCTGCCCGCGTCGACCTCGGAGCACGAGGTCGACGCGCTGATCGCGGACATGGCGGCCCTCTCGGCACGCTGGACGAAACCGCTGTCCGCCCGCCTGATGCTCGCCCCGCCCACCGCCGACCCGCACCGCACGGAGTTCCGGGCGGAGCAGATCATCAACATCGCCTACCCGCCTGCTCGTTGAGGCTCAGCCGCGGCCGCTCACACGCCTGGCGATTACCCGCCGGTCACTTCCGCGCGGCGGCCCAGGGTGCAACTGGCGCCGCATCATCACCAGATCGCCCCAGGCCATGGCGTGGCCGCACGCCCGGCCGATCGGACCGCGGCACCGCGCCCCATCCCCCATCTCCGGCGCACCCTGCGAACTCGACGGCCGCACCTGGCTGCACAAGCCCCGCGCCGACGCCCAACTCACCAGCACAGACGACCTGTACGCCGCCCACGCCACTGCTCTGGCCCCTTAGATAGCCCCCGAGCGCCCCTGATCCGCCCCGCCGACGATAGTCCCGGATTCATGCCGGACGACGTCGCGGCGGGCGGGATGCCAGTGCCCCGGCCGGTGCCTTCCGCCGCACCGGCCGGCCCCACTAATGCGCATGGGGAACCGCAAGCTGCCCTCATGCCGATCGCTCTGACCCAGGCAGAGTGATCCGCCCCGCAGCCAGCGGGGGCGGGGCGGCTACGTTTCTTGTGGCGGCCCCCGCTGGGTCGACCGGCAGAGGACAGACGCCACCCCGCGGTCCAAGCCTCCCCGCTCGGTACCGCAGGCAAGGTGGCAGGCGCGCGTCTGGCGCGTGTGGGGGAGTCCACGCCAGCCCCCGTCATCAGCACCCCAAAACGATCTGGTGCGCCCGCGTCGTCTGATCACGTGATGCCCTTGTATGTCTCCGGCGTGGGGTTGTGGATTCTATGCGGACTCTGATCATGAAAAACGCCCCCCGGGACCTGTCCCGGGGGGCGTCTGACCTGCTGTGGAGCCTAGGGGAGTCGAACCCCTGACATCTGCCTTGCAAAGACAGCGCTCTACCAACTGAGCTAAGGCCCCTCTGACGTGCGCCCGCGGTGGTGCCGGGGGGCGCGTCGGAGAACAGAGTACCGGGTCCCGCGGGGTGGGTCGCAAAAGGATCGGGGGGTCCCGGCACACGGTGCAGCTCCGTAGGATGCCAGGCAGGGGGGTTCGCTGAAGCGAAGCCCGGTTCTCGGGGAAGCGATGGGGAGACGCGATGGACGCCGCGCAGCAGGAAGCAACCAGCAGAGCCCGTGAGCTCCAGCGGAACTGGTACGGGGAGCCTCTCGGGGCGCTGTTCCGCCGGCTCATCGACGATCTGGGGCTCAACCAGGCCCGCCTGGCGGCGGTGCTCGGCCTGTCGGCGCCGATGCTCTCCCAACTCATGAGCGGCCAGCGGGCAAAGATCGGCAACCCGGCGGTGGTGCAGCGGGTGCAACAGCTCCAGGAGTTGGCCGCGCAGGTCACCGACGGCAGCACCAGCGCCGGCGAGGCCGCCGACCGCATGGAGGAGATCAAGAAGTCGCAGGGCGGCTCCATGCTGACCAACACCACGGGAACCACGTCGAGTTCGGGTGCGCCGACGGTGAAGCGCGTCGTGCGGGAGATCCAGTCGCTGCTGCGCTCGGTGGCCGCCGCGGGCGACATCATCGACGCCGCGGACACCCTCGCCGGCAGCCAACCCGAGCTGGCGGAGTTCCTCCGTGTCTACGGCGCCGGCCGCACCGCGGACGCCGTCTCCCACTACCAGGCCCACCAGTCCTGACACCGGTCGGAGAGGAGCGGCGCACCACCATGGGCGAGGTCTTCGCCGGCCGGTACGAACTGGTCGACCCGATCGGACGCGGGGCAGTCGGCGCGGTGTGGCGCGCCTGGGATCGGCGGCGCGGCCGCTATGTCGCCGCCAAGGTGCTCCAGCAGAGCGACGCGCACACCCTGCTGCGGTTCGTACGGGAGCAGGCGCTGAGGATCGACCACCCGCATGTGCTGGCGCCGGCCAGTTGGGCGGCCGACGACGACAAGGTGCTGTTCACCATGGACCTGGTGAGCGGCGGCTCGCTGGCCCATGTGATCGGGGTACGGCCCGCTGCCGCCGCACCTCGTCTGCACCCTCCTCGACCAACTCCTCGCGGGGCTGGCCGCGGTGCACGCGGAGGGCGTGGTGCACCGCGACATCAAACCGGCCAACATCCTGCTGGAGGCCACCGGCACCGGCCGCCCGCATCTGCGCCTGTCCGACTTCGGCATCTCCATGCGCAAGGGCGAACCGCGCCTGACCGAGACCGACTATGTGGTGGGCACCCCGGGCTACTTCGCCCCGGAGCAAGTCCTCGGCGACGAACCCGACTTCCCCGCGGATCTCTTCGCCGTCGGCCTCGTCGCCCTCTATCTGCTCGGGGGCGGCAAACCGGACATCAAGTCGCTGATGGAGCAGTTCCGCGAGCAGGGCACCCCGCCACCCCCCGATGAGGTGCCGGAACCGCTGTGGCAGGTGGTGGCAGGCCTGATCCAGCCGGACCCGGAGACCCGCTTCCGCACCGCGGCCGGCGCACGCAAGGCCCTGGCCACCGCGGTCGAGGTCCTGCCCGCCCCGGACTCCGACGACGAACCCGTCGAGATCTTCGACCAGATCGGCCCCCTCCCTCCGGGTTACAGCCCGTCGGGTCCTGCACAGGCCCAGGCCCTGGTCGAGACCCCAGCCCCGGCGGCTCCCGATCCGAGGACAGGGACCGGCACGGGGGATGTCAGCGCCTCAGTCCCCGCAGCGCCCTGTGAGGGTCAACCCCCCGACGAAGCACCCGAGTTGACCAGAGCCACCATGCTCCTCAGAGCCCCCGGAGCAGCCACCCCCGCCCCACAACACCCCAGCCCCCCGCAGCCGTCCCCGTACCCCGCGCACCCCGGTGGCTCCCAGCAAGGCCCGCCCGCACCCCGCATCACGGCGGGGCCATCCCAACCGCCGGACACCGAGGTACCCGCCGTTCCAGCAGCGGCGGGGGCGACGACGGCACCCGCGAGCGGCACCGGGAAGCGCCCCGGCCCACCGCCCAAGGCGGTACTGACCCTGCTGCTGGCCGCCCTGATCTGCTTCGCCGTAGGTACGTGGGCGCTAACCCAATTGTGAGTTGGTGCGGGGATGGCCGTCCTCAGCGGGTGGCCCGGCGCCGGGCCAGCACGGTCCAGCCACCGAGCACCAGCACCAGCGTCAGCCCCGCACCGAACGCGGCCACGGCCAGCGTGCGCATCGCACCGTCGGGCTTCGTGGCGCCGGCCCCCGCGTCGGCGCTGTCCCCGTTCGCGGCTGCCTCCCGGTCCCGGTCCGTGACTCCGAACGCGGCGGCCGGCACCGGCTTGCCGTTGTAGAGGGGACCGCTCTTGGCCCGCCCGCTGACCTTGACCCGCAGGGTCAGCGCATAGGGGCCCTTGCCGAACTTCAGGCCGACGTCCGGGGCCACACTGACCGCCAGGTAGTACCACCCGGCGAAGCGCATCGCTGCCCGCTCGGTGCGTGCGGCGAAGCGGTTGCGGTAGTCGACCGGGGGCAGCGGGTCGAGGGCGACGGACCGCGAGGATCCCGTGTAGGAGGTGCCCCGCTCCACCACCAGCGTGCGGGCCGGGTTGTGGAGCGAAAGCATCACGCCATCGAAGGAGTTGGCGTCCACCGCCCCGTTCGTACCGCCCAACTCGGCCTCGGCGTATACCTGTTGACCCCAGTCGACAGGCACCCGGTAGTAGCGGGTGCGACCGGGTGTCACGGAGCCCCGAAAGCTACCGGTCTCCACAGCGACCGCGGAGCCGAACCCGGCCCCGCCGGACCGCTTCCGGCTCCCCTGTTGCTTCCCGCGCGGGAGCTTAGGAGTGGCGGAGTTCCAGACCTCCGGCTCCTCCCCGGCCTCGGTCCCCTTCAGCGACGGCTCGGCGGAGTAACGCAGTTCAAGCCCCCAGGCATCGTGACTGGAGTGCTTCCCGCTGGTCCGCTCGACCATGACGTAATACGTGCCGGCGTTGGGGCACAGGGGAGCGGAGTCGATGATGCGGGACCCGGTGGCCACGATCGGCCGCAGGTTCTCCCCGGCACCGAAGGTGGCGGGATCGCCGGAGCAGATCGGCGTGCGGTCCGCGCTCTGCATCCACACCCTGATCCCGTCGTCGTATGCGATCTTCTGGCCGATGGGCGGCACCGCCGTCACCGAGACGTAGGCGTTGGAGGTGGCGTCCAGCCGCACCCGGTAGTAGGCACGCCCCGAGCCGTCCGCCCCGACGGTGATGCTGCTGCGGTACGTCGAGCCGGGCCGAAGCTGTGCGGCGGTGTCGGTCGACTTGGCGGCGGGGACGGGGCGGGCGCCGGCCTCGTAGGCGTAGTCCCCATCCGCGGCCAGGGCCGGGCCGGGCAGGGCAGCGAGCACGCAAAGCGCCGCCGCTCCCGCCAGGACCGGCCGATGCCCCGCCCTGCCTGCGAGCCGCCTCCGTACGAGACGTCCCATCGCCTCCCCCTCGTCCCCTCGTGATCCGGCCACCGGCTCCTGCGCCATGCGGTGGCGGAGCGGGCGGTGGACCATCCTGCCAATCGGGCGGCCCGGAGCGCGAACCGGTCACCCGCCGACCGCCTACACCGGCCGACCGCGGGCCGCAAGCCGCCGCTTCACAGCAGCGAACCCCGGCCACAGGCGCCCCGGACAGCACAAGGCCCCGGCCGCGTGACGCGACCAGGGCCCGGTGGAGTCTGCTGTCGTCTGCTCACGAACCCGTGGGCACGGAGTCGGTCGCCTCCGTCCACAGATCCTGCTCGGCGCGATCCGCCTGGATCTGGCGGTACACGAGGAGCCCGCCGATGGCAGCCAGTGCGATCAGGAGAAGCTTCTTCACCGCGCGACCTCGTCTTTCCTTGACTTGGAGGACCTTCTGGCGCCCGACTATACACACCGGTCGAGACCGATCGGTGACCTCCCCGGTGCCCTCCAACTGCCGTACCGGCAGCACCAGTAGATCATCGGCGACGATCTGCGCGACCGGGGCGAATCGGGATCCCGGAGTGACACGAGGCGAGCACGGACGGACGCCGAACGTAATCTTCCGCAGCTTCACCGCGGTTTTCTGATCACTTCCCGCCATCCGAGTGGTGTTCATCTGAACATCGCGGCGCCCCGAGCGTGGGTCCTTCACTCAAAGATCGGCGTACACATCATTGGGAAAGTACGCAAATCGCCCAACCCGAAAGTGAGGGATCATGGCCGGAAACCGGGTCATGCAGCTCTGGACCGCAGTCATCTCCGCCGTCCTCGCCGTACTCTCCGCGCTCGGCTTCGCCTCCCCGGCGGCCGCCGCCAGCCCCGTCCCCCAGGTCGAGGGCACCTGCAAGGACAAGGCCGCCGACTCCGCGCCGCACATCCTGCCGGCCCCGGTGCACCGGGCGACGCCGCCGAGGGAACGGTCGCTGCCGCCCACGATGAAGCAGCGCATCTGCGCCGAGGCACACGGTTCCTCCCCGAGCTGCCGCAAGCTCCCGCCGGCCGACGCGCTCCTCCCCGGCACCGCGGTCACCCTCCCGGACAGCACCACGCCCTCCGGCACCGGCGGCAGCATCGTCCCGGACCACGACGAGTCGGCCCCGGTCACCCTGCCCGCCCAGGTCACCGCGGCAGACATGGACTCCGGCGCCTCGACCCATGCCCTCGCCGCCTGATCCCCCGGCACCACCCGCAGTACCGAGCACCACCCAGCCCCTTCTGAAACACCCCGTACGACCTGCAGCACCACGTGATTTCGCCTGAGTCGCCTGAAGCTTCTGCCCAGCGAGGCAGCCCCAACAGGTCCGCCAGGACCGGCAGTTCACCCGGCATCCCTGGTTGAACCGGCACGCCCTCCAGCAGATCAGCCCCAGGTACCACCGGCCCAGCGCCGAGCACCACCAGCGGGACCAGCACCACCAGCAAGACCAGCACCAACCGCAAGCGCCGCAAGACCCGAAGACCGCAAGCACCGCGCAGCCCGCGCACCACGCACCACGCACCGCCCGTCAGGAGAGTGCAGCAGTACCGCTTCGGCGGCCACACCGGTCCGTGTTCGGCCGGTGGCTCAGTCATGTGGCCCCGCGGTTTCTGCCGCCCCCGTCGGACGCCGGTGCGTCTTCGTGTGCCCGCGCCGGCCCTGGCTCCCGTACGCATCCGGGTACGCAGAAGGCCCGGCACTCCGTGGAGTACCGGGCCTCTGGTCGATGTGGGGCTAACAGGACTTGAACCTGTGGCCTCTTCCTTATCAGGGAAGCGCTCTAACCGTCTGAGCTATAGCCCCGCGCGCTGACGACTGAAGGTTAGCGCACGAGGCGGCCAGTCCCAAAATCGGTTACCCGGGGGCCATAACAGCAGTTCCGAGCGGGGCTACTCGTCCTCGGCCAGGGTCAGTTCCACGCCGCCGACGAAGCCCGCGGAGAGGTTGTAGATGAAGGCGCCGAGGGTGGCGAGCGCGGTGGCGAGGACCACGTCGATGACCGCGATGACGCTGGTGAACATCAGCACCCGCGGCAGCGACAGGAAGGACTGGAGGTCGAAGCCGCTGCCGCTGCCCTCGTTGGAGCCGGTGGCCTCGGAGATGGTGCCGCCGACGGTGGAGAAGACGCCCATCGCGTCCATCACCATCCACAGCACCGCGGCCGCCACCACCGTGCACACGCCGAGCGCGATGGAAAGCAGGAAGCTGACCTTCATCACCGACCACGGGTCCGCCTTGGCGACCCGGAGCCGCGCCTTGCGGGTCCGCGGAGTGGTCCGCGCCCCGGTGCGCGGCCGGCGTACCGAGCCGGTGGGCGGCGTCTGGTAGGCCTGCGGCGGGTGGTACGGGCCCGACTGCTGCTGCGGCTGGCGTTCGCCCGGCAGCGGGGTGCCCGAGGGCTCGGCGGGTGCGCCCTGGTACCCGGCGCCGCCGGAGTACGCGTCATAGGAGGGCGGCATTCCCTGGTGCCCTCGGGTTTCGGTCACAGTTCCCCCCTGGGATCCATGCGAGCCATGCGGGGTGGTGGCTGAGGCAGTGCCACGGGCGCCTTCCGGGCCGGGTCCGTCCGATCCGGATCCGTGCTTTCCGGCGCCCGCGGCTCTGCTCACGTCCACTCACTCCTCGCGTTACTCGGCCGTGGGCTGCTCGCCCTCGTCCGTACCGGCGGACTGGTCGGTCTCGGTGTCTTCGGCGCTCCCGGCGACGTCGACCTCCTCTGCCTCCCGGCCCTCCTCGGCGTTGCGCGCGATGCCGACGACGGCGTCGCGCTTGCCCAGGTTGATCAGTTGGACGCCCATGGTGTCACGGCCCGTCTCCCTGACTTCGCTGACTCGCGTGCGAATCACACCGCCCCCCAGCGTGATGGCGAGGATCTCGTCGCTCTCCTCGACCACCAGCGCTCCGACCAGTTCACCGCGGTCCTCCACGATCTTGGCGGCCTTGATACCGAGGCCGCCGCGGCCCTGGACGCGGTAGTCGTCGACGGAGGTGCGCTTCGCGTACCCGCCGTCGGTTGCGGTGAAGACGAAAGTACCGGCCCTGACGACATTCATCGAGAGGAGTTCGTCGCCCTCGCGGAAACTCATGCCCTTCACGCCCGAGGTGGCGCGGCCCATGGGGCGCAGCGCGTCGTCGGTGGCGGTGAAGCGGATCGACTGGGCCTTCTTGCTGATGAGCAGCAGATCGTCGTCGGGGGAGACGAGTTCGGCGCCGATCAGTTCGTCGGAGGTGCCGTCGGCGCCGTCCGTCTCCCTGAGGTTGATGGCGATGACGCCGCCGGAGCGGGGCGAGTCGTAGTCCTTGAGCGGGGTCTTCTTGACCAGGCCGGCCTTGGTGGCGAGGACGAGGTGGGGCGCGGCCTCGTAGTCGCGGATGGCGAGGATCTCGGCGATGGCCTCGTCGGGCTGGAAGGCCAGCAGGTTCGCCACGTGCTGGCCGCGTGCGTCCCGTCCCGCGTCGGGGAGTTCATAGGCCTTGGCGCGGTAGACGCGGCCCTTGTTGGTGAAGAACAGCAGCCAGTGGTGGGTGGTGGAGACGAAGAAGTGATCGACGATGTCGTCTTCCTTCAGCTTCGTGCCGCGTACGCCCTTGCCGCCGCGCTTCTGGGCCCGGTAGTCGTCGGTCTTGGTGCGCTTGACGTAGCCGCCGCGGGAGACCGTGACGACGATGTCCTCCTCGGCGATCAGGTCCTCGATGGACATGTCGCCCTCGAAGGGCACCAGCTTGGTGCGCCGGTCGTCGCCGAACTTCTCGACGATCGCGGTGAGTTCCTCGCTGATGATGCCGCGCTGGCGGACCGGGGAGGCGAGGATCCGGTTGTACTCCTCGATCTTCGCCTGGAGTTCGTCGTGCTCCTGGACGATCTTCTGGCGCTCCAGGGCGGCGAGCCGGCGGAGCTGCATCTCCAGGATGGCGTTGGCCTGGATCTCGTCGATCTCCAGGAGCTGCATCAGGCCGCCGCGCGCGATGTCCACCGTGTCGCTGCGCCGGATCAGGGCGATGACCTCGTCGATGGCGTCCAGGGCCTTGAGCAGGCCGCGCAGGATGTGGGCGCGCTCCTCGGCCTTGCGCAGCCGGAAGCGGGTGCGCCGGACGACGACCTCGATCTGGTGGGTGACCCAGTGCCGGATGAAGGCGTCCAGGGACAGGGTGCGGGGCACTCCGTCGACCAGGGCCAGCATGTTGGCGCCGAAGTTGGTCTGCAGATCGGTGTGCTTGTAGAGGTTGTTGAGGACGACCTTGGCGACGGCGTCCCGCTTGAGCACGATGACCAGGCGCTGGCCGGTGCGCGAGGAGGTCTCGTCGCGGACGTCGGCGATGCCGCCGATGCGGCCGTCCTTCACCAGGTCGGCGATCTTCTGCGCGAGGTTGTCCGGGTTGACCTGGTAGGGGAGTTCGGTGACGACCAGGCACTGCCGGTTCTGGATCTCCTCGACCTCGACCACGGCGCGCATCGTGATGGAGCCGCGCCCGGTGCGGTACGCCTCCTCGATGCCCTTGCGGCCGACGACCAGCGCGCCGGTGGGGAAGTCGGGGCCCTTGATGCGCTCGATGAGCGCGTCCAGCAGCTCCTCGTGGCTGGCCTCCGGGTTCTCCAGGTACCACTGGGCGCCGGCGGCCACCTCGCGGAGGTTGTGCGGGGGGATGTTGGTGGCCATGCCGACGGCGATGCCGGCGGAGCCGTTGATCAGCAGGTTGGGGAAGCGGGACGGCAGGACGGTCGGCTCCTGGGAGCGGCCGTCGTAGTTGTCCGTGAAGTCGACGGTGTCCTCGTCGATGTCGCGGACCATCTCCATGGAGAGCGGCGCCATCTTGCACTCGGTGTACCGCATGGCGGCGGCCGGGTCGTTGCCCGGGGAGCCGAAGTTGCCGTTGGAGTCGACCAGCGGCATCCGCATCGACCAGGGCTGGGCGAGGCGGACCAGGGCGTCGTAGATCGAACTGTCGCCGTGCGGATGGTAGTTGCCCATCACGTCGCCGACGACGCGGGCGCACTTGTAGAAGCCCTTCTCGGGCCGGTACCCGCCGTCGTACATGGCGTACAGCACGCGCCGGTGGACGGGCTTGAGGCCGTCGCGGACGTCGGGCAGGGCGCGCGAGACGATGACCGACATCGCGTAGTCGAGATACGAGCGCTGCATCTCGGTTTCGAGCCCGACGGGCTCCAGGCGCATCGCCTCCACAGGGGTGTCCGCTGCCTCTTCGGTGGTGCTCGGGGTGTTCTCGTCGGCCATGGCCGTACTGGATCCTTTCGGACTGCTCTGGTCCGCCGGGAGGGGGCCGGCGCAGAGGTCTCTGGGTGTCCTCAGATGTCGAGGAAGCGGACGTCCTTGGCGTTGCGCTGGATGAACTGCCGCCGGGCTTCGACGTCTTCGCCCATCAGCACGGAGAAGAGGTCGTCGGCCTGGGCGGCGTCGTCGAGGGTGACCTGGCCGAGGACGCGGTGGTCCTGGTCCATGGTGGTGATGCGCAGCTCCTCGGCGTTCATCTCGCCGAGGCCCTTGAAGCGCTGCACCGAGTCGTCCCTGATGCGCTTGCCCTGCTGGCGGCCCAGCTCGATCAGGGCGTCCCGCTCCCGGTCCGAGTAGGCGTAACTGAAGTCGTCCCGGGTCCACTTGATCTTGTACAGCGGGGGGCGGGAGAGGAAGACATGGCCGGCCTCGACCAGGGGCCGCATGAAGCGGAAGAGGAAGGTCAGCAGCAGGGTGTTGATGTGCTGGCCGTCGACGTCGGCGTCCGCCATCAAGATGATCTTGTGGTAGCGGAGCTTCCCGATGTCGAAGTCCTCGTGCACCCCGGTGCCGAAGGCCGAGATCAGCGCCTGGATCTCCTGGTTCTGGAGGATCTTGTCGACGCGGGCCTTCTCCACGTTGAGGATCTTGCCGCGGATCGGGAGGATCGCCTGGTACTCGGGATTGCGGCCGGACTTGGCGGAGCCGCCGGCCGAGTCGCCCTCCACGATGAAGATCTCGCACTTGACGGGGTCGTTGGACTGGCAGTCGGACAGCTTGCCCGGCAGCGAGGCCGTCTCCAGCAGGCCCTTGCGGCGCGTCAGATCGCGGGCCTTGCGGGCGGCGACGCGGGCGGTGGCGGCCTGGATGCCCTTGCGGATGATGTCCGCGGCCTCGTTGGGATTGCGGTCCAGCCAGTCCGTCAGGTGCTCGTGCACGACCTTCTGGACGAAGGTCTTGGCCTCGGTGTTGCCCAGCTTGGTCTTGGTCTGGCCCTCGAACTGCGGCTCGCCCAGCTTCACCGAGATGATCGCGGTGAGGCCCTCGCGGATGTCGTCGCCGGTGAGGTTGTCGTCCTTGTCGCGGAGCAGCTTCTTGTCGCGCGCGTAGCGGTTGATGAGACTGGTCAGCGCGGCGCGGAAGCCCTCCTCGTGGGTGCCGCCCTCATGGGTGTGGATGGTGTTGGCGAAGGAGTAGACGCCCTCGCTGTACCCGCTGTTCCACTGCATGGCGACCTCGACGGAGAGCAGCCGCTCCCGGTCCTCCGCGTCGATGTCGATGACGCTGGGGTGAACCACCTCGCCCTTGCGGGAGTTGAGGTACTTCACGAAGTCGACGATGCCGCCCTCGTAGTGGTACGTGACGGTGCGCGGCTCGGCCGCGGTGTCGTCCACCGCCTCGCCCGCGTCGGCGCCCGCGGTGGCCTTGGCCGACTCGCGCTCGTCGGTCAGCCGGATGGTGAGGCCCTTGTTGAGGAAGGCCATCTCCTGGAAGCGCCGGGACAGCGTCTCGAAGGAGTAGTCGGTGGTCTCGAAGATGTCGCCGTCGGCCCAGAAGGTGACCGAGGTGCCGGTCCTCTCGATGGCCTCGTGCTGCGCCAGCGGCGCCGTCGGCACGCCCATCTTGTAGTCCTGCGTCCAGCGGTACCCGTCGGTCTTCACCTCGACGGACACCCGGGACGACAGCGCGTTCACCACGGAGACGCCGACGCCGTGCAGACCACCGGAGACCGCGTAGCCGCCGCCGCCGAACTTGCCGCCCGCGTGCAGGACCGTCAGCACGACCTCGACGGCCGGCTTCCCCTCGGAGGGGACGATCCCGACCGGGATGCCGCGGCCGTTGTCGATGACGCGGACCCCGCCGTCGGGCAGGATCGTCACGTCGATGGTGTCGGCGTGGCCGGCCAGGGCCTCGTCGACGGCGTTGTCCACGACCTCGTACACCAGGTGGTGCAGGCCGCGTTCACCGGTCGAGCCGATGTACATGCCGGGTCGCTTGCGTACCGCGTCCAGACCCTCAAGAACGGTGATGGCGCTGGCGTCGTACGACGGGTCCGCCGCGGCCTGCGGCGGTACCTCGCCGGGCAGACCGGCGGCAGTGGACGGGGTGGTCTCGTTGGGGTTGCCGGAATCGGCCACGAAGCGCCCTTTCTGGCACAGCACCAGCCAGGCTCCCGGCGATGGCCGGACCGGCTGCGGCATGTTGCGTAGGTGAACCTGTGTAAGCGTGTCGGCGTTGCTCGGTGGGGTCCCACAAGTGGGAGGTGAACCTCCTCCAGTGTACCGGTGGCTCTGACAGCGATGGGGGTTTGCCGGTACCTGAGTCCGCATGTGCCGCCCTGAGACGGCCTCTGCCGACTCCCCATATGGGGACCAGGGCTCCAAGAGGCTCACAGCGCCGCTCAGCGCTTCAGAGCGTCAACCTCCCACTACGGTGCCGTGCGGATGCCATTGCAACGGGTCCGCGGCGGGCCGGGCGGGCGCGGCGCGGCTCAGCCGTAGGTGTCGCCGCTGCCTCTGCTGCCGGGTGCCCGCAGCGGTCCGAACCGGCGGTCGGCACCCTGCGGCCCGAGCACTCTGATGAGCCGTACGGTGCCCTGGCCGAGGGTCTCGTTGAGCCGGGCGACGAGCTGCGGAGCGAGCAGCCGCAACTGCGTGGCCCAGGCCGTGGAGTCGCAACGAACCGTCAGAACCCGCTCGTCAGGGGCGTCGTCATAGCGCTGCGGCACACAGTGCTTGGCCAGGTCCTCGCCGACGATCTGCGGCCAACGGCCCATCACACCGCCGACCGCGGCCGGTGTCTCCCAGCCCCGCTCGGTGATCAGCCGGCTGATGGCGCTGCCCAGCGGCTGCGGATCCCGGCCGTCCGCACGGGCCCCGGAGCGGAGGCCTCCACGGCGGGCCTGGGTGCGCTGGCGGGCGGCCGCGCCGCGGGCCCGCGCCTGCTCCTTGGCGGCGCGCAACGCCACCCGCGCCAGGTCGACACCGGAGGCTCCGGACGGATCCGCGGCCGGACGCTGCTCGTCCCCGGCCCCCGATGTGGCGTTGCTCATACTTCTTCCACCCGGCCTTCGGAGACCTCGAATCGGGTCCCGCTGAGCATCCCGGGCACGTCGTCGTCGACCGCCGCGGTCACCAGGACCTGCTCGCCGGGGGCCACCAGCTCGGCCAGCCGCTCCCGGCGCCGGGCGTCCAGCTCGGCGAAGACATCGTCCAGCACCAGCACCGGCTCCCGCCCGTCCGTCCGCAGCAGCTCGTACGAGGCCAGCCGCAGGGCCAGCGCGTACGACCAGGACTCGCCGTGGCTGGCGTAGCCCTTCGCGGGGAGGCGGCCCAGCTTCAGCAGCAGGTCGTCGCGGTGCGGGCCGACCAGCGTCACCCCGCGCTCGATCTCCTGCTTGCGGGCCTCGCCCAGCGCGGTGAGCAACTGCCCGGCCAGCTCCTCGCGATCCTGCCCGGTGAGCCCGGCCGCGGACGCCTTGTACTCCAGCGCGACCGGCCCACCGCCGGGCGCCAACTGCTCGTACGCCTTGTCGGCCAGCGGCTGGAGGGCGGTGACCAGCGCGGCCCGCTGGGCGAGCAACTCGGCGCCGGCCTGGGCCAGATGCTGGTCCCACACGTCGAGCGTGGAGAGGTCCATGCCGCGGCCGCCGTGCCGCCGTGCCAGGGCGGCGGACTTCAGCAGGGTGTTGCGCTGCTTGAGGACGCGCTCGTAGTCGGAGCGGACGCCGGCCAGCCGCGGGGCGCGGGCGGTGACCAGCTCGTCCAGGAAGCGGCGGCGCTCCCCGGGGTCGCCCTTGACCAGCGCCAGATCCTCCGGCGCGAACAGCACGGTCCGCAGGATGCCGAGCACGTCACGCGGTCTGACCTGGGAGGAACGGTTGATCCGGGCGCGGTTGGCCCGGCCCGGGTTGAGTTCCAGCTCGACCAGTTGCTGCCGCTCGTCCTGGCGGACCGAGGCCCTGATGACCGCGCGCTCGGCGCCCATCCGGACCAGGGGCGCGTCCGAGGAGACGCGGTGGCTGCCGAGGGTGGCGAGATAGCCGACGGCCTCGACCAGATTGGTCTTGCCCTGCCCGTTGGGCCCGACGAAGGCGGTGACGCCCGGATCGAGCGGAACCTCGACCCGGGCGTACGAGCGGAAGTCGGCCAGCGACAGATGCGTGACGTGCATGGCGGTGCGCCGGCCTCCCCAGGGTGTGGATCAGTTGTGGATCAGTTCTTCTCGACGGCGTGGCCGCCGAACTGGTTGCGCAGCGCGGCGATCATCTTCATCTGCGGCGAGTCGTCCTGGCGGGAGGCGAACCGGGCGAAGAGGGAGGCGGTGATCGCGGGCAGCGGCACCGCGTTGTCGATGGCGGCCTCCACCGTCCAGCGGCCCTCGCCGGAGTCCTGGGCGAAGCCCTTCAGCTGCTCCAGGTGCTCGTCCTCGTCCAGGGCGTTGACCGCGAGATCCAGCAGCCAGGAGCGGATGACGGTGCCCTCCTGCCAGGAGCGGAACACCTCGCGCACATCGGTCACCGAGTGCACGGCCTCCAGCAGCTCCCAGCCCTCGGCATAGGCCTGCATCATGGCGTACTCGATGCCGTTGTGGACCATCTTGGCGAAGTGGCCGGCGCCGACCTTCCCGGCGTGCACCGCGCCGAACTCGCCCTCCGGCTTCAGCGCGTCGAAGACCGGCTGGACCTTGGCGACGTTGTCCTTGTCGCCGCCGTACATCAGGGCGTAGCCGTTCTCCAGGCCCCAGACGCCGCCGGAGACACCGCAGTCGACAAAGCCGATGCCCTTGAGGCCCAGCTCGACGGCGTGCTTCTCGTCGTCCGTCCAGCGGGAGTTGCCCCCGTCGACCACGACGTCGCCGGGCTCCAGCAGCGCCGCCAGCTCGTCGACGGTGGACTGCGTCGCGGGACCGGCGGGCACCATGACCCACACCACCCGCGGGCCCTTGAGCTTGCCCACCAGCTCTTCGAGGCTGTGGACATCGGCGAGGTCCGGGTTGCGGTCGTATCCGAGGACGGTGTGGCCTGCGCGGCGGATGCGCTCACGCATATTGCCGCCCATCTTGCCGAGGCCGACGAGACCGAGCTCCATCAGTTGTTCCTTCACTTGCGAGATCGCGAACCGGCACATCTTCGTACCCGCGTCCGAGCCTACGCCCGGGGTCTTGTGCACACCTGTGGACAGAACCGCTCAGCCGCGGGCCCCGGGGCGCCGGCGCCCCGGGCAGAGGTAGCGGGCCACCGCGGCCGCCGTCAGCCGGAGAGCCGCACCGGCATGATCAGGTACTTGTAGGCGTCGTCGGCCTCCGCGTCCACCGCCGGACGGCCGCTGAGCAGCGCCGGCTTGGTCGAGGTGGTGAAGGAGAGCTGCGCGGCCGGGGAGTCGATCGCGCTCAGGCCGTCCAGCAGGAAGGTCGGGTTGAAGGCGATGGAGATGTCGTCGCCCTCCAACTGCGCGTCGACCCTTTCCACAGCCTGTGCGTCCTCGCTGGAGCCGGCCTCCAGGATGAGGACACCCTGCTCGAAGCTGAGCCGGACCGGGGTGTTCCGCTCGGCGACCAGGGCGACGCGCTTGACGGCCTCCACGAAGGGGGCGGTCTCGATCACGGCCACGGAGTTGAACTCGGTGGGGAAGAGCGTGCGGTACTTCGGCAGGTCGCCTTCGAGCAGCCGGGTGGTGGTACGCCGGCCGGCGCCCTCGAAGCCGATCAGGCCCTCGCCGGAACCGGAGCCGGAGAGAGCCAAGGTCACGCTGTCCCCGCTGGTCAGGGCCTTGGCGGTGTCCAGCAGGGTCTTGGCGGGGACCAGGGCGACCGCGGAGGTGTCCGGCACCTCGGGCTTCCACAGGAACTCGCGTACCGCGAAGCGGTAGCGGTCGGTGGAGGCCAGGGTGACCGTGTCGCCCTCGATCTCGATCCGCACACCGGTGAGCACCGGCAGGGTGTCGTCCCGGCCCGCGGCGATGGCGACCTGCGCGGCGGCGGAGGCGAAGACCTCACCGGGCACAGTGCCGGTGGCGGTGGGCATCTGCGGCAGCGCCGGGTACTCCTCCACCGGCAGGGTGTGGAGGGTGAAGCGGGAGGAGCCGCAGACCACCGTCGCCCGTACACCGTCTGTGGAGATCTCCACCGGGCGGTTCGGCAGGGCGCGGCAGATGTCGGCGAGGAGGCGGCCGGAGACGAGGACGGTGCCCTCCTCCTCGACCTCGGCCTCCACCGAGACCCGCGCCGAGACCTCGTAGTCGAAGCCTGACAGGCTCAGCGCCCCGTCCTCGGCCTTCAGCAGCAGCCCTGCGAGGACCGGCGCCGGAGGACGGGCCGGCAGGCTGCGCGCCGCCCAGGCAACCGCCTCCGCGAGTACGTCGCGTTCCACCCGGATCTTCACGTAAGCCGCCTCCTGCTGTTGCCGGCGCTCTCGCCCTGCTCGTCATTCGTCGTCTGGCCCGGTGTCACCGGCTCCCGGGACGGGAAGGACACCGGGGACCAGTCTGACGCACCGCACTGACAGTCGTTGCCGCTCCCGGTCAAGTCGCGACCGGCCCGGCCTGACCGCCGAAGCGAGAGTTGTGCACAGCCCCCACTTCGAAACGGAATCCCTGGTCTAACTGTGTGGCAGTAGTAGTAGGGCCTGTGGATACCGTGGATAACGTCGTTTTCCCAGGTCAGAGGCGGTTTTTTATCCACCGGTCCTGTGGGCGGAGCCGGTGGACAACTCGGCCGGACTGTGGACGACGGAAAGTTCTGCACACCCCATGCACAGGGACGGCCCACTTGTCCCCAGCCTCGTCCCCAGATTTTTCCGGGTTGCCCACAGGCCTGTCCCGACCTCCGGTGTGACGGCTTTCACTCGGGCCGGTGAGCGGGCGCGTTGTGTTGCCGAACAGTGGACAGGGGTGTGGAGAAGCTGGGGAAAGCTGGGGACAAGTGGCCTCAGCCTGTGGGTTGCCGGTGGACAACTCTCGAAGCGGCCTGTGGACGAATCCGTTGTCCACAGTCTGTGGAAGACCGTTATCCACGAATCCACAACCTGCCCACCTGGGAGATCATCCCTCAGCCACCTCTGCCTGTGGACACCATCTGGACAACTTTCCTCTCCCCAGGGTGTGGACGCGAGAAAGTCGGCGAATCTGTGGAGAACACCCGTAACCTCGACGGAAATCGAACACCGGAGGACTGCCGACGCCCTCGTGCCGGGAGCGGATTCGCTTGCGCGGGGCGCCAGTTGGGGTGCCGGTCGGGGCGTTGGCCAGAGTGCCGGGAGGCCGCCGGTCGGGGTCCCGGAAGGGCGCCGGTCAGGCAGCGCGGTCCCCAAAACGCCTACGGGCGCCCGGTGTTGAGGTCACCGGGCGCCCGTAGGAGAGGCGCGAGACGAAGGCCGGGGCCGCGGTCGGACGTGCGGCCGGACGAAGGCCCTGTCAGCCGTTCTTGATGCGGTTGGTCAGCTCGGTGACCTGGTTGTAGATGGAGCGCCGCTCCGCCATCAGCGCCCGGATCTTGCGGTCCGCGTGCATCACCGTGGTGTGGTCGCGGCCGCCGAACTGCGCCCCGATCTTGGGCAGCGACAGATCGGTCAGCTCCCGGCACAGATACATGGCGATCTGGCGGGCCGTCACCAGCACCCGGCTGCGCGAGGAGCCGCACAGATCGTCCACCGTGAGCCCGAAGTAGTCCGCGGTGGACGCCATGATGGCGGTGGCGGTGATCTCCGGCGCCGCGTTCTCGCCACCCGGGATCAGATCCTTGAGGACGATCTCGGTGAGGCCCAGGTCCACCGGCTGCCGGTTGAGCGAGGCGAACGCCGTCACCCGGATCAGCGCGCCCTCCAGCTCCCGGATGTTCCGCGAGATCCGCGAGGCGATGAACTCCAGTACCTCCGGCGGGGCGTTGAGCTGCTCCTGGACCGCCTTCTTCCGGAGGATCGCGATCCGGGTCTCCAGCTCGGGGGGCTGCACATCGGTGATCAGGCCCCACTCGAAACGGTTTCGCAGCCGGTCCTCCAGCGTCACCAACTGCTTGGGCGGCCGGTCCGAGGAGAGCACGATCTGCTTGTTCGCGTTGTGCAGGGTGTTGAAGGTGTGGAAGAACTCCTCCTGCGTCGACTCCTTGTCCGCGAGGAACTGGATGTCGTCCACCAGCAGGATGTCCATCTCCCGGTACCGCTTGCGGAAGCTGTCGCCCTTGCCGTCCCGGATCGAGTTGATGAACTCGTTGGTGAACTCCTCCGAGCTGACATACCGCACCCGCGTCCCCGGGTAGAGGCTGCGCGCGTAGTGCCCGATGGCGTGCAGCAGGTGCGTCTTGCCGAGTCCGGACTCCCCGTAGATGAAGAGCGGGTTGTACGCCTTGGCCGGGGCCTCGGCGACGGCGACCGCGGCCGCGTGCGCGAAGCGGTTGGAGGCGCCGATCACAAAGGTGTCGAAGAGGTACTTCGGGTTGAGGCGGGCTGTCGGCTCGCCCGGCCCGGTAGCCGGTGCGGGCTGCGCCGCCAGCGGGCCCGGCGCTCCGCTCGGCGCGGGCAGCGGCGCCGACACCGGGCCGCCGCTGTGCACTCCGTGCCCGCCGTGTGCGCCGTGTGCGCCATGCCCCGGCCGGCCGGGCGGCATCCCGCCCCCACCCGGACCACCGGGCCCCGAACGCATCCCCCCGGGCACCGGCTCCCGCCGCTCCCCCCGCCCCTCGTACTCACCGCGGCCCTCGTAGTCAGCACGCGGCGGCTCGTACTCCCCCCGCGCCTCCCGCGGCTCGTACTCGGACCGCTGGGCCTCGTACTCCGGGCGCTGGTCGTAGTCACCGCGTTGGGGCTCGTACTCGGTGCGCTGCGGGCGGTCCTGGTCGTAGCCGCGGTCCTGGTCGTAGGCGGGGCGGCCGGGGGTGGGGCGGTCGGAGTCGTAGCCGGGGCGCTCGGCGCCGGGCGGGCGGTAGTCGTGGCGGGGCTGCTGCGGCGAGGCGTACGGATCGCGGTCCGGGAAGCTGAGCCGCGGCTGCTGCCAGTTGTACTCGTCCTGACCGGCCCCCGACCGCGGCCAGGCCCCGGGCTCGGGCCGCTGATAGGGCACCCCGCCGGCAGGCCCTCCCCCATGCTGCCCGGCCTGCCCGTGCTCCCCGGACTGCTGCGGGAACTCCGGGTAGTCCGGGTACGAGTTCTCGGAGTACCCGGAGAACTCGGGATAGGCGGGCCGGGCCGCCGGCAACTGGTCGCCGCGCTCCGCGAGTTCGGGACGGACCGGTCGGTCCGGTCGGTCGGACGGAAGCGGATGCTGGGGCGCCTGGTCCTCGCCCGCACGCCGGCCGTACCCGCCGCCCTCATAGGGCTCGCGCGTCCCCTCGTACGGGTCGCGGTCGTAAGTGTCGCGGTGTCCGCCGGGCTCGGGCGCGGGCTCCGGTCCGGGCTCGTCCGCCGAGTCGTCCACGGTGATGGCGATCCGGATCGGCCGGCCGCACTCGCGGCTCAGCGTCTCGCTGACCACCGGCGCCAGCCGCCCCTCCAACACGCCTTTGGCGAACTCGTTCGGGACCGCGAGCAGCGCCGTGTCGGCGACCAGCGCCAGCGGCTGGCAGCGGCGGATCCAGTGCTCGTCCTTCGCCTCGACGCCCTGCCCGCGCCCGTCGTCCAGTAGCTGTTCCAGAACCCGGGGCCACACTGCGGCAAGATCGGCGGGTACGTCAGCCACAGGGCACGCTCTCTCACAGGTCCCGCGAACGTGGGGTTCTTGGGATGGTCGGCATTCGTCAGGCAGGAACGAGCAGAGTTCGGCGGAACTCGGCCGGGGCGCGCGACGGAAAGGGCACGGACCGTCGCGGGGCGGGAGGAAGAATCCAGAGTCCGGCCACGGTAGTCAGCCCGACGGCCAGGGTTCAAGTTGTTGTCCACAGCCTGTGCATAGTCTCCCGTATGCGCTGGCGGACCGTGCAGCCGTGGCCCTGCCGGGTCCCCTCCGGACCTTGTCAACAGGGGCGCGGAACCTTGGTTTGACCGGATGGCGTAGCCCCACGTACCGTGGCGAGGTCGAGTTGTCGATGGCTGCTGCCGCCTGCCTCCGATGGGCAAAGATCACGCTGAGTGGTCGCGAAGCGGTGCACTCGGGCGTAAGCGAGCTACTCGTGGGCGCACGGTGACAGCCAGGCGGCACCCGCCATCCTTCGAATCATTACTGGAGCCCCCGAGTGAGCAAGCGCACCTTCCAGCCGAACAACCGTCGTCGCGCGAAGACCCACGGCTTCCGGCTGCGGATGCGCACCCGTGCCGGCCGCGCGATCCTCGCGTCCCGCCGCAGCAAGGGTCGCGCCCGCCTGTCCGCCTGAACACCCAGGTCATGACGGAGTGCTGCCTACCGAGCATCGGCTGAGGCGGCGCGAGGACTTCGCCGCCGCGGTTCGCCGAGGACGCAGGGCCGGACGCCCGCTTCTCGTCGTCCACCTACGTAGCGGTGCAACGGACCCGCACGCCCCGGGGGAGAACGCTCCCCCGTCGCGTGCGGGTTTCGTCGTGAGCAAAGCCGTGGGAAACGCAGTCGTGCGGAACACCGTGAAGCGCCGACTCCGCCACCTCATACGAGACCGATTGCCACTTCTGCCGCCCGGTAGCCTGGTAGTCGTACGAGCCCTGCCCGATGCGGGCTGTGCCGATTCCGAAAAGCTGGCCCGAGACCTGGACGCCGCACTCACACGGCTGCTGGGAGGGGGCGCGCGATGAAGTACCCGTTGCTGGCCTTGATCAAGCTGTACCAGTGGACCATCAGCCCACTGCTCGGGCCGGTGTGCAAGTACTACCCGTCGTGCTCTCGCTACGGCTACCTGGCCATCGACCGGCATGGTGCGATCAAGGGCACGGCGCTCACCGCCTGGCGTCTGCTGCGGTGCAATCCGTGGTCGCTCGGCGGTGTGGACCATGTTCCGGAGCGCAAGCGACCGCGCTGGCACGAGCTGCTGCGCAATGCCTGGCGCGAACGCAAGGGCGGGCCCTCCGCCACCGGCGAGCCCTCCGGGGACAACCCCGCCGAGACCAAGAGCCCGGTCGCCGAGACCCCGTCCCATGCTCAAGGAGCCTGATTAGTGGACACGATTGCCAGCCTCTTCAGCTTCATCACGACACCCGTGTCATGGGTGATCGTGCAGTTCCACACGCTGTTCGGGGCGATCTTCGGCCCTAACACGGGCTGGGCCTGGGGCCTGTCCATCGTGTCTCTGGTGGTGCTGATCCGTATCTGCCTGGTCCCGCTCTTCGTGAAGCAGATCAAGGCGACCCGGGCGATGCAGACGCTGCAGCCCGAGATGAAGAAGATCCAGGAGCGCTACAAGAACGACAAGCAGCGCCAGTCCGAAGAGATGATGAAGCTGTACAAGGAGTCGGGTACCAACCCGCTCTCCTCGTGCCTTCCCATCCTGGCGCAGTCGCCCTTCTTCTTCGCGCTGTACCACGTGCTCAGCGGCATCGCCAACGGCAAGACCATCGGCGTCATCGACCAGCCGCTGCTGCAGAGCGCCCAGAAGGCACATATCTTCGGCGCCCCGCTCGCCGCGAAGTTCATGGACAGCCAGGACAAGGTCGCGGCGCTCGGCGCCTCGCTGACCGACGTCCGGGTCGTGACCGCGATCATGATCCTCCTGATGTCGTTCTCGCAGTTCTACACGCAGCGCCAGTTGATGATGAAGAACGTCGACACCACGGTGAAGACGCCCTTCATGCAGCAGCAGAAGATGCTGATGTACGTCTTCCCGGTGATCTTCGCCGTCTTCGGCATCAACTTCCCCGTCGGCGTCCTCGTCTACTGGCTGACCACCAACGTGTGGACCATGGGCCAGCAGATGTACGTGATCCACAACAACCCGACGCCCGGGAGCAAGGCCCAGGCCGCCTACCTTGAGCGCCTGTACAAGCACGTCACGCACCACCGCAAGACCCGTAACCGACGCGAGAAGGCCATCGTCAAGGCCATCGTCGCCAAGGGCCGCGAGCGCAACGAGTACGAGCGAAAGTTCATCAACGGCCTGAGCAAGTCCGGTCTCGCCGCCCAGGCGGACGGGTCTGTCGTCCTCAGCGAGAACGCCACCGCGGTGGTGACCGCCGACGGCGAGGAAGACACCACCACGACTGCCGGTACTCCCAAGCGCCAGCAGCCCAAGCGCCAGAGCAAGTCCCAGCGGCACCACACCGGCGCGCAGGCCAACCCCAAGGCCAACCAGAGCCAGGGGCGCTCCAGGGCCGGCCAGTCCGCGGCACAGCCCTCGCTGAAGAAGGACGGGGGCGACGACACCCAGTCCGGTAAGAGCGAGGACAAGTCCGGTGGCAAGTCCACCCCCGCATCTGGTAACGCCCGCCAAGCCAAGTCCGGACCGCGCAAGGGCGGCCCGCAGCGGCCCAAGCACCCGTCCAAGAAGTAGAAGGAGTCCATCCAGTGAAGGAAGGCATCACCGCGCCCCCTGCCGAGGCCGGCGACACCCTCACACGCCTTGAGCAGGAGGGCGAGATTGCCGCGGACTACCTTGAGGGCCTGCTGGATATCGCCGATCTCGACGGCGATATCGATATGGACGTCGAGGCCGACCGGGCCGCGGTCTCCATCGTCAGCGACGGCGACGGCCGCGATCTGAAGAAGCTGGTCGGCCGGGACGGCGAGGTGCTGGAGGCGCTCCAGGAGCTGACCCGGCTCGCCGTGCACCGCGAGACCGGCGACCGCAGCCGTCTGATGCTGGACGTGGCCGGCTTCCGCGCCAACAAGCGTGCGGAGCTCTCCGAGATCGGCGCCGAGGCCGCCTCCGAGGCCAAGAGCAGCGGCGAGCCGGTCAAGCTCAAGCCCATGACGCCCTTCGAACGCAAGGTGGTGCACGACGCCGTCAAGGCCGCCGGGCTGCGCAGCGAGTCCGAGGGCGAGGAGCCGCAGCGCTTCGTGGTCGTCCTTCCTGCCTGACGGCACCCCCGGGTCCGGTCGCGGTCGGCGGGACCCTCAGCTTCCGGCCCCGTCTGTTCGCAGACGGGGCCGGTCTTTGTCAGCCTGACTATTCAAGCGGTACGGAAGGACGGTCCCCGTGACGGAGGCAGCGGAGCTCCCCCCAGCGCCCGAGCAAGCCCGAGCGGTGTTCGGTGAGCGTTTTGACGACGTGGTTAGCTACGGGGAACTCCTCGCCGACGCGGGAGTACGGCGCGGGCTCATCGGGCCGCGCGAGGTGCCCCGGCTCTGGGAACGGCATCTGCTGAACTGCGCGGTGCTCTCCGAAGTGGTCCCGGAAGCGGTCACCGTCTGCGATGTGGGGTCCGGTGCGGGGCTCCCGGGCATCCCGCTCGCTCTGGTCCGCCCGGACCTGAAGATCACCCTCCTTGAGCCGCTGCTGCGCCGTACCAACTTCCTCAATGAAGTCGTCGAGCTGCTGGGGCTAGACCATGTGACCGTGGTCCGCGGCCGTGCCGAGGAGGTCCTAGGCAAACTCACCCCGGTCCATGTGGTGACGGCCCGCGCAGTGGCCCCGCTCGACCGCCTGGCCTCCTGGGGCGTACCGCTGCTCCGGCCGTACGGCGAGATGCTTGCGCTCAAGGGAGACACCGCGGCCGATGAGGTGAAGGCCGCCAGCGCCGCACTCGCCAAGCTCGGTGCGGTGGAGACCTCGGTACTGCATGTCGGGGAGGGCGTGGTCGATCCCCTGTCCACCGTGGTGCGGGTGGAGGTCGGCGAGAGCCCGGGTGGAGTCCGCTTCGCCGCCAAGCGAGCCAAGGCAGCCCGGACGGGACGCACGCGCCGACGTCGCTGAGTTCTAGCCGCGTTCTACCTACCCAAGGGTGCTGTGGCCCTGTCTCCCGGAGTGTCGACGGGGTGCGCGATGCGCCGCTCGGCATCGTGTTTCACGTGAAACGTCGCTCACTGCTGAATGGCATCATCAGTCGCGCCCGCGCTGCGGCCGAGTCCCGGGACCGCAAGAACATCGGATCTCTTGGGTCATCCAAAGGAGGCGCGGAGTTGTCCACAGAGGTGGACTTTTCCACAGAAGAGCGGGCCTCGCTGGTTCGCCGCCCCAAAGGCATGGGAGGCTCTGTCTATTGCGAGCCTGAAGTCGAGGAGAGTGAATCCTTGCGGTCCGACGCCAACATCGCGGGACCGATGACCGATCCGGTCCCCGGTCCCCGTACCGAGTCCTTGGGAAGCGGCGTTTCACGTGAAACAGACGGTGTTTCACGTGAAACACCCGCACCCATGGACGACACCCCCATCGGTCGCGCTGCCCAACTTGCGGTGGATGCTCTGGGCCGGGCCGGCGAAGGCTTGCCACGACCGGAGCAGACCCGCGTCATGGTGGTGGCCAATCAGAAGGGCGGGGTCGGTAAGACCACGACCACGGTCAATCTTGCGGCCTCACTGGCCCTCCATGGCGGGCGGGTGCTCGTCGTCGACCTCGACCCCCAGGGCAACGCTTCCACCGCGCTGGGCATCGACCATCACGCCGAAGTCCCCTCCATCTACGACGTGTTGGTGGAGAGCAAGCCCCTCTCGGATGTGGTGCAACCCGTCCCGGATGTCGAGGGACTCTTCTGCGCTCCGGCCACCATCGATCTCGCCGGTGCGGAGATTGAGTTGGTGTCACTGGTCGCACGCGAGAGCCGACTCCAGCGCGCGATCCAGTCCTACGAACAGCCCTTGGACTACGTCCTCATCGACTGCCCACCATCCCTGGGCCTGTTGACGGTCAATGCCCTGGTTGCCGGAGCCGAGGTCCTGATCCCCATTCAGTGCGAGTACTACGCCCTGGAGGGACTGGGCCAACTCCTGCGCAACGTGGACCTGGTGCGCGGACACCTCAACCCGCATCTGCATATCTCCACGATCCTGCTCACCATGTACGACGGCCGGACCCGCCTCGCCTCCCAGGTGGCGGACGAGGTGCGGAACCACTTCGGTGAGGAGGTCCTCCGCACGAGCATCCCGCGCTCTGTGCGGATCTCCGAGGCCCCGAGTTACGGCCAGACAGTGCTGACCTACGATCCTGGATCGAGCGGTGCACTGTCCTACCTGGAGGCGGCGCGCGAGATCGCGTTGCGGGGATCGGCAATGTACTACGCGCAGCACGCACATCCCGGTGCGGGCAGCGACCAGCAGAACTTGGCGGAGGGGATCCAGTGAGCGAACGACGGCGAGGACTGGGGCGCGGCCTCGGTGCTCTCATTCCTCCGGCACCCAGTCCCGAGAAGGCGACGCATTCCTCGGCCGGGAACAGCACATCGGCCGCCGGTGTCTCGTCGCCCGCCCGCTCCAACGACCGCGGTATCGCGGCGGCCAAGGTCGCCACCCTCCCCAAGAGCACCGTCTCCCCGGAGGCCACGACACCGGCCGAGTCGGGCAAGGGCGTCGGGGAAGCAGGAGCGAGGACGGGAGGGCATACCCAGGAGGAGGCACTTCCGACACCTGCCGGGGCCTACTTCGCCGAAGTCCCCTTGAACGCCATCTCACGCAACCCGCGCCAGCCGCGTGAGGTCTTCGACGAGGACGCCCTCGCCGAACTCGTCACCTCCATCAAGGAAGTTGGCCTCCTCCAGCCTGTCGTGGTGCGGCAGGCCGGCCCTGGGAGCTATGAGCTCATCATGGGTGAGCGGCGCTTCCGTGCCTGCCGTGAGGCCGGCCTGGAGAGCATCCCCGCCATCGTGCGAGCCACAGAGGACGAGAAGCTCCTCCTGGACGCCTTGCTGGAGAACCTCCACCGGGCCCAGCTGAACCCGCTGGAAGAGGCGGCCGCCTACGACCAGCTCCTCCAGGACTTCAACTGCACCCACGACCAGTTGGCCGACCGTATCGGGCGTTCCCGCCCCCAGGTCACCAATACGCTGCGGCTGCTGAAGCTCTCCTCCAAGGTGCAGAGCAGGGTTGCCGCGGGCGTCCTCTCCGCGGGCCACGCTCGGGCGCTGCTCGCTGTGGAGGACCCGGAGGAGCAGGCACGGCTGGCCCACCGGATCGTCGCTGAGGGCCTCTCGGTGCGTTCCGTGGAGGAGATCGTCAACCTCATGGGCTCGCGTCCGCAGAACGCCTCCCGCACCAAGCGCCCGCGGGCCGGGGGCCGTGTCTCGCCGGCTCTCAGCGGCCTTGCCACTCGGCTCTCGGACCGCTTCGAGACTCGGGTCAAGGTGGACCTGGGGCAGAAGAAGGGCAAGATCGTCGTCGAGTTCGCCTCCATGGACGACCTGGAACGCATCCTGGGCACTCTCGCTCCTGGCGAGGGCCCGGTGCTTCAGAAGGGCGGCGGCGAGGACAGCGAGGACAAGGCCTGACCTTCCGTCGGCCCTTAGCGGAAGCTGGCAGCAGCAAGGCATGAGCGGGACGTTGTCCGGTTGCGTACCGGATCACGGCCCGCTCTTTGCTTTCACGCGGTACTGATGGATTCCCATCGTGGATACGATGCGAGCAGACAAGGCGCATGGGAAGTGAGGGATCTGCCTTCATGGGGCGTCGGCTCGTACCGCTCACCTTGGACAACCTTCCGGACCTCCCCAAGCGGTGCCGTGAGTGTGTCTTCTGGGAGCTTGACCCCGTCAGTGGTGAGGCTGCGATCAGGGCGGGGACACCGCAGTTCGAGAAGGAGGCCTGGATCTCCGCCGTCCTCCTGGACTGGGGATCCTGCGGCCGCGTGGTCTATGTGGACGATGTACCGGTCGGCTTTGTCGTCTACGCGCCCCCGGCCTATGTGCCGCGCTCCATGGCCTTCCCCACCAGTCCGGTCTCCCCGGACGCGGTCCAACTGATGACGGCCTGGACCATGCCCGGGTACCAGGGGCAGGGGCTGGGGCGGGTGATGGTGCAGACGGTTGCCAAGGACCTGCTACGGCGCGGCTTCAAAGCCATCGAAGCCTTCGGTGACGCCCGGTGGAAGGAGCCCGCCTGCCTGCTCCCCGCCGACCACCTACTGGCCGTCGGCTTCAAGACCGTACGGCCACACCCTGCTTATCCCCGGCTTCGCTTGGAGCTGCGGACCACGCTCTCCTGGAAGGAGGACGTGGAGCTGGCCATCGACCGGCTCCTTGGAGCGGTCCAGAAGGAACCCGCACTGCGTCCTCTTTAGGAACTGGCGTCACAGGAAACGACCAACGGGCCGACCCTGGTGAGGGTCGGCCCGTTGGTGTTTCACGTGAAACAGCGCGTTTCACGTGAAACAGCGGTCTTCCAAGAACGGCGGCTCGGCCGTTCACTCAGCGATGAAGTCCTCAAGGTCGCGCACAATGGCGGCCTTCGGCTTCGCACCGACGATGGTCTTGGCGACCTCGCCGGCCTGGTAGACATTCAGGGTCGGGATGGACATGACCCCGTACTTGGCGGCGATCGCCGGGTTCTCGTCGATGTTGAGCTTGACGACCTCCAGCTTGTCGCCGTACTCCGCCGCAATCGCCTCCAGAGAGGGGGCGATCTGACGGCACGGGCCGCACCAGGCGGCCCAGAAGTCCACCAGAACAGGCTTGTCGCTCTTCAGTACGTCCTGCTCGAACGAATCGTCGGTCACATTCTTCAGGGTGCCGGCCACGGCGGGCTCCTTCACTCGTTACTGCTTGGGGGATGGGGTGGGTGGTCAGGCGGTCGCGGCTGCGGCCGCGGTGTCGCTGTCGGCGAGCGCGGCGAGGAAGCGCTCCGCGTCGAGCGCCGCAGAGCAGCCGGTGCCGGCCGCGCTGATCGCCTGGCGGTAGGTGTGGTCGACCACATCGCCGGCGGCGAAGACACCGGTGAGGTTGGTCTTGGTCGACGGGGCTTCGACCTTCAGATAGCCCTCGTCGTCCAGGTCGAGCTGACCCTTGAAGAGTTCGGTCCGCGGGTCGTGGCCGATGGCGATGAAGAGCCCGGTCACCGGAAGCAACTCGGTGGCGCCGGTCTTCAGATTGCGCAGCACCAGACCGGACAGCTTCTGGTCGCCCTGGATCTCGGCGACCTCGCTGTCCCAGACGAACTTGATCTTCGGGTCGGCGAAGGCCCGCTCCTGCATGGCCTTGGAGGCACGCAGCGAGTCACGGCGGTGCACGACCGTCACGGACTTGGCGAACCGGGAGAGGAACGTGGCCTCCTCCATCGCGGTGTCGCCGCCGCCGATCACCGCGATGTCCTGGTCCTTGAAGAAGAACCCGTCACACGTGGCGCACCAGGAGACACCGCGGCCGGAGAGCTTGTCCTCGTTGGGCAGCCCCAGCTTCCGGTGCTGGGAGCCAGTGGTGACGATGACCGTCTTGGCCTCATGGACCGTGCCTGCTGTGTCGGTGACCTTCTTGATCTCGCCGCTGAGGTCGACCGAGACGATGTCGTCCGGGATCAGCTCCGCCCCGAAGCGCTCGGCCTGGGCGCGCATGTTGTCCATGAGCTCCGGGCCCATGATGCCGTCCTGGAAGCCGGGGAAGTTCTCCACATCGGTGGTGTTCATGAGCGCACCGCCGGCAGTGACGGCGCCCTCGAACACCAGCGGCTTGAGCGACGCGCGCGCGGTGTAGAGCGCCGCCGTGTAGCCGGCGGGCCCGGAGCCGATGATGATCACGTTTCGGACGTCGGTCACGGCTTGATTCCTCGTCTCTGGCGGCTGCTGCGTACTGCTGCAAGGGAGCGGTCTTCGGACTCTCACCCCACCCAACGGATCCTACGGGGCCCGCATTCCCGACGTGTCCGAGCCCACGCGGGCACGACATTGAGCGGGACGAGGATCGGGCAAGGTGAGGGCGCAGTCCTCAGTGGCGGGGGTAGCTCCGCGCCAGCAGAACCGTACCGGGAGGGGCGGGCCGCTCGTGCACACAGGCGGCGTCGACGACATAGGCCGAGACCTGGGTGTTGTCCGTCGCATGTGGCAGGACCACAAGATAGGCGTCGGAGCCCTCGTACACGCCTTGTTCGGCGGCGAGGGGGGACTCGCTGCGGCCGATGCCGCGCGCGATGCAGGCCGGTATCCGGACCGCGGTGTCGGCGCCGTCTGTCTCGCGCAGTTGGTGGTTGCCCGACGGGGTGTCCTTGCCGGACTGCATCAGGGACGGCTTCGGGGCCGCGGAGCCGGACTCGGTCCGCGGGGCGTTCTCGCTCAGCAAGGTGCTGACGCGGCCCTCCAGCCCATCCTTGGAGAAGCTGCCAGCCGTTGAAGCGGAGTGACGCGCGGAGGCATCGGCCGGGCCCGGGGAGTCACCGTCGAGGGACTGGAGCAGCAGGCCGCCGAGACCGATGGCGGCGGCGGTGAAGACCGCGCTGAGGGCGATCGTCCTACGACGGCGATACCGGCGGCTTCGTCCGGGGCCGGTCGCTGCCCTGGGATGTCCCGCCGGTCGATCGGGTGCCGAGGACGAGCCGACCCCACCAGACCCGGCGGTGGTTATCGAAGGGCTTTGTGTTTCACGTGAAACGCGAGCCGTTTCACGTGAAACGTCGCCCGCCTCGCGGCTGGTCTCGTCGGCGAGTGCGGCGTCGATTCGGGCAGCGACATCCTCCGGCATCGGACCTGGATCCGGCAGACTGCCCAGCAGTCCCTGGATGGCAAGCAACGAGGCATGAACCTCGGCGCACTCCGCGCAGTCGTCCAGATGCTGCTCCACCTCTTCGGCGCGGGTGGAGGTGAGTATGCCCTCGGTGAGATCGGAGATCTCGTCCATCTCGGGGTGCCCGGCCGTGTCGGTCGTGGCTGTCATGCGCGCCCACCTCCGCCCTTCACGGCTGCTGGATCGATCGGTTCCACGCCCGAAGGCCGACCTCCGGGAGTCTCTGCGGGTGGGACGGATGCTTTGCGCCTCTGGTTCCTTCCCTCCTTGACTGTTGGGGATTCAGCTTCGGGCTTCCGGCTTTCCCGCCCTGGGCCGCCGACGGAATCCGGAGCCTCGGTGCTGTCGGCACGGAGATGGGAGACAAGCGGCAGGAGCCTCGCCCGCCCACGGGCGCAACGGCTCTTCACCGTCCCCGGCGCTACGTCGAGGATCTGCGCTGCCTCGGCCACCGGATAGCCCTGCATATCGACGAGGACGAGCGCGGCACTCTGCTCCGGCGGCAACGTCCCCAAGGCGTCGATGAGTTGGCGGTGCAGATCGCCGCGTTCGGCCGGCGCTGAGGCGGCCTCGTGCGGCTCCAGGAGCTGCTCCAGCCGCTCGGTGTCCTCGACGGGGGACGTCCGTCGGGAGGCGGCCTTGCGGGCCCGGTCGAGGCAGGCGTTGACGGTGATCCGATGGAGCCAGGTGGTCACGGCGGACTGGCCGCGGAAGGTGTGGGCCGCACGGTAGGCGGAGACCAGAGCGTCCTGGACGGCGTCAGCGGCCTCTTCGCGGTCCCCCAGCGTTCGCAGGGCCACCGCCCAGAGCCGGTCACGGTGGCGTCTGACAAGCTCACCGAAGGCGTCAGGATCGCCGTCGACGTGGCGGGAGAGGAGATCCTGGTCGGAACCTCCTGTGGTCTCCTCCGCGCCCACCGTGCCCCCTACGCCTCTTCGGGCCGATCAGACTATAGGCGGCCCCCCACCCTGTAAACAGCGCGATCACCCCCCTGGGAGCCCGCCGACCGGTGCCTCCCAGGCCCGACCGAAGCCCCTGGAGTCCGGACTCCAGGGGCTTCGGTCGGGCGTTATCAGGAGGGCGTGCCGCGAAACTTCAGTTCGGAGATCCCACCGCGGTACCAGCCGGAGGTGGTGTCCGGCGGCAGCGAGGAGATGTGCACCAGGACATAGCGAGTCCGTACCGGCTTGTCGAGGTCCTTGTGGAGCTGCTGCCCGGCGGTGGAGAGCGGAGTCAGCCGGTGCGGGAAGTCGCTGAGCGCCGCCGGGGCCGAAGCGCTCTCACCCGCGGCCAGCACCTCCACCTTCTGGCCGCCGCGGTAGAGGAAGACATCGACGCCGGAGAGGTCCTGCACCTTGCCCAGATCGACGATGATGCCGCTGCCCTCCTTGCGGCTGGGCAGGTTGCCGAAGTTCGGGAAGCCCTTGTAGTGCGGCGTCACCCAGGCGGTTTCCGACTTGCCGTCGATGGCCAGCGGCACCTGGTCCTCCTGGACGCCCGGCCCGTTGGGTGCGAATTCCTTGGCCGAGGCGATCTTCAGTTGCTTGCCGGCTCCGGGACGGTTCTTGTCGCTGCCGTTCTCGGTCTGCGAGGTGCCGGTGTCGCCGGGCTTCTTGCCGCGGTCCATCAACGCCGTCGCCAACTGCCAGCTCCCCAGGCCGAGTGCGGCGATCAGCAGCGCCGACACCCCCCACTTCAGGATCCGGCCGGTACGGCCCTGCAGCGGGGCCGGAGGCGGAACCACCGGAGGGACGACCGGGGCGTTGGCGCCCGGCCGACCGTAGTTGCCCTGCTGGTAGGTGGTGCGCTGGTACTCGGGCGGTGCGGTGAAGGTGGGCTCCGCGGGCCGGATGCGCGGCATCTCCGCGATGGCCTTCACCAGGTCGTCCGGGGTGGTGCACGGCGGATCCTGGCGGGAGGCGGTGGCACCGTCGTTGACCAGAGCCCGCATGGCCAACTCGGACAGTCCGCGGTGGACTCCGGCACGGACCTGGTCGGGGGCGATCAGCCCGACGTCCTTGGGCAGACCGGAGAGCCCGTACGCGTCGTCCTCGTAGGGCCAGCGCTGGGTCAGGGTGGCGTAGAGGAGGGCGCCGATGGCCTCGGTGTCCGTGCGCTGCGGTGCGTCGGAGGTGATGCCGCGCAGGGCCGCGCTGACGGCGAGGCCGCGGATGCGCCACTGGCCGGTGGAGGTCCGCAGTACCGCGCTCGGTGTGAGCTGGAGGTGCGCCAGCCCTTCGCGGTGCGCGGCCGCCATCGCCTGGGAGAGCTGGGTGACCATCTGGTACGCGTCATGCACTTCGAGCGGCCCGGCGGCGAGCAGTGCGGTCAGTTCGACCGCGTCCGGCAGCCACTCATGGACGACATAGACGAGGTTGTTCTCCTCGACCGCGTCCAGTACCTGTACGAAGCGCAGGTCGCCCAGGAGCGCCGAGGCGCGGGCGGCGGCCAGGACAGAGCGGGCGCGCGGGTGGTCGGCCGCCAGCAGATGGACGCCGACGGCGCGGCGGAGCTTTTCGTCGACGGCGCGCCAACTGCTGAAGCCGTCGAGGCGGGTGATGCACTCCTCCAGCCGGTAGCGCCCGGCGAGCTTATGGCCGCTGTGCAGCTCCGGCGGGGTCCGGGTGGCCGCGGAGGCGGCTCTGGCGCCGGCGCCGTTGACGGGTGAGGCGGATACGGCGCTGGAGGCGGGCTCCCCGGCGGGAGCGTCGTCACCGGTGGCTGAATCGGAGTCCGGGGCAGCGGCTGAAGAGGCTGCGGCCGTGTGCTCCACCTCCGTGGTTCTCGCGTCCGCAGTGCTCTGGTCCCGGGTCTGGTCCACCCCGTCGGCCGTGGCCCCGCCCGCTTCCGCGGTCAGCGATTCCTCACCGCTGGTGTCTGCCACGTCGACGGCAGCCGTGCTCCGTTCCGCCACCGTCGTTCCTGCCTCCCCATTCATCGCACTCCATACGAGGCCAAAGCCAATTGTGCCCAAAGTCCACCGCTCTGCACGACACGTGGCGGGCCGCGATGGTTGTGCGGGGTTTCCCTGCCGGCTGTAGATCAGCGCCCGAGCTTGCTGCGGACCATACCGACCAGCGCGTTCAGTTCCTGGATCCGCATCCTGCGGGCGGCCACATAGAAGACGACCAGCAGTGCGGCACCGCCGAAGACCAGTGCGGCCAGACCGCCGAGGGCGCCGTTGCCCAGGACCTTCAACAGCGCGTACCCCACACCACCGCCGACAATCGCGGCTGGCAGCGAGGCGCCGATGAGCCGGGAGTAGGTGCGCAGCACATGCGGGCCGTCCAGGTCGCCGAGGCGCCGCTGCAACCGCCCCCAGGCGACGCCGACACCCACCAGGTACGCCAGCCCGTACGAGGCGCCCATGCCGACCACGGCCCAGCGGGCGGGCAGTACCAGGAAGCAGATCGCGGAGCCCGCCGCGTTGGTGCCGGCCACGATGACCGTGTTGTAGAAGGGCGTGCGGGTGTCCTCGAAGGCGTAGAAGCCGCGCAGCACCACGTACTGCACCGAGTACGGGATGAGGCCCAGGCCGAAGGCCATCAGGACGTAGCCGATGTTGCGGGCGCCCTCCGCGCCGGAGCCCGCGTACAGCAGCACGGTGATGGGGACGCCGAGGGCGAGGAAGGCGAAGGCGGCGGGCACGATGGCGACGGCCGAGGTGCGCAGCCCGTAGGAGATGTCGTCGCGGACGGCTGCGGTGTCGCCGTCGTGGGCGGCGCGGGAGATCCGGGGCAGCACCGCGGTCATCACCGAGACCGTGATGATGGCCTGCGGCATCTGCCACAGCAGCAGGGCGAAGTTGAAGGCGGTGATACCGGTGCCGGTGTAGCCCTGCTTCTCGGCGACGGAGCCGGACCAGGTGGCGAGCTGGGTGACGACGATCATGCCCGCCTGGTTGGCGAGGACGAAGAGGAAGGTCCACTTGGCGAGACCGGCCGCCTTGCCCAGGCCGTGGCCGCGCCAGTCGAAGCGGAACCGCAGGTTGAATCCGGTCTCCCGCAGATACGGCACCATCGCCAGCGCCTGCACGGTGAGGCCGAGCAGGGTGCCGATGCCGAGGAGCCGCACACCTTCCGGGGTGATGTTGTCGGCGCTCACCCCGGAGCTGGTGAAGCTGCCGAAGGCCCAGATGAAGGCGCCGAAGGTGGTGATGACCACGATGTTGTTGAGGACCGGGGTCCACATCATCGCGCCGAAGCGGCCGCGGGCGTTGAGGATCTGCCCGAGCACCACATGGATGCCCATGAAGAACATGGTCGGCAGGCAGTAGCGGGCGAAGGCGACGGCCACCTCCATCCGCTCCGGATGGGAGGCGACCGAGCTGTCCATCATGCGGATGAAGAGCGGCGCGGCGAGTACGCAGACGATGGTCACGGCCGCCATCAGCGTCATGACCAGGGTGAGCAGCCGGTTGGCGTACGCCTCGCCACCGTCGTCGTCGTTCTTCATGGCCCGCACCAACTGCGGTACGAAGACCGCGTTGAGCGCGCCGCCGCCGACCAGGACGTAGATCATCGTCGGCAGGGTGTTGGCGACCTGGTAGCTGTCGTTGAGGGTGCCGACGCCGATGGCGGCGGCCATGATCAGGGTGCGCAGGAAGCCGGTGACGCGGGACACGATGGTGCCGGCCGCCATCACCGCGCTCGACTTCAGCAGGCCGGAGGCCTTGCCACCGGAGGTGGCGGGCTGTGCGGGCGCCGGGGCGGTCGCCGCCGCGGCGGGGGCGGCCGGCGGCGCCATCGTGGGCTCCGCCGGCGGGCGCGCACCGCCGACCTGCTGGTCGCGGTAGAGATGGGCGAAGGCGTCCTGCCCGCCCTGCTGCTGTCCGCCGTCCCGGCTCATCATGTCGTCCACGCCGACGAACTGCGTGGTGCGCTCGTCGTCGCCGTACGGGAGGTGGCGGGTGGGGCCGTCCGGCTCGGGTGGCGGGGTGTGCGCCCAGATCCGCGGGTCGGGGGGCTGCTGGGTGCTGGGCGGCTGGGCGTAGAGCGGCTGCGGCGCGGGCTGGCTGCCGGGGGGCGGCGGGGGGTGCGCGGCCTGGTCGTAGAGCGCCTCGGCCACCGGGTCCTGAGCGTCAAGGTCCTGCGCGCGATACGGGTCCTGCGCATAGGCGTCCTGCAGATACGGATCCGGGGCGTCACGCGCGTACGGGTCCTGGACGTGCCCGTCCTCGGGGTGGGGGGACCGCGGGTGGTGGGGGCCGTCGGCTGTCGACTGCGGGGGCACCTGGCCGGTCTCGGGTGTGCCGGGTGGCGGACCCGGCGGGGAGGCACCTGCCCTCTGACGGTCACCGTCGTACGGCGCGTTCATGGATACCCCACCTCATCGTCCCGGCCCGGCGGCCATGGCTTCGCTCAACGGTCCACTCTCTCACCCGGTCCGGACGGCCCCGCGCTTTCCGGGGCGGTGTCCGCTGCCTCGTCACTCGGCTGCACGGGCGTGGCGTCGCCCTCGGCCACCGGCTCCCGCTCCGCCGCGGCGCCGTCCGTCGAGTCGGGGGAGTCGGCGGTCTCGGGGCTCTCGGCGTTCTCCGTGGCCGCCCGTCGGGCCGCCGCCCGCTTGCGCTGGGTGTACATACGGAAGCCGGCCAGCACCAGCAGCAGTACGCCGCCCGCGATGACGAGCATCACCGTCGGCGTGACCTCGTTGACGTCCACCGTGAAGCTGACGGGCTTCCCGTACGGGCGGCCGTCGTCCGTGTAGAGCTGCGCCAGCACCTCCACCGGGCCGTTGGCGTTGGCGTTGGTGGTGAACTTGAGGGACTGGCTGTGGCCGCTGGAGACCAGTACCGGCTTCTCGTCGTACGGGCCATCGCCGATCTTGAGGCGGGTCGGCTTGGTGGAGGTCAGCCGGAGTGTGAGGTGGTCGACGCCTTGCAGCAGGTTGTTCTGCACGGTGACCGGGATGGTGGCGCTGCGGCCGGAGAGCTTGGTCTCCGACTTCTGGATGAGCCCGACGCCCGAGGTCAGCACCGCGAGATAGTCCGAGACGCCCTTCCGGAACTGCCTCGCCTCGCTGGTGCGGCCGCGCCAGGAGGTGGACATCTCGCGGTCCATGGCCCGACCGAACGGAGTGATCACCCGCGAGGAGTCGGCGAGGATCCCCTGGAAGCGGTTCAGCTTGTCCTGCTTCCGCTTGATGGCGTCGAAGGCCCTCCGCGGCAGCTCATGCCGTCGCAGCGACGCCGGGTAGTCGCGCGAGGAGGGGACGCGGGTGGTGGCTCGCGGGTCCGGGCTTGCCTTGGCGGCGGCCGTCAGATCCTGTGCCTGCGACCAGCCGCTGTCCTGCAGTGCCCGTACCGCCTCCGCCATGGTCTGCGCCTGGCTGGCGGTGGGCATCCGCTGCGGGGCGACGACGATGCTGCGCTGCTTGCCCGGGTCCTGGGCGTTGATCATCAGGGACTGCGCCAGGAAGTTCTGGATGGCGAGGGTGGAGTTCTCGGCGCGCGTCATATCGCCGCTGAAGGCGGTCGACATCGGGGCGTCGGCCACCACCGCCGTGGTCCCCCCGCCGATCGGCCGGGCCGCGGTCGGGGTGTAGGAGAGGCCGCCGTGCTCGGGGAAGGAGTCGCTGCGGGCGATGATCGTGTCGGCGCCGGCCGAGGTGGCGACGTCCACCACGGACGGGTCGAGGGCACCCTCGGCAGGCCAGGCGAAGTTGGTGGCCGCCTTGGTGTGCAGGATCGTCTCGACCGTCATGGCCGCCACATCGGTGGCGTCCTTGAGGTGGCTGATGGACCCGGTGACATTCCTGCCGGTGTGGGCCAGCGAGGCCAGATCCGGATCGGCGAACGGCAGGGCCACCACCTTGGAGCCGGCCACGGCCTTCTCCACGTCGTCCAGCCACTGGGCGGCGGCCTTCTGGCCGCGGCCCGGGACCGCTTTTCCGTCCGGCCCCTTGATCAGGTAGCTGCCGGTCATGGCGTTGACCGAGGCGAGCAGGTCCGGGTCGACGACCCAGGTGACGTCCAGGCTCTTGCCGAGGGAGAGCATCTGGTTGAGGCGGCCGCCCGGGGCGATCTCCTTGGCGAGGTCGTCGTTGCGGAACATTGGCGTCTGCTGCTCGCCGGTGCCGGTCTCCGCGGTGACATGGCTGGAGGAGATCAGCGGCCACAGCACGGTGGTCTTGGTGCGGGTCTCGGCGGCTTCGGACTGGTACGGCAGCAGGGTGCGCTCAAAGCCGAGCATCTGCTGCCAGGGCTGGGACGAGGTCCGGCCGGCGAGGCCGACGCCCAGCGGGTACACGCCGTCCTCGCCGAGTTTCAGCTTGTCCACCGGCACGGACAGCTTGAAGTGCTGGGTGACGCCGGGAGCGAGCCGGGAGAACTTCTGGGTGGCCGAGGAGCCGCTGACCGCGTTGCCGTCCACGCCCGGCAGATAGCCGCTGCGTCTGTTCACATCGTCGATCGCGGACCGGCCGTGCAACGCGGAACCGAGCCGCAGGCCCAACTCCGCGCTGTTGACCGCATGTCGGCTCTTGTTGGTGGCGGTCCCGGTGACGGTGAGGGTGTCGCCGTCCTCCGGGATGTCCGGCGAGAGGGAGTCCAGCGAGACGTCGACGGTGTGCGAGCCGACCGCATCGGACTGGGCGGCGACCGGCCGTACGTTCACGGGGGCCGTGGCGGCGGCGGGGAGTTGCAGCAGCCCGGCCAGCAGCGGGGCACCGGCGAGTGCGGTGCCGGTGCGCCGGAGCCATCGACGGGCGGGCGAGGCACTCGTCCTCTGGTGATCTGCCGCCTCGGCCACGCGCTCGCCCGTCCTCGTCGTCGTCAGTGGTCGTCAGTCGTCGTCAGGTGATGCCTGCGATGTCGGTACTCGTTGGTGTTGCGTCCACGCATGGTAACGAGGGTCGCTGTGCCTGAGTGCCGCGCGCTGTGCCACCGGATCGGACTACCGGGTTGGGGCAGGGTACCGGTCCCGCGGTGGGCCGGATTCCAGGGGCCGGTGGGGGCGGGACGAGTGCGCGGTGCCACGTACCCTTTCCTGTTGTGCCGAACGCCAACGAAGACAATCCCCGTGCCCTGAGTCAGGCGCAGCAGCGTGCGGTCAGCGAGCTGCTGCGGGTCTCCCCTGTCGCGGACGAACTGGCCCGCCGGTTCCAGGAGGCGGGGTTCTCCCTCGCCCTGGTCGGCGGATCGGTCCGGGACGCGCTGCTGGGACGGCTGGGCAATGACCTGGACTTCACCACGGATGCCCGCCCGGAGGAGGTCCTGAAGATCGTGCGGCCCTGGGCCGACGCGGTCTGGGAGGTGGGCATCGCCTTCGGCACCGTCGGCTGCCAGAAGTCGGGCCGGGTCGGCGACGGAGAGCAGACCTTCGAGATCGAGATCACCACCTACCGCTCCGAGGCCTACGACCGCACCTCCCGCAAGCCCGAGGTCTCCTACGGCGACTCCATCGAAGACGACCTGGTCCGGCGGGACTTCACCGTCAACGCCATGGCGGTGGCCCTGCCGCAGAAGGAGTTCGTGGATCCGCACGGAGGGCTGGACGACCTCGCTGAGGGCGTGCTGCGCACCCCGGGCACGCCCGAGGCCTCGTTCTCCGATGATCCGCTGCGGATGATGCGGGCGGCGCGCTTCGCCGCCCAGTTGGACTTCGAAGTGGCGCCCGAAGTGCTGGCCGCGATGGAGGAGATGGCCGGGCGGATCGAGATCGTCTCCGCGGAGCGCGTACGCGATGAGCTCAACAAGCTGATCCTCTCCGCCCATTCCCGCAAGGGCCTCAGCCTGCTGGTGGACACCGGGCTTGCCGAGTACGTCCTGCCGGAGCTGCCGGCGCTGCGGCTGGAGCGGGATGAGCACCACCGGCACAAGGACGTCTATGAGCACTCGTTGATCGTGCTGGAGCAGGCCATCGAGCTGGAGGAGGAGGGGCCGGATCTGACGCTTCGGCTGGCCGCGCTGCTCCATGACATCGGCAAGCCGAGGACGCGGCGCTTCGAGAAGGACGGCCGGGTCTCCTTCCACCACCATGAGGTGGTCGGCGCCAAGATGACCAAGAAGCGGATGACCGCGCTCAAGTACTCCAATGAGCTGGTGAAGGATGTGGCGCGGCTGGTCGAGCTGCATCTGCGCTTCCATGGGTACGGCACCGGGGAGTGGACCGACTCGGCGGTCCGCCGCTATGTACGGGACGCCGGCCCGCTGCTGATCCGGCTGCACAAGCTGACCCGTTCCGACTGCACCACCCGCAACAAGCGGCGGGCCAACGCCCTTTCACGGGCCTACGACGGTCTGGAGGAGCGGATCGCGCGCCTCCAGGAGCAGGAGGAGCTGGACTCGATCCGCCCGGATCTCGACGGCAACCAGATCATGGCCGCGCTGGATGTCGGCCCTGGACCGGTGGTGGGGCAGGCGTACAAGTTCCTGCTGGAGCTGCGGTTGGAGAACGGGCCGATGGGCCAGGAAGAGGCCGAGGCCGCGCTCAAGGAGTGGTGGGCTACGCAGAGCCAGTCGTAGCGGCTCGACAGCAGTACGAGGGCCCGTGTTTCACGTGAAACACGGGCCCTCGTGGTGACCGGGGAACGCACCGGGGGCGGGGGTTGGTCTT
>NZ_JBHVRR010000006.1:0-176103 GCF_042885635.1 Streptomyces sp. NPDC058045 | reverse complement strand
GCCGGCCGCCGCACCCGCCCGGCCCGCCGCGGCCGCACCGGCCGCACCGGCACCGGCCCCCGCCAAGCCCGCCGCGCAGCCCGCGCCGGCGAAGGCCACGGCTCCGGCTCCGGCGAAGGCGGCGCCCGCGGAGGCCGAAAGCGCCCCGGCCGGGCCGGAGTTCGTGACGCTGCGCGGTCCGTCCGCGGCCGTGGTGAAGAACATGAACGCCTCCCTGGAGCTGCCCACGGCCACCTCCGTGCGCGCCGTCCCGGTGAAGCTGCTCTTCGACAACCGCATCGTCATCAACAACCACCTCAAGCGCGCCCGCGGCGGGAAGATCTCCTTCACGCACCTCATCGGGTACGCGATGGTGCAGGCCATCAAGGCCATGCCGGCGATGAACCACTCCTTCGCGGAGAAGGACGGCAAGCCGACCCTGGTCAAGCCCGACCACATCAACCTGGGCCTGGCCATCGACCTGGTGAAGCCCAACGGCGACCGGCAGTTGGTCGTCGCGGCCATCAAGAGGGCCGAGACGCTCAACTTCTTCGAGTTCTGGCAGGCCTACGAGGACATCGTCCGCCGTGCCCGGGACAACAAGCTGACGATGGACGACTTCACCGGCGTCACCGTCTCCCTGACCAACCCGGGCGGCATCGGCACCGTGCACTCGGTGCCGCGGCTGATGCCCGGCCAGTCGGTCATCATGGGCGTCGGCGCCATGGAGTACCCGGCCGAGTTCCAGGGCACCTCCCAGGACACCCTGAACCGCCTGGGCATCTCCAAGGTCATGACCCTGACCTCGACCTACGACCACCGCGTCATCCAGGGCGCGGCGTCCGGCGAGTTCCTGCGCATCGTCGCCAACCTCCTCCTCGGCGAGAACGAGTTCTACGACGAGATCTTCAAGGCGCTGCGCATCCCCTACGAGCCGGTCCGCTGGCTCAAGGACATCGACGCCTCGCACGACGACGATGTCACCAAGGCCGCCCGGGTCTTCGAGCTGATCCACTCCTACCGGGTCCGCGGCCATGTCATGGCCGACACCGACCCGCTGGAGTACCGCCAGCGCAAGCACCCCGACCTGGACATCAACGAGCACGGGCTCACCCTGTGGGACCTGGAGCGGGAGTTCGCCGTCGGCGGCTTCGCCGGCAAGTCGATGATGAAGCTCCGCAGCATCCTCGGTGTGCTGCGCGACTCGTACGTCCGCACCGTGGGCATCGAGTTCATGCACATCCAGGACCCGCGTGAGCGCAAGTGGATCCAGGACCGGGTGGAGCGGCCGCACGCCAAGCCGGAGCGCGAGGAGCAGTTGCGCATCCTGCGCCGGCTGAACGCGGCGGAGGCCTTCGAGACCTTCCTGCAGACCAAGTACGTGGGCCAGAAGCGGTTCTCGCTGGAGGGCGGCGAGTCCGTCATCCCGCTGCTGGACGCGGTCCTCGACTCGGCGGCCGAGTCCCGCCTCGACGAGGTCGTCATCGGCATGGCCCACCGCGGCCGGCTGAACGTCCTGGCCAACATCGTCGGCAAGTCCTACGCGCAGATCTTCCGCGAGTTCGAGGGCAATCTCGACCCGAAGTCCATGCACGGCTCCGGCGACGTCAAGTACCACCTGGGCGCCCAGGGCACCTTCACCGGTCTGGACGGCGAGCAGATCCGGGTGTCGCTGGCGGCGAACCCGTCCCACCTGGAGACGGTCGACCCGGTCATCGAGGGCATCACCCGCGCCAAGCAGGACATCATCAACAAGGGCGGCACCGACTTCACCGTGCTCCCGGTCGCCCTGCACGGGGACGCGGCCTTCGCCGGCCAGGGCGTCGTCGCCGAGACGCTCAACATGTCGCAGCTGCGCGGCTACCGCACCGGCGGCACCGTGCACATCGTCATCAACAACCAGGTCGGCTTCACCGCCGCACCGGAGTCCTCGCGCTCCTCGATGTACGCCACCGACGTGGCCCGCATGATCGAGGCGCCGATCTTCCATGTGAACGGTGACGACCCGGAGGCCGTGGTGCGCGTCGCGCGGCTCGCCTTCGAGTTCCGCCAGGCGTTCAACAAGGACGTCGTCATCGACCTGATCTGCTACCGCCGCCGCGGCCACAACGAGTCGGACAACCCGGCGTTCACCCAGCCCCTGATGTACGACCTGATCGACAAGAAGCGCTCGGTGCGCAAGCTGTACACCGAGTCGCTGATCGGTCGCGGCGACATCACGCTGGAGGAGGCCGAGCAGGCACTCCAGGACTTCCAGGGCCAGTTGGAGAAGGTCTTCACCGAGGTCCGGGAGGCCGTCTCGCAGGCCGCCGAGGCCCAGGTGCCGGACCCGCAGGCGGAGTTCCCGGTGGCGCTGAGGACGGGGATCTCGCAGGAGGTCGTCAAGCGGATCGCCGAGTCCCAGGTGAACATCCCGCCGCAGGTCACGGTGCACCCGAGGCTGCTGCCCCAGCTCCAGCGCCGCGCCGCGATGATCGAGGACGGCACCATCGACTGGGGCATGGGCGAGACCCTCGCCATCGGCTCGCTGCTGCTGGAGGGCACCCCGGTCCGGCTGTCCGGCCAGGACTCCCGCCGCGGCACCTTCGGTCAGCGGCACGCCGTCCTCATCGACCGCGAGACCGGCGAGGACTTCACCCCGCTGCTGTACCTCTCGGACGACCAGGCCCGCCTCAACGTCTACGACTCGCTGCTCTCCGAGTACGCGGTGATGGGCTTCGAGTACGGCTACTCGCTGGCCCGGCCGGACGCGCTGGTCATGTGGGAGGCGCAGTTCGGCGACTTCGCCAACGGCGCGCAGTCCGTCATCGACGAGTACATCTCGGCCGCCGAGCAGAAGTGGGGCCAGACCTCCGGCGTCACCCTGCTCCTGCCGCACGGCTACGAGGGCCAGGGCCCGGACCACTCCTCGGCCCGGATCGAGCGGTTCCTCCAGCTCTGCGCGCAGAACAACATGACGGTCGCCATGCCGACGCTGCCGTCGAACTACTTCCACCTCCTGCGGTGGCAGGTGCACAACCCGCACCACAAGCCGCTGGTGGTCTTCACCCCGAAGTCGATGCTGCGGCTCAAGGCGGCGGCCTCGTCGGTGGAGGAGTTCACCTCGGGCGGCTTCCGCCCGGTCATCGGGGACGACTCGGTGGACGCGGCCGCGGTCCGCAAGGTCGTCTTCTGCTCCGGCAAGCTCTACTACGACCTGGACGCCGAGCGGCAGAAGCGCGGGGTCACGGACACCGCGATCATCCGGCTGGAGCGGCTCTACCCGCTGCCCGGCGCCGAGTTGCAGGCCGAGATCGCCAAGTACCCGGGCGCCGAGAAGTACCTGTGGGCGCAGGACGAGCCGGCGAACCAGGGTCCCTGGCCGTTCATCGCGCTCAACCTGATCGACCACCTGGACCTGGCCGTCGGCGCCGATGTGCCGCACGGGGAGCGCCTGCGCCGTATCTCGCGGCCGCACTCCTCGTCTCCGGCGGTCGGCTCGGCCAAGCGCCACCAGGCGGAGCAGCAGCAGTTGGTGCGCGAGGTCTTCGAGGCCTGACGCCCACCGCCCACCGCCGGCCCGGTCCCTGCGAACCACTCGCGGGGGCCGGGCCCTTCCGGTTGCCGCATATCCTGGGCGCATGTACTTCACCGACCGCGGCATCGAGGAACTGGCGAAGCGGCGCGGCGAGGAGGAGGTCACCTTCGAGTGGCTCGCCGAGCAGTTGCGCACCTTCGTGGATCTCAACCCGGACTTCGAGGTCCCCGTCGAGCGGCTCGCCACCTGGCTGGCCCGGCTCGACGACGAGGACGACGAGGAGCTGTAGGCCGGGCCGGGCCGCTCCTTCGCGTCCCGCGGGGCGGGGCTGTCGCGACACATCGCACTTGACTTTCCCCATCCGCGATATATCGTGTCGAGTACGGAGACGCGATATGGCGCGTCCATGGTCCGAGGGAGGTCGCCCCATGCCCGCCAGCACCCGGCTCGTCACCGGCCCCGAGAAGCTCGCCTTCGAGGAGCCGGTGGAGTCCCTGGACGTCCGCCTCTTCAACGGCACGGTGAATGTCGTCGGCACCGAGGACGGCACCGCCCGCCTCCAGGTCTCCGAGCTGAAGGGCCCGCCGCTGCACGTCATCCAGGAGGACGGCGCACTGGTGGTGACCTATGAGGACCTGCGCCGCAAGGACCTCCTCAAGTCCGTTCATCCGCGCGGCTGGAAGCGCCGCGCGGTGGTCTCGCTCGCGGTCCCGGCGGGCACCCGGGTCCAGGTCGGAGTGGTCGCCGCGAGCGCCGTGGTCTCCGGTGTCGAGGGTGCGGTCGAGGTCAAGGGCGTCTCGGGGGACACCACCCTGCTCGGCCTCACCGGCACCGTCCGGGCGGACACGGTCTCCGGCAGCGTGGAGGCCCAGGCCGTCATGGGAGATCTGCGGTTCAACTCGGTCTCCGGGGACCTGACCGTGGTCGACGGCGCGGGCGGCTCGGTACGGGCGGATTCGGTCAGCGGCGCCATGATCGTGGACGTCTCCGCTGCCGACGCCGGCGCCGGCGGCCGTGCCACCGACATCCGGCTCACCAATATCTCCGGCGAGATCGCCATCCGGCTGCCCCACCCCGCGGACGCCGAGGTCGAGGCCAACACCGCCAGCGGCAGCGTCTCCAACGCCTTCGAGGATCTACGGGTCAGCGGGGAGTGGGGAGCGAAGCGGATCACCGGGCGGCTCGGCGCGGGCAGCGGCCGCCTCAAGGCCACCACGGTCTCCGGCTCCATCGCCCTGCTCCGACGCCCCCCGGCCGAGGACGATCCCGAAGCCGCTCCGTCCGACGACCCGGCCGCCGAGAGGAAGGTGCTCTGAGATGCCACCCGTCTTCGCCCACGGCCGCCTCCGCCTCTATCTGCTGAAGCTGCTGGAGGAGGCGCCCCGCCACGGCTACGAGGTCATCCGGCTGCTGGAGGAGCGCTTCCAGGGCCTCTACGCGCCGTCCGCGGGCACGGTCTATCCGCGGCTGGCCAAGCTGGAGGCCGAGGGTCTGGTCACACACACCACGGAGGGCGGCCGCAAGGTCTACTCGATCACCGAGGCCGGCCGTGCCGAACTGGCCGACCGCAGTGGCGAGTTGGCCGATCTGGAAGTGGAGATCCGCGAGTCCGTCGCCGAGCTGGCCGCCGAGATCCGGGACGGCGTACGGGGCGCCGCGGGCGACCTCCGGCGCGATGTGCGGGCGGCCACCCGTCAGGCCCGCAGCGACCCGGCGGGCAAGCGGGGCGCGGCGGGCCCCGAGGTGACCGACTATCTGGACGGTGCCGCCTGGGGCGACAAGGAGGCCTGGCGCCAGGCGAAGGAGGAGTTCCGCAAGGCCAAGCAGGAGTGGAAGGAGCAGGCGCGGCGCGCCAAGGACGAGAGTCGCCGGGCCCGGGACGAGGCGCAGCGCGCCCGCCAGCAGGCCAAGGAGGCGCAGGAGCGGGCGCAGCGGGACGCCCAGCGGGAGATGAAGCGCCTCGCCGGCCAGGTCCAGCGGCAGGTGCAGGAGCACTTCGCCCGTGGCGACTGGCCGACGGGCGTCCGCGAGGGCCTGAGCGAACTGGCCAAGGAGTTCAACGAGTTCGGCAAGGGCTTCGGCGGCCTCGGCGGCTCCGGCCACGAGACGGGCGGCTCCGGCGGCCGGGCGGAGGACCGCCCCCAGGGCGAGCCCCTCGTCTTTGATCCCGGCGAGGAGGATCTGCCGTTCGCCTATACGCCGAAGTGGGCGCACGAGCCGTCCAGCGGCGACCCGGACCGCGATCTGGACCGTATGTTGGACCGCTTCCGCGACGACATCCGCGACGCGGCCCGCGACAACGGCGTCACCGAGGAGCAGCTCAGCGGCGCCCGCCGCCACCTCTCGGCCGCCGCGGCCGGCATCGCCGCGATACTCACCCCGGCGGACCCGTCACCGCCCCCGTCACCCCCGTCGTCCGGGTCCGCCGAGGGATAGGGGGCTGGACCAGAAGCCGGCTCAGGAACCGCCCAGGGAACGGGAGTTGACGGAGGAGCCGTCAGCTCGCCCGCGCCACACCGCCGTCGCCCTCGCCGTCCGCATCCGGGTAGAGGAGCCGGTGCGCCGCCTCATAGGTGACGCCCTGTTCAGCGAGGGCGTCGGCGGGGGCGCCGGGGGCGGACAGCAGAGCGAGCAGCAGATGCTGGTCGCCGATGAACCGGTCCCGGTGCCCCGCCGCGATCCGCAGCGCCCGCTCCAGTACCTGCTTCGCGGCGGGGGTGAGGCGCGGGCTCCGGGTCCGCCGCCCGCGTACGGCGAGCGCCCCTTCGCCGTGCACCTCCTCGACGCGGGAGACGATCTCCCCCAGGTCGATCCCGAGCCCGGCGAGGGCCTCGGCGTCGGCGCGGGTGAGGCCCGCGCGGCGCCGGGTCTCGGCGAGGCCCTGTCGGATCTCCGTACGCCGCTCGCCCGCCCCCAGCTCATCGAGCACGGCGGCGGCCCGCCCGTCGGTCCGCAGCAGTACGGCGAGCAGGACATCGCCGTCGTCGACGACGCGCTCCCCTGCCTGTCCCGCGTGCGCGGCGGCGTCCGTCAGGACACTGCGGGCATCCTCGGTGAAGCGTTCGAACATCACTGCCTCCCGTACTTCTTGTGTACGGCCTGCCGGCTCACGCCCAGCACACCGGCGATCTCCTGCCACGACCAGCCCTGTTGCCGCGCGCTGCGTACCTGTACCGCTTCGAGCTGCTCCAGGAGCCGCCGCAGTGCGACGACGGCCCGCAGCCCGATCCGCGGATCGCGGTCGCCCGCGCGCTCTGCGAGATCCGTTGCCTCGGTCATGACTGTCAATGTACGTTGACATCTCTCTCACGTCAACCCGAGTTGACATGAGAGAGGTGGAGCACCGTCCCAGGAAGTCGGGCGGGGGATCAGACGGTGAGTACGATCTTGCCGAACTGGCCGCCGGACTCCATGAGTTCAAAGCCCTCCCGGGCCCGGTCGAGCGGCAGCGTCTCGTCGATCACCGGCCGCACCCCGGTGGCCGCGCAGAACGAGAGCAGGTCCTCCAGCTCGTCCTTGGTCCCCATGGTGGAGCCGACAATCCTCAGCTCCAGGAAGAAGACGCGGGTCAGCTCCGCGTGCGAGGGGCGGTCGCCGCTGGTGGCACCGGAGATGACCAGAGTGCCGCCGGGACGCAGCGACTTGATGGAGTGCGACCAGGTGGCGGCACCCACGGTCTCGATCACCGCGTCCACCCGCTGCGGCAGCCGGGCACCGGTCTCCACGGCCTCCACCGCGCCGAGTTCCACTGCCCGCTTCCGCTTAGCCTCGTCCCGGCTGGTGGCGAAGACCCGCAGTCCGGCAGCCTTGCCGAGGACGATGGCGGCGGTGGCGACTCCCCCGCCCGCCCCCTGCACCAGTACCGAATCGCCGGGCCGCACACCGGCGTTGGTGAACAGCATCCGGTACGCGGTGAGCCAGGCGGTGGGGAGGCAGGCGGCCTCGGTGAAGCTGAGCGCGGCGGGCTTGGGCAGTACGTTCCAGGTGGGCACCGTCACCTGCTCGGCGAAGGTGCCCTGATAGCGCTCGGTCAGGATGGAACGGGGCTCGGTGGGGCCGACTCCGTGACCGCTCTGGCCGATGACGGAGTGCAGGACGACCTCGTTGCCGTCCTGGTCGACCCCGGCGGCGTCACAGCCGAGAATCATCGGCAACCGCTCCTCGGTGATGCCGACCCCGCGCAGCGACCACAGGTCATGGTGGTTCAGCGAGGCGGCTCTGACATTGACGGTCGTCCAGCCGGGACGTGCCTCGGGGGCCGGGCGCTCCCCCAACTCAAGGCCGTTCAGCGGCTGGTCACGGTCGATTCGGGCGGCGTAGGCAGCGAACATGCCCTGACCCTAGGCCCGGCCCCGGGACCGGGGAACCACCCACCGCCGTGAGTCCCGTCGCAGCGCCACGGCCCCACGGACAACCGGAAGGCCGACCCCCGGGGAGCGGGGACCGGCCTTCCGATCTGACGGTGTGTGCGCTAGAGCCTGTCCGGCGGATCCTCGTGGAGCAGCCCGCGGCTCCCCCAGCCTGGCGGCTGAGAGGTGCCCCCATGGTGCGTGCTCTCGACGTGCGCCCGGGTCGCCCTCGTACTGGACGTACTTGGGTGATTCGGGCGTGCGGCGAGAGCACGTGCCTGGGGGCACCTCCCGGCCGGACTGGGGAGTCGTGGGCCCACGAAGATCCGCCGGACAGGCGCTATGCCGGGTCAGCGGCGGGCGACGCCCTCCGCGCGGGCCGCCGCGGCGACCGCGGCCGTCACGGCGGGGGCCACCCGCTCGTCGAACGGCGAGGGGATCACATACTCCGCGGACAGCTCGTCACCGACCACATCGGCCAGCGCCTCGGCGGCCGCGATCTTCATGCCCTCGGTGATACGGGAGGCCCGCACCTGGAGCGCACCGGCGAAGATCCCGGGGAAGGCCAGCACATTGTTGATCTGGTTCGGGTAGTCGGAGCGGCCGGTGGCGACCACGGCCGCGTACTTGTGGGCGATCTCCGGGTGGACCTCCGGGGTCGGGTTGGCCATGGCGAAGACGAAGGCGCCCTGCGCCATCGAGGCCACCGCCGGCTCGGGCACGGTGCCGCCGGAGACGCCGATGAAGACGTCCGCCCCGGCCAGCGCCGACTCCAGGGAGCCGGTGAGCCCCGCCTTGTTGGTGATCCCGGCCAACTCCCGCTTGACCGGCGTGAGATCGTCCCGGTCGCTGCTGACGATGCCCTTGCGGTCGGTGACCGCCACATCGCCGATACCGGCCTCCAGCAGGAACTTGGCGATGGCGACACCCGCCGCGCCCGCCCCGGAGATCACCGCACGCAGATCCCCGAGGGCCCGGCCGGTGAGCCGGGCGGCGTTGCGCAGCGCGGCGAGCGTGACGATCGCCGTGCCGTGCTGGTCGTCGTGGAAGACCGGGATGTCCAGACGCTCCTGGAGTCGCGCCTCGATCTCGAAGCACCGGGGTGCCGCGATGTCCTCCAGGTTGACCCCTCCGAAGGAGGGCGCGAGCCGGACGACGGTCTCCACGATCTCGTCGGTGTCGGTGGTGCCGAGGGCGAGCGGGACCGCGTCCACCCCGCCGAACTGCTTGAAGAGGATGGCCTTGCCCTCCATCACCGGGAGGGAGGCCTCGGGCCCGATGTCGCCGAGGCCGAGCACCGCGGTACCGTCCGTGACCACGGCCACCACCTGGGACTTCCAGGTGTAGTCGTGGACCAGCTCGGGCTGCTCCGCGATGGCGCTGCACACCTTGGCCACGCCCGGTGTGTAGGCGAGGGACAGGTCGTCCGCGTCCTTGACCGGAACGGTCGCGTGGACGGCCAGCTTGCCGCCGCGATGGAGAGCGAACGCCGCGTCGAACGGCTCCTCGCCGTCCCCGTGGTCGGTACCGGCGTCGCTACGGGGATTGACGATCTCCGCTGCCACTTCTAAGACCCCTTAATTCGTAAAGGTTGAGGGTGACCACTCCTGGTTGAGGGGTGGGCGGGCACCGCGCACGGCCGGGTCCAGAGTGGAACGGGCACGCGCGCGACGGGCGCGCCGCACACGCGCCCTGGGCCCCGGATGAGGGGTGTGGGGAACCTTCATACCGGACGGACCATGCCTGGGACGAGTCCATACCTCATCGCAGACAGGGTTCATAGCCTGACTCCCGGCGGTGTCCGCGGAGCGGATGTGCCGGTCGGCCACCGCCACAGACGCCGCAGTCCTGCGGCGCGGTTCCGCCGGAGATTCTCCGGCTGCCGGGACGGCGTCCCGTAGAAGGTCCGGCCTTCTGTACGGGCTGTACCGGCCTGTCGTGGTTCGGGGGTTACCCGTTATCCGATTTTGACATAGTCAGCCCGCTGTATGGAGTAATCCGAATGGCAAGATGCCGTAACCACTCATGGCCGCGGCATCCGAAGCGGTGCCCCCGGCCGTCGGCAACTTCCGAATCCCAGCCGGAGGAACCAGACCATGACCGCAGGCATCACCCCCCGCCCGACCGCCGCGAAGTCCAGGCTTGCCGCGTTCGGAGCGCTCGCGGTCGCCGGCACCCTGCTGCTGACCGGCTGCGGCGACCAGACCAAGGACGAGTCCGGCAGCAGCGACAACCAGAGCGCCGCGGCGCCGCTCGCCGATCTGCTCCCCAAGGAGATCCGCGACAAGGGCACCATCAAGGTCGGTTCCGACATCGCCTACCCGCCCGTCGAGTTCAAGGACAAGTCCGGCAAGACCTCCGGTATCGACCCGGATCTGGCCGCCGCGATGGGGAAGAAGCTCGGGGTGACCTTCGAGTTCGAGAACGGCACCTTCGACACCCTCATCACCGGCCTCCGCTCCAAGCGCTACGACCTGGCGATGTCGGCGATGACGGACACCAAGGACCGCCAGAACGGCATCGACTCGGACACCGGCAAGAAGGTCGGCGAGGGCGTCGACTTCGTGGACTACTTCAACGCCGGCGTCTCGATCTACACCCCCAAGGGCAAGACCCAGGGCATCGAGTCCTGGGCCGACCTGTGCGGGAAGAAGATCGTGGTACAGCGCGGCACCGTCTCCCACAATCTGGCGAAGGCGCAGGCGAAGAAGTGCCCGGCCGGCAAGAAGCTGTCCATCGAGGCCTTCGACAACGACCAGCAGGCGCAGACCCGGCTCCGCTCCGGCGGCGCCGAGGCCGGCTCCTCCGACTTCCCGGTCGCCGCGTGGGCCGCGAAGACCTCCGGCGGCGGCAAGGACTTCGAGATGGTCGGCAAGCAGGTGGAGGCGGCGCCGTACGGCATCGCCGTGGCCAAGGGCAACACCAAGCTGCGGGACGCGATCAAGGCCGCCCTGGACGCCGTGATCAAGAACGGCGAGTACACCAAGATCCTGCTCAAGTGGGGTGTGTCGGCCGGGGCCGTCAGCAAGTCCACCGTCAACGGCGGCCAGTGATCCCGGAGTTGACGGCATCCAGTCAGGCCGCGGGGGCGGCGTACCCGCCGTCCGCCGGGCCATCGAAAGGCATCAACCTTGTCCGCTGACATCCACAAGACCGGCGGCGGTCCCACAGACCTCCCGCCGCCGGCCGCACCCCCCACCCCCGAGACGATTCGGGCGGTCCCGGTGCGCCACTACGGGCGTTACCTCGTCGCCGTGGTCGCCATCGCCGTCCTCGTCTCCATCGTGTACGCCTTCTCCCAGGGCAAGATCAACTGGGGCGCGGTACCCGACTACTTCTTCGACCACCGCATCCTCAAGGGCGTCGGGCAGACCCTGCTGCTGACCGTGCTGTCCATGGTGATCGGTGTGGTCGGAGGCATCCTGCTGGCCGTGATGCGGCTGTCCAGGAATCCGGTGACCTCGTCCATCGCCTGGTTCTACATCTGGTTCTTCCGCGGCACCCCGGTCCTGGTCCAGCTCTTCGTCTGGTTCAACCTGGGCCTGGTCTTCGAGTACATCGACCTGCTGCCGCTCTACAAGGACTACTGGTCCAGCTTTATGACGCCGTTCCTGACGGCGCTGCTCGGTCTCGGGCTGAACGAGGCCGCGTACATGGCGGAGATCTGCCGTGCCGGTCTGCTCTCGGTCGACGAGGGGCAGACGGAGGCCTCGCACGCGCTGGGCATGAGCCACGGCAGGACGCTGCGCCGGATCATCGTTCCGCAGGCGATGCGCGTGATCGTGCCGCCCACCGGCAACGAGGTCATCAACATGCTGAAGACGACCTCGCTGGTCTCCGCGGTGCAGTACTACGAACTGCTGCGCTATGCCCAGGACATCGGGCAGACGTCCGGCGCCCCGGTGGAGATGCTCTTCCTGGCGGCCGCCTGGTATCTGATCATGACCTCGGTCCTGAGCGTCGGGCAGTACTACATCGAGCGGCACTACGCCCGCGGCTCCAGCCGCAGCCTGCCGCCGACACCGTTCCAGAAGGTCAAGGCGAACCTGGCGTCCCTGGGCCGACCCAAGGGAGGCCTGGCATGACCATTCCGGCCGAGCAGCAGGGCGGCACCCGCGCCGCGATGGTCAGGTCCGAGGGCGTGCACAAGTCGTTCGGCAGTGTGCAGGTCCTCAAGGGCATCGACCTGGAGGTGAAGACCGGCGAGGTGTTCTGCCTGATCGGCCCCTCCGGCTCCGGCAAGTCCACCTTCCTGCGCTGCATCAACCACCTGGAGAAGATCAACGCCGGCCGCCTCTACGTCGACGGCGAGCTGGTCGGCTACCGGCAGCAGGGCGACAAGCTGTACGAGCTGCGGGACCGCGAGGTGGCCCGGCAGCGCCGCGAGATCGGCATGGTCTTTCAGCGCTTCAACCTCTTCCCGCACATGACCGCGCTGGAGAACGTCATGGAGGCGCCGGTCCAGGTCAAGGGCGCCGGCAGGGCCGCGGCCCGGGAGCGGGCCGGGGCGCTGCTGGAGCGGGTGGGCCTCGCCGACAAGGCGCGGACCTACCCGTCCCAGCTCTCCGGCGGCCAGCAGCAGCGGGTGGCCATCGCCCGCGCCCTGGCCATGGATCCCAAGCTGATGCTCTTCGACGAGCCGACCTCCGCGCTCGACCCGGAGCTGGTCGGCGATGTGCTGGACGTGATGCGGGACCTGGCCGAGTCGGGCATGACGATGATCGTGGTCACCCATGAGATGGGCTTCGCCCGCGAGGTGGGCGACTCGCTGGTCTTCATGGACGCCGGGGTCGTCGTGGAGTCGGGCCTGCCGCGCGATGTGCTGACCGACCCCCAGCACGAGCGGACCCGGTCCTTCCTGTCGAAGGTGCTGTAACGGTCCTCTCGCACCGCGGGGGCGGTTCCGGCCGGTGGCCGGGGCCGCCCCTCCGCTCTGCCCGGCTACTTCAGGGCCAGTACCAGCGCGTCCGACGGTGAGCGCCACACCGCGCGGGCCTCGGCGAATCCGGCCTCCCGCAGGGTCCGGGTGTGCCAGTCGACCGGCGGGGTGTCGCCGTCGGCGTGCTCGCCGTAGATCTCGAACCGGCGGGCGGTGGGCTCGGCGAGTACCGGGTCCGCGGCGGCCAGCGCCCACCAGTCGGCCCAGTCCAGGGCGCCGGACGCCTTGGCGCGGTCCATCGCGGCGTGCCGGTGGGCGCGCTCGGCGGCGTTGATCCGGGGCGTGGTGGTGTCGGGCATGTGGTCGGCGTTCATGAGGACGCCGCCGTCCCGGACCAGGCCTGCGAGCTGCCGGTAGAGGGCGGTGAGCGGTTCGCTGTGCATCCAGTGCAGGGCGGTGGAGGTGAGCACCGCGTCGTAGCGGCCGTCCGGCAGCAGGCCGGTCCACTGCGGGTCCTTGAGGTCGGCGGTGACGAAGCGGACCCGCTCGTCGCCGGCGAAGGTGCCGCGGGCGATGGCGAGGAGCGCCGGGTCGAGGTCGACGCCGGTGCTGGTGGCGCCGGGGAAGCGGTCAAGCAGCCGGGCGGTGATGGTGCCGGTGCCGCAGGCCAGGTCGAGGACGCGCGGCTCGCGGCCCACGACGGCCTCCACCATGTCGAGCATCACCCGGAACCGCTCCTCGCGGTCCGGCATGTACCACTCCTGCTGCCGGTCCCAACTCGCCTGCCAGGCCTGCCAGTCGGAGCCCGCGGCCTGCCCGGCCCGATCGGTCGTGCCGGTCGTCTCGGTCATGAAAACCTCTTTCCCTGGTGTCGCGCCGCCACCCGCGCCTGAGTAATACCCTCGAAGCAAACGCAGCCGTTACTCGCTCCCTGCCGACGATAACCGCGCCACGTAAGGACTACAAGTGGAACTGGCCTCTTACTCGGACTATGCCGTACGCCTGGTGAACAGCGAGGAGCCGGACCGCGGCACCGACCGCCTCACCACCGTCGACGCGGTACGGGAGCTGTTCGGCGCCAACCACTCCGCCGCCCGCCGCGCCACCGACGCCGACGTCACCCGCTTCCGCTCGGTACGCGCCCGGCTCCGCGCCGTCTTCGAGGCCGCCGACGGCGACGACCCGCGGCTCGCGGTGGACCTGCTCAACTCCCTGCTGCTGGAGTTCCCCGTCAGCCCGCAGATCTCCGGGCACGACCACCTGGACGACGAGGGCCACCCCCGCTGGCACATGCACCTCGCCGACCACCCGTCCAACGCCACCGCCGGATACGCCGCGATCGCCGCGATGGGCCTCGCCTTCCATCTGACCTCGCACGGCGCCGACCGGCTCGGCCTCTGCCAGGCCGCCCCCTGCCGCAACGCCTATCTGGACACCTCCACCAACCGGTCCCGCCGCTACTGCTCGGACCGGTGCGCCACCCGCGCCAACGTCGCCGCCTACCGCGCCCGGAAACGGCTGGCGGCGGACCGGTCCGCCGGTACCGGCCGCAGCGCGGACAGCGCCCAGACCACCGAGGCCAGCGCCGCCCCCAGCCCCGGACGCTGAGCGCGCGCCGTCCGCCGCGGCCGGTACCGGGCCAGCGCCCGCCCCAGCACCAACTCCTCGGCCACCACGCCGTACTCGGTACTGTCCGCGCCCGCGCCGGGGTTGTCCGCCAGCACCCACCAGCCGCCGTCGCGGAGTTCGGCGGCGCGCTTCACGATCAGCAGGTTCTGCTGGAGCGGATGCCGCAGCACCACGATGTGCCCCGGCCGCACCCGCCCGCCGTAGCGGATCAGCAGCCGGTCGCCCTGGTAGAGCGTGGGCACCATCGACGGTCCCTCGACCTCGGCGATCCCGAACAGCGCCCGGGCCTCCCGCCCTTCGGCCATCTGCGGCATCAAAAACCCTCCATGTACGAACCCGGCGCCGACCCGCCCGGCCCTCGGCCGAAGCGTCCCGGGCCGCCGGCCACCCGGCCAGGTCTCGCCCGGACTTTTGTCCTAAGCCCTCGGGGGCACCCGCGAAAAGGCGTGCGCCACGGAGTAATCTCCCACCTGAGAAGACGATCACGAGGAAGGACAGCCAGATGCTCTCCCGCCTGTTTGCCCGCAAGGTGACGGTCAGCGCCCACTGCGACCTGCCCTGCGGCGTCTACGACCCCGCCCAGGCCCGCATCGAGGCGGAATCGGTGAAGGCCGTCCAGGAGAAGATGGCCGCCAACGACGACCCGCACTTCCAGGCTCGCGCCATTGTCATCAAGGAGCAGCGCGCCGAGCTGGCCAAGCACCATGTCTCGGTGCTGTGGAGCGACTACTTCAAGGCCCCGCACTTCGAGAAGTACCCGGAGCTGCACCAGCTGGTCAACGACACCCTCAAGGCCCTCTCGGCCGCCAAGGGCTCCACCGACCCGGCCACCGGCCAGAAGGCGCTGGACTACATCGCCCAGGTCGACAAGATTTTCTGGGAGACCAAGAAGGGCTGATCCCCTCTGCTCCCACCGACCGCGACCCACCCGGTCACCCGGTCCTCCCCGCACCCGTTCCCTCGCGCCGCCCCACCCGGCGGCATGTGGGGACGGGTGTGGTTCTCGTTCCGGGCCGCGGGTCAGCGGAGCAGGGCGCCGCGGAGGGTGAGGCCGTGGCGGGTGCGCAGGCGGCGCAGTTCCCAGAGGCTCACCGCGGTGACCGAGACCGGGCCGCCCAGGACCAGGGCGGCGCGTACGGCGAGGGACACATGGTCGTAGTCGTCCGAGAACAGGTCCACCAGGCCGACTTCCCAGGCCAGGATGATGACCAGGATCGGCGAGAGCACCTCGTGGACGTCGGCGGTGCGGAAGACGTACAGCAGGCTCATCGCGAAGCCGTAGAGCAGGAACGGGAGGACCCAGAGGCAGAGGAAGAGGAGCAGGGCGAGTACGGCGTAGGCGCGGGGGGAGGGTTCGGTGGGGGCCTTGCCGTCGACGAGGGGGCTGGCGGCGAGCAGCAGGACGCCGACGACCGTGCCGAACAGGGCCAGCAGGGAACCGAACGGTTTCAGTGCCCGCTTCAGATAGAGCCGCCGGTTGGGCGGGCGGGACGCCGCGATGAAGATGCCCACCACGACGGGGAAGGTCCCCGCCATCACGTTCATCGACAGCTCGAACTGGTCCGTGCGGTCGTTCACCAGCGCATCGGTGTCCGCCACGACCTGGTAGGTGAACATGATCCACACCACCGCGAACAGGCCGAGCACGGTGCGCAGGATCTGCATCTTCCGTACGGCGGGGTCCTGCACCAGGCCGGGCCGCGAGGGCTTGAACACCCGGCGGCCGACCCCGATCGGATTGAACAGGCCGAAGAACCGCCGGATCGGGGAGGGGCGCCGCGGCGGACCGGGCGGCGGCCAGCCCGGTTGGCCCGGCGGCCAGCCATGTTGCCCTGGTGGGAAGCCTGGTTGACCCGGTGGCCAGCCCGGTTGGCCGCCGCCCGGCTGCGGTCCTCCGTAAGGTCCCCACGGCCCCTGCCCCGCGCCGCCGCTCATCGGCGTCCCCCGTCCCCCGGTGCGGTCTTCCGCTGTCGCCCGTGAGGATACGCAGCGGGGGGCGCCGCCTGCATCGTCGTTGACGGAGCTTCACCTCTCCCGCCCAGGTACGGTCCGGCTGGCTACGGACGCGGGGTCAAGTCGCCCTGGGCGCACGGCTGTTGGGCGGACTCCCGGGGCTTCGGCGGTGTCCTCGGGGCGAGCAGGAAGGAGAGGGCCAGCAGGGCCGTGGCGGCTGCGGGGACGTGGGAGATGCCGAGGGTGCCGACCACCGTGCCGCCGAGGGCAACCGGCGGTCAGCGCGGCCGCGTGCCCGGCGAGCACCCGGCGCAGACCGCGCCACGGCCCCCAGACGTCCGCCGCCCGCCCCGCCACCGGCCTCCGCCACACACAGCAGTACGGTGCCGAGCAGTCCGAGGGAGGCGGCGCAGGTCCAGCGGCGGGTCAGCCGGCGCCGGTCCACGGCCCGCTCGATCAGGGCGGAGGCGAGCGGGGCGGTGCCGAGGGAGACCACGGTGCCCACGGCGACCCCGGCCTCGACAGTGAGGGCGTCGATTCCGGTGGCCGCCGCTCCGTCCGCGTAGAAGCGGCGGGCCGCGGCGGCCGGCAGCCGCTCCCGCGCGGGCCGCCGCCGGACAGGCCGGAGCGGTCCCGGGCGGGGGGGAGGTGCCCGGGACCGCTCCTCTTCGACCGGCGCGCCGCCGTCAGGCGGAGCGCCGGGTGACGAACTCCGCCAGGGCCAACAGGCCCTCCGCGGCGCCCGGTTCGGGGACGGCGCGGGAGAGGTCCTGTACGGCGCGCGACATCCGGTCCGCGGCCTGCGCCTGCGCCCAGTCCCGCCCGCCGGCCCGCTCCACCGCGGAGACCAGCGCCGGCAACTCGCCCTCGCCCGGTGGCCGCGCGTAGAGCACTGCCAGCTCCGCGCCGGCCGCCGTACCGGAGGTCAGCGCGGCCACCACCGGCAGCGACTTCTTCCGCGCGAGGAGATCCGCCCCGGCCGCCTTCCCGGTGCGGGCCGGGTCGCCCCAGATGCCGATGATGTCGTCGATCAACTGGAAGGCGAGCCCTGCCTCCCGGCCGAAGGCGTCCATCGCGGCCACCGCGCCGGGACCGGCCCCGGCGTAGCGCGCGCCGAGGGCGCAGGCGCAGCCCAGCAGGGCGCCGGTCTTCGCCTCGGCCATGGCCAGGCACTCGTCCAGTGTCACCTCGGCCGGAGCGCGCCGCTCCAGTGCGGTGTCCGCCTGCTGGCCCTCGCACAACTCGACCACGCAGTGCGCCAGTTGGGCCACGGCGGCCGGGCCCGCCGGATGCGGGTCGTCGGCCAGCAGCCGCTGCGCCAGGGCCTGGAGGGCGTCCCCGGCGAGGATCGCGTCCGCGTCACCGAACACCGTCCAGGCGGTGGGCCGGTGCCTGCGGGTGGTGTCGCGGTCCATGACGTCGTCGTGGAGCAGGGTGAAGTTGTGCGTCAACTCCACTGCCGCGGCGGCCCGTACGGCGGTCTCCGGGCGGCCGCCGAGGGCCTCCGTCGCGGCCAGCACCAGGGCCGGCCGCACCGCCTTACCGGCCCGCCCGGGCGGGGCGCCCGGCGGAGGTCCCGCCGGGCGGCGCGGTACCGGGACGGCGTCCTGGCCATCGCTCCAGCCGAAGTGGTGCCGGGCCACCCGCCGCATCGCCGCGGGCAGCGAGCCGATCGCCCGGCGCAGCTCCGGGTCGACCCGGGCACGGGCCGCCCCGAGCAGCACCTCCGCCTGCTCCGGGACCGCCCCGCCCGCACCGCCCTCCCCGACCGGCACGGCTCCCTGTATCGGACCCGGCGCGGTGTCGGGGGGCGGCGGGGCCGCGGTCCCGGTATGCGGGCCGCTCACTGCCAGCGCCCGATCTCGACGTTCTCCAGCACGCCCAGCGCGTCCGGCACCAGCACCGCGGCCGAGTAGTACGTCGTCACCAGGTACGAGATGATCGCCTGCTCGCTGATGCCCATGAAGCGCACCGACAGGCTCGGCTCGATCTCGTCCGGGATGCCGGCCTGCTGGAGCCCGACCACGCCCTGCTCCGCCTCACCGGTACGCATACAGATGATGGAGGTGGTGCGGGCGTCGCTGACCGGGATCTTGTTGCAGGGGAAGAGCGGCACACCGCGCCAGGTGGGGATGCGGTTGCCCGCGATGTCGACGCTCTCCGGGACCAGGCCCCGCCGGTTGCACTCCCGGCCGAAGGCGGCGATGGCCTTCGGGTGCGCCAGGAAGAGCTTGGAGCCGCGGCGCCGGCTGAGCAGCTCGTCCAGGTCGTCGGGGCCCGGCGCCCCGTCGTGCGGCTGGATCCGCTGGTCGTACTCGCAGTTGTGCAGCAGGCCGAACTCGCGGTTGTTGACCAGCTCGTGCTCCTGCCGCTCCTTGAGTGCCTCCACGGTGAGCCGCAACTGGTGCTCGGTCTGGTTCATCGGCTGGTTGTAGAGGTCGGCGACCCGGCTGTGCACCCGCAGCACGGTCTGCGCCACGCTCAGCTCGTACTCGCGCGGCGCCGCCTCGTAGTCGACGAAGGTGCCGGGCACCTCGGCCTCGCCGACATGGCCGGCGGAGAGGTCGATCTGCTTCTCGCCGTACTTGTTGGTGCGCTGCTGGGGCACGGTGCGCAACTGCCGCAGATGCGCGTCCAGGGACTCGGCCCGCTCCGCGATCTGCTCCAACTCCCGCCGGGGCAGCACCAGTACGGTGCAGGCGGTCGCGGCCCGCGCGGTGTACTCCCACATGGCCTCCGCGTCGAGCAGGGCCTGCTCGCCGAAGTAGGAGCCGTCGGCGAGGACCCCGAGGACCGCGTCGCCGCCGTAGGGCCCGGGGCCGACCTTCTCCACCCGGCCGTGCGCCAGCAGATAGGCCTCGTCTGCGCGGCTGCCGAACGACGCCAGCACCTGCCCCGGCTCGAACTCCCGCTGCTCGCACCGCTGGGCGAGGTCCTGGAGCACCTCCTGGTCCTCGTAGCCGCGCAGCACGGGCAGCTCGCCCAGCTCCGCGGGGATGACCTGGACACGGTCCCCGGTCTTCACGAAGGTGACCCGTCCGTCGCCCACCGAGTAGCTGAGGCGGCGGTTGACGCGGTAGGTGCCGCCCTGGACGTTGACCCAGGGCAGCATCCGCAGCAGCCAGCGGGAGCTGATCTCCTGCATCTGCGGTGCGGACTTGGTGGTGGTGGCCAGATTCCGTGCGGCCGAAGTGCCGAGACTCTGCTGGGGCTTCGGCTCTTCCGTACGGATCTCTTCGCCTACCGACATGTGATGTTCCCTCCCGATCATGCACTGACCTGCGGGGACCACCCTTCCACCGCGGAACGTCGCATCGCCATTACACAAATGAGGGGGAATGAACGGGGGGTTGGCGGGGCATCGCGGACGCGAGGCGTCCGGCAGCGGCGGGTTCCGGCCGCGGGCGCGGAATTCGGCCACCGAGGCGGCTTTCGCGTTTCGGCCGCCCCCTGCCCGGGCTACTCGTCAGTCCCGGGGAGGAACCCGGCACCGGGCCCGTCCGTTACACCTGGTACCGGCCGGTCACCGACCGCCACCTCCCGCACCTCACCATTGGAGAGACCGATGACAGGCTTCCTCGACCGCGCCAAGGAGCAGGCGCGGCAAGGCCTTGAGCAGGGCAAGCAGAAGCTGGACGACGTGCAGGCCCAGCGCGCCGGGAACGAACTGCTGAAGAAGCTGGGCGCCGCCTACTACGCGGAGCGCAGCGGCAGCGGCACCCCGGAGGCCACCGCCTCCGCGCTGAGCGCCCTGGAGAGCCACATCGCCGCCCACGGATCCGGCTTCCTCAACTCCTGACCGGCCCACCGCACCCACCACGCCCGCGGGCACAATGGCACGGGTGAGCCGCACCGACCCGCCCGTGCCCGCCGGGCTGCGCCCCCGCCTGCCCTCCCCGCTCCAGCCGGTCCGGGACGAGCGCTTCGAGCGGTACGGGGTGCGGCTGCTGCTGAAGCGGGACGACCTGATCCACCCGGATCTGGTGGGCAACAAGTGGCGCAAACTCGCCCCGAATCTGGCCCGCGCCGAGGGCCGTACGCTGCTCACCTTCGGCGGCGCCTACTCCAACCATCTGCGGGCCACCGCGGCCGCCGGGCGGCTGCTGGGGCTGCCCACGGTCGGTGTGGTGCGCGGCGAGGAGCTGGCCGGCCGGCCGCTCAACCCGTCGCTGGCACGCTGCGCCGCCGACGGTATGCGGCTGCACTTCGCGGCCCGCTCCGAGTACCGCCGCAAGCGGGAGCCCGCGGTGCTGGCCGCGCTGTGCCGGGCGGCCGGCGCCGAGGGCGCGTATGTGGTGCCGGAAGGCGGGAGCAACGCGGCGGCGGTGGCGGGCTGCCGCACGCTGGGCGAGGAGCTGTCCGGCCGGGCCGAGGTGGCCGCGGTGGCCTGCGGCACCGGCGGCACCCTGGCCGGTCTCGCCGCCGGTCTCGGCCCCGGCGCCCGCGCCCTCGGCATACCCGTGCTGCGCGGCGGCTTCCTGGACGGCGAGGTACGGGAGTTGCAGCGGGCGGCTTTCGGCGGGCCGCGCGGCAGTTGGAGCCTGGACCACCGCTTCCACGGCGGCGGCTACGGCCGTACCGGGCCCCAACTGGACGCTTTCGCCGAGGACTTCGAGGAGCGGCACGGTCTGCCGGTGGAGCGGCTCTACGTGGCCAAGCTGCTGGCCGGCCTGGTCGCACTGGCCGCGGAGGGCGCCTTCCCGCCGGGCACCAGACTGGCCGCGGTCGTCAGCGGCGCCCCGTTCCCCCCGCCCACCACCGGTGCGGGCGCCGCTCAGTCCGCCGCCTCGCGGTAGGCCGCCGCCTCCTCCAGGTCGAGCCGGCGGAGCAGGGTGCGCAGCATCTCGTCGTCGATGTACCGGCCGTCCCGCAGTCGTACGAAGACCTCGCGTTCGGCCCCGATCATGGCGCGGGCCAGTCGGCGGTAGGTGTCGTCGGCGGTCTCGCCGGTGGCCGGATTGACGGCGCCGAGCCGCTCCCAGACCGCGTTGCGGCGCCGTTCCAGTACGGTGCGCAGGCGTTCCGCGAGGGGTCCGGGCAGGGAGTTGCGCTCGTCGGCGAGCAGTTCCTCCAGGCGCTGTTCGGCGGCGCGTGAGGCCTGTGCCTGGGCCTGCGCCTCCTGGAGGGTCTCGCGGCGGACGTCGGGGGCGGGCAGCCGCAGCCACCGGATCAGCGAGGGCAGCGTGAGGCCCTGCACCACCAGGGTGCCGATGACGGTGCTGAAGGTGAGGAAGAGCACCAGGTTCCGCCCCGGGAAGGCGCCGCCGCCGTGCACGGTGAGCGGGATGGAGAAGGCGATGGCGAGGGACACCACACCGCGCATCCCGGCCCAGCCGATGATGACCGGCCCTCGCCACCCCGGGTCCGGTTCCCGCTCCCTGATCCGGGCGGACAGCCACCGCGGCAGGAAGGTCGCCGGGAACACCCAGACGAAGCGGGCGGCGACCACCGCCAGGAAGACGGCCACCGCGTACCAGGCCGCGGTGCTCCCGGCGTACGGGCCCAATCCGCGGAGTACTACGGGGAGTTGGAGGCCGATGAGGGCGAAGACGGCGGTCTCCAGGATGAAGGCGACCATCCGCCACACGGCGTCCTCCTGGAGCCGGGTGGCGAAGTCGACCTGCCAGGCGCGGTGCCCGAGGTAGAGGGCGACGACCACCACGGCCAGCACCCCGGAGGCGCCCAGCTCCTCGGCGACGCCGTACGCGACGAAGGGGATGAGCAGGGAGAGGGTGTTCTGCAGCAGCGCCTCGGTGAGGTGGGTGCGCAGCCAGTGCAGCGGCACCATCAGCACCAGCCCGACACCGATCCCCCCGAAGGCGGCGAGCAGGAACTCCCCGATACCGGCCCCCCAGCTCGCGCCCTCCCCGACGGCCGCGGCCAGCGCCACCTTGTACGCGGTGATCGCGGTGGCGTCGTTCACCAGGGACTCGCCCTGGAGGATGGTGGTGATCCGGGACGGCAGCCCGATCCGCCGCGCCACCGCCGTCGCCGCCACCGCGTCCGGCGGCGCCACCACCGCCCCCAGCACCAGCGCCGAGGTCAGCGGCAGATCCGGCACCAGCAGATACGCGGCCCAGCCCACGGCGAACGTCGCGAAGAGCACATAGCCGACGGAGAGCAGTGCCACCGGCCGCAGATGGGCGCGGAGTCCCAGATAGGAGCTGTCGGCCGCGGCGGTGTACAGCAGAGGCGGCAGCAGCAGCGGCAGCACCACCCCCGGGGCCAGCCGGTACTCCGGCACCCCCGGCAGATAGGAGACCAGCAGCCCCACCGTGACCAGCAGCAGCGGCGCCGGTACGGGGGTGCGGCGGGCCAGCCCGGCCACGGTCGTACTGCCCGCGACGAGCAGCAGCAGCGGCAACGCCTCCATACCAGCCCCCGTCTCCTCGCCGCCTCCGCCGCCGGGGGCGGCGAGCGGTGCCGCCGTCTGCCTGCGGGCCCGGCCCTTCGCAGGTCAGGCATCGTAACCTTGGCCTTCAGGCGTTGTCCGGGACCGCGGCGCCCGCCCGGGTGTTGGCGGTCGACCCACGCCAAGGAGGCGGCACATGAAGAAGTGCGCACATGTCCCGGCGCTGCCGGACCCCGAGCCGGCCCCGCTCGACCGGACCTGCCCGGAGTGCCGCGCGGCGGGCACCGAGCCGGTGCAGTTGCGGCTCTGCCTGAGCTGCGGCCATGTCGGCTGCTGCGACTCCTCTCCGCTGCGTCACGCCACGGCCCACTTCCGCGCGACGGGGCACCCGGTGATGCGTTCCTTCGAGCCCGGCGAGGACTGGCGCTGGTGCTTCGTGGACGACGTACTGGTCTGACTCCCGCGCGGGGCCCGGGTGTTCGACGGTTCACACCTTCCCCACCTGGGTACGTCACCCCGGCGGCGCGCTCTCCGACCGGGGCGCCCCGACCCCTGCCACGGTGCGTACCCGTGGGTTTACCATGTGTGACGGCGAGGGTCGGGGGCCGTGCGACACGGGACCCGGGAGCGCGATAGCGTCACCGCTGAACCACCTGTCGTGTTCCCCGGGGGACTCCCTCGGGCCGAGCGTGTACCACCTTGGAGGTGAGGGTGTCCGAGATCGCGGGCGAGCCCGGGACGCAGGACTTCGTGGAAGTCCGCCTGCCGGCTGCGGGTGCCTACCTGTCGGTGCTGCGGACGGCCACGGCCGGTCTCGCGGCGCGTTTGGACTTCACCCTCGACGAGATCGAGGACCTGCGCATCGCCGTGGACGAGGCCTGCGCCATCCTGCTCCAGCAGGCGGTGCCGGGCTCCGTACTGAGCTGCGTCTTCCGCCTCGGAACCCCGGACGCGGAGTCCCTTGAGGTGACGGTGTCGGCGCCGACCACCGACGGCCGCGCCCCGGAGCGGGACACCTTCGCCTGGACGGTGCTCTCGGCCCTCGCGGGCAAGGTCGAATCCACGGTCGACGACGACAACACCGTCGCCATCAGCCTCTACAAGCAGCGCGGCGCGGGACCCGGGCCGGCGTGACGAACGGGGACGGGCCGGTGCCGGAGGACGGGCAGGGCGACGGCGGCACCCGGCGGGCACCCTCGGCGGACGGCACCGGGCCGCGGCGTACGGCGAGCGGCATCCCGGAGCAGCAGGCCCGGCCGCACCCCGAGGAGGGCGCGCCGGACGCCGCCGCGGAGCCGGCGGGCACCGATCGGCGATCCGCCGCGTCCCCGCGGACGGAGGCGGTCGAGTCGGACGAGGGCGAGGCACCGGTCGGCCGGGACAGCGGTCCCGGGGCACCTCCCGGCGGGAGTCGGGGGAGGGCGGAACAGATGAGCGAGCACGGGCGAGACGTCAGTCAGGACGCCGAGGAGACGGCGCACGGCACCGCGGGCACCACCGGTCCCGCCGGTGTCGCCGGTGTCGCGGCCGGCTCCGGCGAGCCGCGGCAGGAGGCCGGGCACGAGCCGGCCGGCACCGGTCGTCCGGCGCCGCACGACCCCCACGACCGCAGCGGCGCCCGCGCCCTCTTCGTGGAGTTGCGCACCCTGCCGGCCGGTTCCCCGGAGTACGCCGAGCTGCGCAACCGGCTGGTGCGGATGCATCTGCCGCTGGTGGAGCATCTGGCCCGGCGCTTCCGCAACCGCGGCGAGCCGCTGGACGACCTGACCCAGGTCGCCACCATCGGCCTGATCAAGTCGGTGGACCGCTTCGACCCGGAGCGCGGCGTGGAGTTCTCCACCTATGCCACGCCCACCGTCGTCGGCGAGATCAAGCGGCACTTCAGGGACAAGGGCTGGGCGGTACGGGTGCCGCGGCGGTTGCAGGAGCTGCGGCTCTCGCTGACCACGGCGACGGCGGAGCTGTCCCAGTTGCACGGCCGCTCCCCCACGGTGCACGAGCTGGCCGAGAAGCTGGGCATCTCCGAGGAGGAGGTGCTGGAGGGCCTGGAGTCGGCCAACGCCTACTCGACGCTCTCCCTCGACGTACCGGACACCGACGACGAGTCCCCGGCGGTGGCGGACACCCTCGGCGCCGAGGACGAGGCGCTGGAGGGCGTCGAGTACCGCGAGTCGCTGAAGCCGCTGCTGGAGGATCTGCCGCCGCGGGAGAAGCGGATCCTGCTGCTGCGTTTCTTCGGCAATATGACGCAGTCGCAGATCGCGCAGGAAGTCGGTATCTCGCAGATGCATGTCTCCCGGCTGCTGGCCCGCACTCTCGCCCAGCTCCGGGAGAAGCTCCTCGTCGAGGAATAGCCGCTTCCCTTAAGGGGAGTTGGCCGGGGAATTGTGGAAATACGGTGAGGGGATCTCCAGCCCCTCACCGTAAAGCCGGGCACCGTCAGGTCTGGGGGGTGTCGTGTGGATCTCCGTCGTCTGGATCTCCGGGGCGGCGGATGCCCAGGGCGGCGGTGGTGGCGGAACTCACCAGCAGCACCAGGGCCGTCACCGCGACCACCGCCAGCACGATCCCGCCGGGGATCAACATGCTGTCGGCCTGAAGCAGCGTCCACGCCACCGGCAGCGCCATGATCTGGGTGATGACCGCCGGGCCGCGGGCCCAACTGCGGCGCCCCAGCAGCCCGCGGGCGGCGAGCAGCGGCAGCGCGGCCAGCACCATCAGCGTGATCCCGCCGGTCACCGCCTGCTGCCGGTTGTCGGGCGCCCCGGTGAACGCCTCGACCAGGATGAACACGCCGCCGACCAGCAGCGCCAGCCCCTCCAGGGCGGTCAGCGCGGCGGCGCCGGTCAGCCGGCCGGGACGCGCCGTATCGGGTGCGGATGGCTGCGCGGACTGCTCGGAACTCACCCCAGCAGGGTAGCCCCCGGCCGTCTCCGCGAAGCCCCGCGGCCCCGGCCGGACGGAGCCGCGGGGCCACCGGGGCGGGGAGCAGGGCCATGTCATCCGGTGGGTACCCTGCACCTCATGCGTGCTCTCCTCGTGGTCAACCCAGCAGCCACCACCACCAGCGCCCGCACCCGCGACGTCCTCACTCACGCTCTGGCCAGCGAGATGAAACTGGACGCGGTGAGCACCGGGTACCGCGGCCATGCCAGAGACCTCGGGCGGCAGGCCGCGGAGCGCGAGGACATCGACCTGGTGGTGGCGCTCGGCGGGGACGGCACGGTCAACGAGGTCGTCAACGGCCTGCTGCACCACGGTCCCGACCCGGAGCGGCTGCCCCGGCTCGCGGTGGTGCCCGGCGGTTCCACCAATGTCTTCGCCCGCGCCCTCGGCCTGCCGAACGACGCGGTGGAGGCGACCGGCGCCCTGCTGGACGCGCTGCGGCAGAACACCGAGCGGACGGTGGGCCTGGGCCGGGCGTTCGGCACCCCGGGCACCGAGGACGAGGCGGCACCCGGCCGCTGGTTCACGTTCTGCGCGGGGCTCGGATTCGACGCCGGAGTGGTCGGACGAGTCGAACAGCAGCGGGAGTTGGGGAAGCGGTCCACGCATCCGCTGTATGTGCGGCAGGTGCTGCGCCAGTTCCTCGGGGAGGCGAACCGCCGGCACGGCACCATTACCCTGGAGCAGCCCGGCCAGGACCCGATCGAGGAGCTGGTGCTGTCCATAGTCTGCAACACCGCACCCTGGAGCTACCTGGGCAATCGCCCGCTCTACGCCTCCCCGAAGGCCTCCTTCGACACCGGGCTCGACGTGCTCGGGGTGCGCCGGCTCTCCACCCCGGCGGTGGCCCGGATCGGCACTCAACTGCTCCGTTCCACACCGGAACGGGGGCCGCACGGCAGGCACGCGGTCTCGCTGCACGACCTCACCGACTTCACCTTGCATTCCAAGGTGCCGCTGCCCCTTCAGATGGACGGTGACCACCTGGGGCTGCGTAGAAGCGTGACGTTCACAGGCGTACGCCGTGCACTGCGTGTGATTGTGTGAGTAGAAGGAGCAAAACTCCTTTCACTCGAACGTTTAGGCCACGGTCCACCCCATGGAATTACGGCTGTGACCTAGTCGACACCGAGGAATCCAAAAAAACTTTTCTCAAGGGGTTGTATCCGCCGCCGAGGTTTGGGAATCTCTAGGTGGCGCTCAGGACGGCCCGCAGCATCGGCCCCAGAGTTCCGGAATCCCACCTCACTGCAAGGACCAACGCCGGCTCGTCCGGTTGCTGGGCCTTCCCTTGTCGGGGGATTCGTGAAAGCGTTCACATTCACAAGCAACTCGCACCACTTGCACTACACACCGAGAGAGGTAGCAGCCATGGACTGGCGTCACAACGCCGTTTGCCGCGAGGAAGACCCCGAGCTCTTCTTCCCCATCGGCAACACCGGTCCTGCGCTGCTGCAGATCGAGGAAGCCAAGGCCGTCTGCCGTCGCTGCCCCGTCGTGGATCAGTGCCTGCAGTGGGCGCTTGAGTCCGGTCAGGACTCCGGCGTCTGGGGTGGCCTCAGCGAGGACGAGCGCCGCGCGATGAAGCGCCGCGCTGCTCGCAACCGGGCCCGTCAGGCCAGCGCCTGACACCCCAACCCCGAACGAGCCTGGGCAAGGCGGCGCGTGTGCCCGACGGCAAGAACCGTTGACGACACCTACGCATCTTCCGCCCCCGAGTCGCAGCGCGCAGTATCCGCCCAGATGAGCCGGAGCCCCGGACCGACGAAGGTCCGGGGCTCCGTGCCGTTCCCCTCCAACTCACCGGCCCGCCGGGCCACTTCGCGCTATGCCTCCGCGCGGATCTGCTTCTCGGCCCGCACCGGGATGTCCAGCATCACCCGGGTACCGCGCTCCGGCGCCGGCGCCATGTCGAAGCTGCCGCCCAACTCGCCCTCCACCAGGGTCCGTACGATCTGGAGCCCCAGATTGCCGGAGCGGTGCGGGTCGAAGTCCTCGGGCAGGCCCACCCCGTCGTCCTGCACCGTGACCAGCAGGCGGGCCTGTCTGCTGGTGCCGCCGCGGACCGCGGACACCTCCACGGCGCCCCGCTCCCCCGGTCGGAAGCCGTGCTCCAGGGCGTTCTGCAAAACTTCGGTGAGGACCATGGCGAGCGGGGTGGCGACCTCCGCGTCGAGAATGCCGAAGCGGCCGGTGCGGCGGCCGGTGACCTTTCCGGGTGCGATCTCCGCCACCATGGCCAGCACCCGGTCCGCGATCTCGTCGAACTCCACCCGCTCGTCCAGCGTCTGGGAGAGCGTCTCGTGCACGATGGCGATGGAACCGACCCGGCGCACCGCCTCCTCCAGCGCCTCCCGCCCCTGCTCCGAACCGATCCGCCGGGCCTGGAGCCGCAGCAGGGCGGCCACCGTCTGGAGGTTGTTCTTCACCCGGTGGTGGATCTCCCGGATGGTGGCGTCCTTGGTGATCAACTCGCGTTCGCGGCGGCGGAGTTCGGTGACATCGCGGAGCAGTACCAGGGAACCGATGCGCGGGCCCTTGGGTTTGAGGGGGATGGCGCGGACCTGGATCACCCCGTCCTCGCCGCCCTCGATCTCGAACTCGCGCGGCGCCCAGCCGCTGGCCAGCTTGGTCAGCGCCTCGTCCACCGGGCCGCGGGACGGGGCGAGTTCCGCGGTGAGGGTGCCCAGATGGTGCCCCACCAGATCCACCGCGAGCCCCAACCGGTGGTACGCGGACAGCGCGTTGGGCGAGGCGTACTGGACGATGCCGTCGGCGTCCACCCTGATCAGGCCGTCGCCGGCGCGCGGTGAGACGTCCATGTCGGACTGCTGCTCCGGGAACGGGAAGGTGCCCTGGGCGATCATCTGCGCCAGGTCGGACGCGCTCTGGAGATAGGTGAGTTCGAGGCGGGACGGGGTGCGCACGGTCAGCAGGTTGGTGTTGCGGGCGATGACCCCGAGGACGCGGCTCTCGCGGCGCACCGGGATGGACTCGACCCGGACCGGTACCTCCTCGCGCCACTCCGGATCGCCCTCGCGCACGATGCGGCCCTCGTCCAGCGCGGCGTCCAGCATGGGGCGCCGGCCGCGCGGCACCAGGTGCCCCACCATGTCGTCCTGGTAGGAGGTGGGCCCGGTGTTGGGCCGCATCTGCGCCACCGAGACATAGCGGGTGCCGTCCCGGGTGGGCACCCACAGGACGAGGTCGGCGAAGGACAGGTCGGAGAGCAGTTGCCACTCCGAGACCAGCAGATGGAGCCAGTCGAGGTCGGCGTCACCGAGAGCGGTGTGCTGGCGTACGAGATCGTTCATCGAGGGCACGCCGCCGAGGTTAACCCGTCCGGTACGGAGCCCGTCCGGGTCCCCGAGTCGACCGGCCGCGCCCCGGAGGCGAACCGAGCCTTGAGAAACGCGCGTCCAACCCGCGGGCCGCGGCGCCTGGGAGGGACCCTCGACCCTCCCGGCACCGCAGCCCGGAGCAATCCGGCCGGTGGGTGTGCGGTCCCGGTCCGGCCGTAGGAGGGGAGCGGCGCGGTCAGGGCAGAGAGCGCCGGTCCCCGGGTCCGTCCTTCTGTGCGGGAAGGACGGAGGCTCGATCCCCGCCATTGTGGACTAGACCACTCTGTCCTGTCCATGGCTTTCATGGCCGCGACGGGGTGCGGTGTGCTCGGCGCCACCCTGCCACGGGGTGCGGCGGAGGGGACAGCCCCGGGACGCGGTGTGGGTCAGCTCACCCAGTGGTACGGGCGGGAGAGGTGGGCCGGGAGCACGGTGGCTGTGTCCCCGCGGGCCGCGTTCAGCTGGGCCTGGGTGAGAAAGAGGGCGCCGGTGAGGTCGGCGCCGGCCAGCAGGGTGCCGCGCAGGTCGGCGCCGATCAGGTCGGCCGAGGTGAGGTCGGCGCGGGTGAGGTCGGCGGCGATCAGCAGGGCGCCGCGGAGGGACGCCCCGCGCAGCCGGGCCCCGCGCAACCGGGCCCCGGCGAGGTCGGCTCCGTGGTGGTCGCGGCGCCCCGGGATGCCGGCCCGTGCCCGTTCGCTGGACCGCAGCAGCAGGTCGTTCACCTCGGCGCGGTGGGCGGGCACATCGACCGCGGCCAGTTGTGCCGGGTCGCCCAGGGTGAGCTGCTCGGTGGCGGCCAGTGCGGTGCGCAGCTCGCCGTGCAGGGGTTCGGTGCGGGGCAGGCGGAGCGCTTCGGCGAGGTACCAGAGGAGTTCGTGCAGCGGCCGCAGTACGGAGAAGGCCTCGGCCATGGCGGCGAGGTCGCCGGGGGCGGTGTGCGGGGCGCGGCCGCCGAAGGTGGCCTGGGAGACCTTCTGGCCGGCGCCGAAGCAGTCGAAGACGGTGCAGCCGGTGTAGCCGCGGTCGCGCAGTTCGCTGTGGATGCCGCAGCGGAAGTCCTGGCGGAGGTGGCGGCAGGCGCGTCCGGCGGGCTTGTCCTCGGGGAAGTCGGCGGAGCGGGAGAAGGGCAGCACCGTGCAGCAGAGGCCGAAGCACCGGGTGCAGTCGGCGTGCAGCCCGAGCCGGTCGGCCTCCGCGCCGGGACCGGCACCGGAGCCCGCGCCTGTGCCCGTATCTGCGCCCGCGTCCGCGGTGGCCGTCGGGCGGGGGCGGGTGGGGCGCCGCCGGGTGCGCGGATGCTGCGGCACTCGTCTGCCTCCTGGTTGTCCACGGGTACGCCGGGGCGGGCTGCGGTACCCGCCGGGCCGCCCAAGTGTCGCAGAGTGGGAGGGGAGGCGGGGCCGTGGGTCGGGGTGCCTCGGCGGGGGCACTCGACCTTGGCCTCCGGCGTCTGATGGGCGCCGGGCGGGCCGGGTACGCCGGGGTCCGTTCTGCTAGATTGGGGCTAGGATTGGTCTAGTCCACTATATGAGTTGAGCCCTCTTCAAGATCGGCAGGACCAGCGTGGAAGTTGTCATCGTCCCGGACGCCAGGGCAGGCGGCGAGCTGATCGCCGAGGCCATGGCGCAGTTGCTGCGGCGCAAGCCCGACGCCCTGCTGGGCGTGGCCACCGGCTCGACCCCGCTGCCCGTCTACCAGGCACTGGCGGCCAAGGTCGCCGCGGGCACCGTCGACACCGCACGGACCCGGGTCGCCCAGCTCGACGAGTATGTGGGGCTGCCCGCCGACCACCCCGAGTCGTACCGCTCGGTGCTGGCGCGGGAGGTGCTGGCGCCGCTGGGCATCGCCAAGGCGGCCTTCCTCGGGCCTGATGGCAGCGCCGAGGACGTGCGGGCCGCCTGCACCGGTTACGACGCGGCGCTGGCCGCGGCCGGCGGGGTCGACCTCCAACTGCTGGGGATCGGCACCGACGGGCACATCGGCTTCAACGAGCCCTGCTCCTCGCTGGCCTCCCGCACCCGGATCAAGACGCTCACCGAGCAGACCCGGGAGGACAACGCGCGCTTCTTCGGCGGGGACGTCGACCAGGTGCCGTACCACGTCATCACCCAGGGCATCGGCACCATCCTGGAGGCCCGCCATCTGGTGCTGCTCGCCACCGGCGAGGGCAAGGCGGACGCGGTGGCGGCCACCGTGGAGGGGCCGCTGGCCGCGGTCTGCCCGGCCTCCGCGCTCCAACTGCACCCGCACGCAACGGTGGTGGTGGACGAGCCGGCCGCCGCCAAGCTGAAGCTGGCCGGCTACTTCCGCCACGCCTACGCCCACAAGCCGGACTGGCAGGGGCTGTAGGGGGTGTCCCCCGTCATGCCCCGGCGATGATCTCCGCCGCGGCGCGGCCGCAGACCCGGGCCGCGCCGTGGGTGGCGATATGCAGGGCGCCCCGCGGCGGGGTCTGCGGTACGCCCATCTCCACCACCACGGTGTCCGGCCGGGCGGCGAGGATGGTGTCCAGGGTGCGCGCCATCCACGGGTGCCGGTGCTCGTCGCGGACCACGGCCACGATCCGCCGGGGGCCGGCCGCGGCCAGCACCTCGGCGCCCGCCTCCCGGCCGGACCAGCCGCCGGTCTCGGTGCCGGGCAGCAGCCGCTCCAGTTCGGCGGCGACCCCCCAGGGCGTCTCCTCGCCGACCGCGATGTTCGCCATCGGGGTGAGCGCGGCGACGTACGGGGGTGCGACCAGCGGGATCAGGGGCGCTGAGCCGGGGGCCGCGGTGGTGGTGACGGCGCGGCGGGCGGCGGAGAGGCCGATGCCGTCCCGCGGGGCGGGGCCGGGTCGTCCGGAGGCGCGGGCGGCCGCGGTCCAGGCGGCCAACTCCCGTACCCGGCGGGCCGCGTCCGCCAGTCGGGCCGCGGGGAGTTCCCCGGAGCGCACCGCGGTGACCAGGGCGTCCCGCAGCCGGAGCACCGTGCCCTCGTCGCAGAGTCCGCCGCCGACGCAGATGGCGTCGGCGCCGGCCGCGATCGCCATGACGCTGCCGCGTGCGATGCCGTAGGTGGCGGAGATCGCGGCCATCTCCATGCCGTCGGTGACGATCAGGCCCTGGTAGCCGAGTTCCTCGCGGAGCAGTCCGGTGAGGACGCGGCGGGAGAGGGTGGCCGGGTGCTCCGGGTCGAGTGCCGGTACCAGGATGTGGGCGCTCATCACCGCGAGGCTGCCGGCCGCGAACGCGGCCCGGAACGGCGCCAGTTCACGGGTGTCCAGGGTGTCCGCGTCCACGTCGATCCGGGGCAGGGCGTGGTGCGAGTCGACTGAGGTGTCGCCGTGGCCGGGGAAGTGCTTGGTGCAGGCGGCGACTCCGGCCTCCTGGAGCCCTTCGACGTAGGCGGCGGTGTGCCGGGCGACCAGGGCGGTGTCGGCGCCGAAGGAGCGCACTCCGATCACCGGGTTGCCGGGGTCGGAGTTGACGTCGGCGGACGGCGCCCAGTTGAGGTCGACTCCGCAGGCGGCGAGGCGGCGCCCGAGTTCGGTGGCGAGGTCGCGGGTGAGGTCGGTGTCGTCCACGGCGCCCAGTGCGTGGTTGCCGGGGAAGGAGGAGCCGGTGCGGACTTCGAGCCGGGTGACGTCACCGCTCTCCTCGTCGATGGCGACCAGCATGTCCTCGCGGACCGCGCGCAGTTGGGCGGTGAGTGCGGCGACCTGGCCGGGGTCGGTGACATTGCGGCCGAAGAGGCCGACGGAGCCGAGGCCCTCGTCGATCCGGCGCAGCAGCCAGTCCGGGGCGCGGGTGCCGTCGAAGCCGGGTTGGAGCACGGCGAGCGCGTCCCGGGTGAGGGTGTCGGTGCGGGGGGCGAGCGTCGTCATGGGGGCGTTGTCCCTTCACCGCGCCGGCGGTCGTACCGCCGACGGCACGGCGTTGGCGGAAGAGGAAGACGATGGGTACGGGCAGGGCGAAGAGGGTGGACGCGGCCATGGTCGCACCCCAGTCGCCGCCGAACGCGGTCTGGAACCGCGTCAGCCAGAGGGTGAGCGGCTGCGCGTCCGGGTGCTTGTTCGGCATCAGGATCATGGCGAACTCGTTCCAGGCGGTGATGAATCCGAAGAGCGAGGTCGACATCAGCGGACGCCGTTCCACTGCTGGGTCTCGACCTGGCCTCGACGCCCTGGTGGGCCTCGAACTCCTTGTTGACGCCCGCGAGGCCGATCACCATGGCCGCGGCCCCCACGCCGCGATGAGCTTGCGTTTCACGCCACCCTCCTCGGGAAACCTCGGGAAAGTCCCCCTGCCCACCGCGAAGCCACAGGGCGCCGGACGTCCGCCCGTACCCGTGGACCGGGACTGATCGCCAAGTGGTTTAGACCATCACCGGGAGCTTGGCCTATACCTTTAAGGGTGTCAAGGGTTCGGTCAGCAGGGCGGCCACGTCCGTTACCGGACCGACATCCGGGGGAGAGCGCCCCCGGAGGGCCCGCCCGTGCCACCATGTGACGCGCACAGGACGAAGGATCCGGTGACGGCGGCACACACGGAGCCGGAAAGGCGGACGATGGACACCGAGGCGGGCAGTACCTCAACGAAGCCGGCCACGGCCACCGAGGCGGGCAGCACCGGGCGCACCGCACGGGTGCCCAAGTACTACCGCCTCAAGCGGCATCTGCTGGACATGACGCAGACCATGCCGCCCGGCACCCCGGTGCCGCCGGAGCGCACACTGGCCGCCGAGTTCGACACCTCCCGCACCACCGTGCGGCAGGCGTTGCAGGAGCTGGTGGTGGAGGGCCGGCTGGAGCGGATCCAGGGCAAGGGCACCTTCGTGGCCAAGCCGAAGGTCTCCCAGGCGCTCCAACTCACCTCCTACACCGAGGACATGCGCGCCCAGGGCCTCGACCCGACCTCCCAGCTCCTGGACATCGGGTACATCACCGCCGACGACATGCTGGCCGGGCTGCTGGACATCAACTCCGGCGGGCGCGTGCTGCGGATCGAGCGGCTGCGGCTGGCCAGCGGCGAGCCGATGGCCATCGAGACCACCCACCTCTCCGCCAAGCGCTTCCCCGCGCTGCGCCGCTCCCTGGTCAAGTACACGTCTCTCTATACGGCGTTGGCCGAGGTGTACGACGTGCATCTGGCGGAGGCCGAGGAGACCATCGAGACCTCGCTGGCCACCCCGCGCGAGGCGGGCCTGCTCGGTACGGACGTGGGCCTGCCGATGCTGATGCTCTCCCGCCACTCCATCGACGGCACCGGCAAGCCCGTCGAATGGGTGCGCTCCGTCTACCGCGGCGACCGCTACAAGTTCGTGGCGCGGCTCAAGCGGCCGGTGGACTGAGCCGGGGCGCACATCCGGTCGAGCTGAGCGGAACCCGTTTTCCCAGTTCGCGCAAGTGCCCAGCTCGGGCAGGTGCGGGGCGCCGACGAACCGTTATTTCTCGGGGGTTCCCACAGGCGGTGCCGTCGCCTACTTTTTTCCTGCGCAAGTCCAGGTGATCAGCAAGGCGAGCTGAGGGGACGGAACCGCACCATGTCAGAAGTGCCGGAAGTCGGCAGGCCGGTGGTCACACCGGTCCGCGTCGTCATCGCGCTGTGCCTGATCGCGCCCTTCGTGGCGCTGCTCCAGGTCAGCACCTACGCAAAGATCGACCCGACGTTCATCGGAATCCCCTTCTTCTACTGGTACCAGATGCTGTGGGTGGTGATCTCCACCGCGCTCACCATGACCGCGTACAAGCTGTGGCGGCGCGACGAGCGGGCCCGCGCCGCGGCCGCCACCTCAACTGCCGCCGGTGGCAAGGGAGGTGACGTGCGGTGAAGGACGGAGTGAACGGTGTCGCACTCGCGGTGTTCATCTTCTTCTTCGCGGCCGTCACGGTCATGGGCTTCCTCGCCGCACGCTGGCGCCGGGCGGCCGATCAGCAGAGCCTGGACGAATGGGGCCTGGGCGGGCGGTCGTTCGGTACCTGGGTGACCTGGTTCCTGCTCGGCGGCGACCTCTACACCGCGTACACCTTCGTGGCCGTGCCGGCGGCGATCTACGCGGCGGGGGCGGCCGGCTTCTTCGCCGTGCCGTACACCATCCTGGTCTATCCGCTGATCTTCACCTTCCTGCCGCGGCTCTGGTCCGTCTCGCACCGCCACGGGTACGTCACCACCTCGGACTTCGTCCGCGGGCGGTTCGGGTCCAAGGGGCTCTCGCTGGCGGTGGCGGTCACCGGCATCCTCGCCACCATGCCCTACATCGCACTCCAACTGGTCGGCATCCAGGCCGTGTTGGACGTGATGGGGGTCGGCGGCGGCGACAACACCAACTGGTTCGTGAAGGACCTGCCGCTGCTCCTCGCCTTCGCGGTGCTCGCGGCCTACACCTACTCGTCCGGCCTGCGGGCGCCCGCCCTGATCGCGTTCGTCAAGGACGGGCTGATCTACCTGGTCATCGCGGTCGCCATCATCTACATCCCGATCAAACTCGGCGGCTTCGACGACATCTTCAGCAAGGCGAACGACGCCTTCGCTCAGACCAACCCGGCCACCGGCAAACCACGCGGCGCACTCGCCCCCGCCGAGGCCGGCCAGTGGGGCTACGCCACGCTGGCCCTGGGCTCCGCGCTGGCGCTCTTCATGTATCCGCACTCGATCACCGCGACGCTCTCCTCCCGCAGCCGCAACGTGATCCGCCGCAACACCACCATCCTGCCGCTGTACTCGCTGATGCTGGGCCTGCTGGCGCTGCTCGGCTTCATGGCGATCGCCGCCGGCATCAAGGTCGACAACGGCCAACTGGCCATCCCGCAGCTCTTCGAGAACATGTTCCCGGACTGGTTCGCGGGCGTCGCCTTCGCGGCCATCGGCATCGGCGCGCTGGTCCCCGCGGCCATCATGTCGATCGCCGCGGCCAACCTCTTCACCCGCAACATCTACAAGGACTTCCTGAAACCCGACGCCACCGCCGCACAGGAGACCAAGGTCTCCAAGGTGGTGTCGCTGCTGGTGAAGGTGGGCGCGCTGATCTTCGTCCTCGGTATGGACAAGACGGTGGCCATCAACTTCCAGCTCCTGGGCGGCATTTGGATCCTCCAGACCTTCCCGGCTCTGGTCGGCGGCCTCTTCACCCGCTGGTTCCACCGCTGGGCGCTGCTGGCCGGCTGGGCCGTCGGCATGGTCTACGGCACGTCCGCCGCGTACGGGGTGGCCAGCCCCACCCAGAAGCACTTCGGCGGCAGCTCCGACACCATCCCCGGGATCGGTGAGATCGGCTACATCGGCCTCACCGCCTTCGTGCTCAATGTGGTGGTGACGGTGGTCCTCACCGTCGTCCTCAAGGCGGTGAAGGCACCCGAGGGCGTCGACGAGACCTCGCCCGGCGACTACACCGCGGACGCCGGCGACCCCGGTGTCCGCACCGAACTGCCGCCCGCCACCGCCGCGGAGAGCACACACTGACCCACCCGAACCCCCCACCGCCTGCGTACGGGCCGCCGGATCCCCCCGGCGGCCCGTACGTATGCCGCGGGCCGGCACACAAGATGTGGGGGTGGCTCAGCACAGGCGGCACCAGATGTATGCTCATCCCGCTGTCGCCGCAGGGGAATCCGGTGAAAATCCGGAACTGTCCCGCAACGGTGAACGGGCCCGCCCCCGCGGGTCCGTGAGTCCGATGACCTGCCGACGGTGTGCCCGGCCGTCCGGCCCGGGCACCGATGACGTCCGGGCCTCGCGGAGTGGGCCGGTGGACGCCGGGTGCCGCCCTCGTACGGCCACTCCCGCGCGCCTCGCCGCCCCGCCCCCGCGGGACCGGAGCCGAGCGAGGGAGAGCTTCCGTGACCATCGCGCCAGCCGATCCGACCGCACTCCAGGAGCGGACCGGCGACGACGGGGCCGCGCTGCTGCGGACCCTGACCGGTCTCACCGCCGACCTGCCCGACGCCGACCCCGGCCGGGTCGCCGCCGCCGCACTCCGCGGCCGGTCCGCCGGCGCCGACGCGGCCGAGCTGCGCGAACTGGCCACCGAGGCCGCCGCCGGCCTCATCTCCGAGGACCCCGCCTACTCCCGGCTCGCCGCCCGCCTGCTCGCCGGCGCCCTCACCGAGGAGGCCGCCGCCGAGGGCGTACGGAGCTTCTCCGAGTCCATCGCGGCCGGCCACCGGGCGGGCCTGGTCGCCGACCGCACCGCCGAGTTCGCCGCCCGCCACGCCGCCCGCCTGGACGCCACCGTCGACCCCCAAGGCGACGACCGCTTCGGCTACTTCGGGCTGCGCACCCTCTACAGCCGCTATCTGCTGCGCCACCCCGACACCCGCCGCATCCTGGAGACCCCGCAGCACTTCCTGCTCCGGGTCGCCTGCGGCCTCGCCGAGGACGAGGGCGCGCCCGCCGTGGACGAGGTCACCGCGCTCTACCGGCTGATGAGCCGCCTGGAATACCTGCCGTCCTCCCCCACCCTCTTCAACTCCGGCACCCGGCACCCGCAGATGTCGTCCTGCTATCTGCTGGACTCGCCGCTGGACGAACTCGACTCCATCTACGACCGCTACCACCAGGTGGCCCGCCTCTCCAAGCACGCCGGCGGCATCGGCCTCGCCTACTCCCGTATCCGCGCCCGCGGTTCACTGATCCGCGGCACCAACGGGCACTCCAACGGGATCGTGCCGTTCCTGAAGACCCTGGACGCCTCCGTCGCCGCGGTGAACCAGGGCGGCCGGCGCAAGGGCGCGGCCGCCGTCTACCTGGAGACCTGGCACGCCGACATCGAGGAGTTCCTGGAGCTGCGGGACAACACCGGTGAGGACGCCCGCCGCACCCACAACCTCAACCTGGCGCACTGGATCCCCGACCTCTTCATGCGCCGCGTGCAGGACGGCGCCGACTGGTCCCTCTTCTCCCCCGCCGACGTACCCGAACTGCCCGACCTGTGGGGCGAGGAGTTCGACCGGGCCTACGAGGCCGCCGAGGCCGCGAGCCTCGCCCAGCGCACCCTGCCCGCGCGGGACCTGTACGGAAGGATGATGCGGACCCTGGCGCAGACCGGCAACGGCTGGATCACCTTCAAGGACGCCGCCAACCGCACCGCCAACCAGACCGCGACCCCCGGGCACACCGTGCACTCGTCCAATCTGTGCACCGAGATCCTGGAGGTCACCGACGACGCGGAGACCGCGGTCTGCAATCTGGGCTCGGTGAACGTGGGCGCCTTCGTGGACACCGAAAGCGGTGAGCTGGACTGGGAGCGGCTGGACGCGGCCGTACGCACCGCAGTCACCTTCCTGGACCGGGTCGTCGACATCAACTTCTACCCGACCGAGCAGGCCGGGCGCTCCAACTCCCGCTGGCGGCCGGTCGGTCTGGGGATGATGGGGCTCCAGGACGTCTTCTTCCGGCTGCGGCTGCCCTTCGACTCGGCCGAGGCCCGCGCCCTCTCCACCCGGATCTCCGAGCGCGTCATGCTCGCCGCCTACGAGGCCTCCGCCGACCTCGCCGAGCGGCATGGCCCCCTGCCCGCCTGGGAGTTGACCCGCACCGCGCAGGGCGTGCTCCACCCCGACCACTACGGCACCGAGACCGCCTGGCCCGAGCGGTGGGCGGCGCTGCGTGAGCGGATCGCCGGCACCGGGCTGCGCAACGCCCTGCTGCTGGCCATCGCCCCCACCGCCACCATCGCCTCCATCGCCGGCGTCTACGAGTGCGTCGAGCCGCAGGTGTCCAACCTCTTCAAACGGGAGACGCTCAGCGGGGAGTTCCTCCAGGTCAACTCGTATCTGGTGGACGACCTCAAGCAGTTCGGGGTGTGGGACGCCCGCACCCGGGAGGCGCTGCGCGAGGCCAACGGCTCGGTACAGGGCCTGAGTTGGATCCCCGAGGAGGTACGGGCGCTCTACCGCACCGCGTGGGAGATCCCGCAGCGCGGCCTGATCGACATGGCGGCGGCCCGTACCCCGTACCTGGACCAGTCGCAGTCGCTGAACCTCTTCCTGGAGACACCCACCATCGGCAAGCTCTCCTCGATGTACGCCTACGCCTGGCGGCAGGGGCTCAAGACCACGTACTACCTGCGCTCCCGGCCGGCGACCCGGATCGCGCGCGCCGCCGCGGGCACGGCGCCGCCCCCCGCGGCGGACGCCGTCACCTGCTCCCTGGAAAACCCCGAGACCTGCGAGGCCTGCCAGTGATGACCGCCGAAGGCACCACCAAGAACCTGCTCGACCCGGGCTTCGAACTGACCCTGCGCCCCATGCGCTACCCGGACTTCTACGAGCGCTACCGGGACGCCATCAAGAACACCTGGCACGTCGAGGAGGTGGACCTGCACTCGGATGTCGCGGACCTGGCGAAGCTGACGCCCGGGGAGCAGCACCTCATCGGACGGCTGGTGGCCTTCTTCGCCACCGGTGACTCGATCGTCGCCAACAACCTGGTGCTCACCCTCTACAAGCACATCAACTCGCCCGAGGCGCGCCTCTATCTGTCCCGGCAGCTCTTCGAGGAGGCCGTGCACGTCCAGTTCTATCTGACGCTGCTCGACACCTACCTCCCCGACCACGACGACCGGGCCGCCGCCTTCGCCGCGGTGGAGAGCATCCCCTCCATCCGGGAGAAGGCCGCGTTCTGCTTCAAGTGGATGGCCGTTGTATCTGAAGGCGGGGTGGAGGAGATGGACCGGCTGGAGTCCGCCGCCGACCGGCGCCGCTTCCTGCTCAACCTGATCTGCTTCGCCGCCTGCATCGAAGGCCTCTTCTTCTACGGCGCCTTCGCCTATGTGTACTGGTTCCGCTCCCGCGGCCTGCTGCACGGCCTGGCCACCGGCACCAACTGGGTGTTCCGCGACGAGACGATGCATATGAGCTTCGCCTTCGACGTGGTGGACACGGTGCGCAAGGAGGAGCCGGAGTTGTTCGACGACGCCCTGGAGCAGCAGGTCGCGGACATGCTCGGGGAGGCGGTGGAGGCGGAGTTGCAGTTCGCCCGGGACCTCTGCGGCGAGGGCCTGCCCGGGATGAACACCGCCTCCATGCGCGAGTACCTCCAGTGCGTCGCCGACCAGCGCCTGACCCGCCTGGGCTTCGCCCCGGTGTACGGCTCCACGAACCCCTTCTCGTTCATGGAGCTCCAGGGCGTGCAGGAGTTGACCAACTTCTTCGAACGGCGCCCCTCGGCGTACCAGGTCGCGGTGGAGGGCTCGGTCTCCTTCGACGACGACTTCTAGGACTTCTAGCCGCTCACGGGGCGCCGCGCGGGTGGGCGGGACCGCTGTGGTTCAGCGCGGTTCCGCCCGCAGCAGTAGGCGTTTGGGGGCGAGGGTGATGCCGATCCTGGGTGCCGGGTCGCTGGCGGCGACCGGAGCCAGGTGCCAGCGCGGCAGCACGGTGGCGAGGACCAGGGCGATCTCCGCCATGCTGAAGTGGTCGCCGGGGCACTTACGCTTGCCGACACTGAACGGCATCATGGCGAACTTCGGTACCCGCGCGGCCCGTTCGGGCAGCCAGCGGTCCGGGTCGAACTCCAGGTGCCGCTCGAACGACCGCGGATCGCGCTGCATTGCGTACGCGCTGTAGACGATGTCCGTGTCGGCCGGAATGCGATAGCCGCCGAGTTCGTTCTCGGCCACCGAGCGCCGGGTGAATATCCAGGCGGCGGGCCGTACCCGCATGGCCTCCACGATCACATTCTTGGTGTGGACGAGGGCGTCGAGGTCACCGTATGAAACCGGCCGGTCACCCGTCACGGAATTCACTTCTTCAACCACCCGGGTTTCCTGCTCCGGGTGCTCGGTGAGGAGCTGGAAGGTCCAGGCGAGGGTGGAGGCCACATTCTCCGATCCGGCCACGATCAAGGACACCAGGTGGTCATGGATCTCCTGGTCGGCGAGGGGTGCGCCGGATTCCTGAGTGGCCGTCAGCAAAACCCCGAGCAGGTCCTCACCCAATGCACCCGAGGAGCGACGTTCCGCAATGACTTCGTCGACCAGGGTGTGCAGATCGGCCAGTGCGCGCTCAAATCGCCGATTGGCCCGAGTGGGCATCTTGTAGAGCGGCCCCACGGGGAGTACCACCCGCCGGTACAGGCCCTCGAAGACGGTGCCGAGGGAGGCGGAGATCCGGTCCGCCTTCTCCCCGATCGAGTCCACCTCCAGCAGCGAACGGGACACGATGCGGACCGCGGTGCGAAAGGTCTCGGCCGCCACGTCCACCGTCTCGCCGGGCTGCCAGCGGTCGGCGGTGGCCCGCGCCTCCTCCTCCATCACGGGGCCGTGGTCGGCGATCCGCTCGGGCCTGAACGACGGCTGCATCATGCGCCGTTGACGGCGGTGGTCGGCCCCGTTGCTGGTGGCCACGCCCTTGCCGAGAAGCACCTCCAGGGTCTCCCACAGCGGCCCGCCGACCTCATATCCCGGGCTCTTGAGCAACTCCCCCACAAGTTCCGGGTCGTTGACCGCGTACGCCGTCTTCGGGCCGAGGCGCAGCCGCACCACGTCGCCGTGGTCGCGGAGCCCGGCGAGGAACCCCAGCGGGTCGCCGACCAGCTTCCCCGCGTGCCCCAGCAGCGGCAACCGGCCACCTGCGTACGGGGGTTCGGCGGCGGCCGGGGGTGTGTCCGGGTCCGCCGCCACGGTGGATTCGCTGCTCATACCTCACCTGCCGGGTCGCTGATGTAAGGGGGATTGGAGCGGTCCTCCCAGGTGTCCACGCGATAGCGACCGGACTCGTGGTGGAACCAGTAGACGGAGGAGAACCAGTTGCGCATATTGAAGAGGCATGACCGGATCCCGTCGGCCGTCCGCGCGCTCGCGGAGCTCTGCTCACCGAATTCCGCGGCGAGTCTGAGGACTTCCTGCTCGGCCTCCAGGAAATCAGCGGTACAGGTACCCACACGGCGCCTGACTTCCGCCATGGATTCGTCCGGCGTCATTCCCTTGTGATGAATGATGCTGATACCGAGATTGTGGACCTCACCGCCCGCCATTTCCTTGGGCAGTGAACAGAGGTCGTTGTACCAGGCGGAGAAATCCTGACTGGTGAGTGCGGCCCGCCGATATGCGGGATCGGTACGGATGACGGCCGGGAGTTCGCATTGCGCGGCGAGTTCCAGAAGGTCGAGCCAGACCCAGTGCCCGAATGTGTGGCGGCGGAGTTCCACATAGGCGTCGACGGGGGGTACGCAGTCGTTCCTGCGGTTCTCGAACTCCTGGTCGTAGGCGGCGATCACGGAGTGGAAGTGCTCGGCGAAGCGGGCGTTCCAGCGCGGGCCCAGATAGGAGAAGATCCGCACGATGGTGTCGGCGAAGGCCGCCACCAGCGGATCCTCGTGGTGCAGATGGGACTCGGGTGCGTCGAGTGCCGCGTGCAGCAGGGTGCTGAGCCGACGCCAGGCCTCGCTGCGGCCGTGCACCGCGTCCCGGTCGTGGATGTCGTCCCAGACGAAGAACCAGGCACTGAAGTCGGCTATCGCACTGAGGACTTCATCGGGTGCCCCGGTGTAGTAGCCGGCGACCAGGTCGGTGTAGCGCAGGTCGTCCGCGTAGCGTGCGACCTTCTCCGGGGGCATCAGCCGTTTCTCCAGCAGCCACTCGCGCGTCGTCTCCTGGAGCCGCGGCCAATACGGGTGGCGGTGCCGCGGAAAACGCTCCTCTACGACCGGGAGCCGGAACGCCGCCGGCACGGGGACTTCCGGGGGTGGTGCCGCCTGTTCCGGCGCGCTGCTGTAGGTGAAAGCAGACACTTGACTTTCCTTCCGCCGTCTTCGGGTGCGGGCACACCTCTCCCCCGGGTCATGCAGATGTGCTCCGCGAGTATCCCCGCATTTTCCATTCAGCACCACAACTGACCGTTCAGGGAACAGATTTGCTCCACTCACTCCCCCGTGATGCCAAGAACATCCCCTTACGCACCCCGGTCCATGCGCGCATTATCCCCTGGCATATGCAGACGCCCGGCCGGAGCAGGAGCTCCGACCGGGCGTCAACCCGCCTGCGGGTGCTGGTCGTTGGCCTAGTCGTTGGCGACCACGGGGTAGCGCGGGGTGCCCTCGGCCATCTGCCGCAGGGCGTCCTTCCGTTCCCGCTTGGAGAGCCGGTCGATGTACAGCCGGCCGTAGAGGTGGTCCGTCTCGTGCTGGAGGCAGCGCGCGAAGTAGCCGGTGCCGCGCACCCGGATCGGGTTGCCCTGCTCGTCCTGCCCGGTGACGACCGCGTAGTCGGGCCGGGCCAGCGAGGCGTACGCCGTCGGCACCGAGAGGCAGCCCTCGCCCGCGTCGTCCAGGCTGCGCTGGTCCGCGGGGAGTTCCTGGAGCACCGGGTTGCACACCACGCCGACGTGCCGCACCCCGTCCTCGTCGCCGCAGTCGTAGACGAAGACCTTCAGGTCCACGCCGATCTGGTTGGCGGCCAGGCCCACGCCCTCCGCGGTGCGCTGGCTGGCGAACATGTCGTCCACCAGCGCCGCCAACTCGGCGCCGAACTCGGTGACATCGCGGCACTCCCGGTGCAGTACCGGATTCCCCACCACGGTGATCGGCCGGGAGGTGCCGCGCTCCCGGTAGGCGGCCTCGCGCTTCTCGCAGTCCTGCGAGTCGATGACAAAGCCCTCGTCGTCGACGGGGAGGACCCCCTGGTCCTGCTGCTGATCCGTGTCCTGCTGCGCCATCTTGGCCGTGAGCCTTCCTGGGAACCTACGAAATGCCGTGCGGTACAGCCTACGGCGCCCCGCCCCGCCCTCATCCGGGAGACGTCCGGCTCAGCAGACCTCTTCGAGATCCCGCCAGTCCCGGGAGTCCGGGCTGTCGGCGACCCAGCCGTCCAGCAGCCCGCGCACCAGCGACGCGGGCGCGGCTATCCCGCACTCCCGCTCCGGCACCCACAACTGCCCGTCCGTACGGTGGCCCAGCGGACCGGGGTGGCCCGGCTCGCTGTGGTCGTGCGGGTCGAGGTGCTCGCCGTCGCCCTCGTCGCTCGGCATCCGGCTCTCCGAGCACATCCGGCACAGCAGCCGCACCGAGGACGACCAGTCCTCCGCGGCGAAACCGGCGTCCGCGGCCAACTGCTCCAGCGCGTCCCGGTCGTCCTCGGTCGCCGCCTCCAGCAGCACCACCCAGGTCGGCACCGGGGACGGCGCCCACAACTCGATCTCGTCGAAGACCGGGTAGGCGTGCCCGGCGGCGGTGGTCCGCTCGCCGTGCGGCACCCCGTCGTGCAGGACCACCTCGCCCCAGCGGCGGCCCGAGGACGGCAGCGGGATCGACTGCACCTCCAGCCGCGCCGGGTCGATCCGCCGGCCCCACACCACTTCCGCCTCGCCTTCCGGGGACAGCCGTACCGCGGCGCTGCCCAGCTCCATGCCGAGCGGCTCACCGGCCGCGGCGGGACCCGCCCCGGGCAGCCGCAGCCCGTACGCCTGCCAGGCGCGGCGGGCCAGCGGCCAGTCCTGGAGTGCGGTGGCGGCGATGCCCACGTTCCACCAGTCCGGGGCGCCGGCCTCCCGGTCCAGCAGGGCCACCGCGCGCAGCCCGGCGGTACGGGCCTGCTCCCAGTCGTGCCGGAACTTGTGCAGCAGCGCGAGATTGAACCAGGACTCCGACAGCCACGGCTCCAGATCGGCCGCGCGGGTCAGCAGCGCCCCCGCGTCCTCGTACCGGCCGTCGCCGATCAGCGTGAACGCGCGGTCGGTGGCCTGCCGCCAGGAGGCGGAGGGCCTGTTGTGTCCCTTGCCGAAGATCCTCACGATTCCCGCCTGCCGTCTCGACCGGGAGCGACGAGGCCGCCGCCCCCGGGTGGGCACAGCCCGGTCCGCCTGCACCCCCGGACACCCTCACGTTCGCATCCAACCACGGACGGTCCGACGCCCGCTCATTACCCATGGGTTACCCGGCTGGAGGCCCGGTCAGACCCCTGTGACCGGGCGCGATACGCGGCCCCGGCAGCGCCGCCGCCCCCGCCCCGAGGACCCGGCCGAGCGCCTCCACCACCTGCGGCTGGTACTCCCGCCCGGTCGCCAGCCGCAGCTTCTCCAGCGCGGTCAGCGCCCCGGCCGGCCCCTCGGTGCGGACCAGTTCGTCGTAGGCGTTGGCCACCCGCACGATCCGCGCCGCCAGCGGCTGCTCCCGGTACGGGTCGGCCTGCTGCTCCACCACCCGCGCCACCTCGGCCTCCACCCCGGTCTGCCGTACCACCGCCCCGCCGAGGAGGGCGATCCGCCGCTGCTCGGCGGGCGGCAGACCGGCGGTGGCGCCCTCGGGCACCGGGTCGACCAGCGACAACTGCCCGATGTCATGCATCAGCGCCGCGTACTCCAGCACCTTCAGCCGCTCCCCGCACAGGCCCAGGTCGCGGCCGACGGCACCGCTCAGCTCGGCGACCCGGCGGGCGTGGCCGTGCGGGGTGCAGCCGGCGACCTCGGTGGCGCGGGCCAGGGAGGCGATGGTCTGGCGGTAGGTGGCGCGTACCGCGGTGTACCGGCGCAGGGAGAGCTGGGTGAGGAGCAGCGGCAGGGAGAAGACGGGCAGCGCCCACAGTCCGGCGACGGCGACGGCGAGCGCCAGCACGACGCCGGTGGCGCCCACCGCGGAGCCGATACCGAGCAGCCCGCGCGCCTCCTCCCGCAACAGCGGCACAAAGCCGGGTGTCCGGGCGCGAGCGCGGGCGAGTGCCGCGGCCAGCACCACATCGCCGAGCGCGGTCACCGCCAGGACGGCGGTGATCAGCAGCGGATAGGCGGGGCCGTCCGCCAGGGACGCCAGCCGTCCGCCGCCGTGCACCGGCCTCATACAGACCGCGGCCAGCGCCACCCCGAACAGCCGCCGTACGCACTGGTCCGGGGTCGGTCCGCGGCCGGCCGCCACCCTCGGTACCGAGCCGAGCAGGGTGCCGGCCGTCACCACCGCCACCGTCTGGAGCACGCCCTGCTGGGTGGGGTGGCCCGCGTTCTGCGCGAGCAGCGCGTAGGCGATGGCGCCGGCCGCGGCGAGGGGCGCCGGCTCCCGGTCCTCGCCGCTGTGCCGGGTCAGCTCGCCCGCGGCGACCAGCGCCCCGAAGGCGAACGCGGTGCCCCGCTCGTCCAGCCCCCGCAGCAGCGTCCCGCCCAGCGCCACCACCACCAGCACCCCGGCCGCCACCCGCACCACCGGCACCGGCCACCCGGCCCCGCCACCGCTACGGCTCACGAGGCGGGCTCCGTACGGGACTTGGGCTCCGCGCGGGGTGCGGACGCGGGTGGTGGGGTGTCCGCGGTGACCGCCGGGTGCCAGCCGCAGCGGTCCAGGGCGCGCACCAGGGCGGTCACCATCCGCGGGTCGAACTGGGCGCCGGCGCACCGCCGCAGCTCCGTCAGCGCGGCCGGCACCGGTCGGGCCCGACGGTAGGAACGGGTCGAGGTCATCGCGTCGAAGGCGTCGGCGACCGCCACCACCCGGGCGAACTCCGGGATCTGCGCCCCGGCCAGACCGTACGGGTAGCCGCTGCCGTCGAGCCGTTCGTGGTGGTGCAGGATCGCCGCCCTGGCCTCGCCGAGGAAGCCGATGCCGCGGACCATCTCATGGCCGTACTCGGGGTGCAGCTCGATGACGCGGCGCTCCTCCGCGGTGAGCGGGCCGTCCTTGCGCAGCAGCCGGGTGGGCACCCCCAGCTTGCCCACGTCGTGCAGGATCCCCGCGAAGCGCAGGGCCTCCACCCGGTCGTCGTCCAGGCCGAGTTCGCGGCCGATGAGCACCGAGGCGCGGCCGACGCGCTCACTGTGGCCGCGGGTGTACCCGTCCTTGATGTCGACGGCCTGCACCAGGGCCCGGATGGTGTTCCGGTGCGCTGCGCGCTCCCGGTGGTACTGGGCGAAGGCCCAGCAGGAGACGTACATCGGCAGCAGGGCGAGGAGGGCGGCGGGCGGGCCGTAGCGGCTGCGCCAGAGGACGGCCGCCATCAGCCCGGCCAGCCCGTGCACCGCGACCGGGCCGAGCAGCCGCAGCAGCCGTCCGCGCCAGGCGGCCCGCGGGCCCCGCCGCTCGGCCGCGGCGAGAACGGCCCCGTCCAGCAGCGCCAGCGCCAGGCAGAAGGCCAGCACCGCGGCCGCGGCGGGGAGCAGCGCGTACGGGAAGCGGGGCACGCCGGAGGTGCCGAGGAGGTCGGCGGGGCCGCCGGCGGCGCGCCAGACGGTGGCCGCGGCCCAGCTTCCGAGGGCGAGCCGGGCGGCTCGCCACAGCCGGTGCAGCCACACCGGCCGCGGGTCGTCCCCGGTCCCGGCGAGCGCCCCCGGCACCGCGACCAGGGCGGCCGCGGCGGGCGGCAGTACGAAGACCGCGGCGAGCAGCACCGGGAAGAAGGTGCCGAACGCGGCCGGTACCAGGCGGCCCAGGAGGCGGCGGCGCGGCAGCAGGGCGCAGGCCGTGTGCAGGGAGGCGAGCAGGGCCAGCGCTGCCCAGGGGGTGCCGGGTCCGAGGGCGGCGCGGCAGCAGCAGAGGGCGGCGAGCGCGGCACCGAGAACGCAGAGCGTGCCGGCCGGCGGCACCTGTCGCATCACGCCCCCTCCCCCCGGTCGCGGACCCGGGTGCCGGGACGGCACACACGGGTCCGGTCAGGTTCCGGAGAATAGGGCGGCGGGGACCGGCGCGGGGGCGGCAGCGGTGAATCGGGTGGCGCCCCGGCGCCGGATTAGCACGTTCGGGTGACGTGGTGCGGGTCTGCGCCGGGCCTCGGCGCGGGCGATGCGCCGGTGTCCGGCGGTCCCAATCGCCCCCGGCGCTCTCGCAGTTCCGGGTGAGCCGGGGTCAACCGCCTTCGGTTCCCCGGCAGTTCGCGCGGGCGGAGGTCAACTGCCTTCGGCGGTCGCGGAGATGTCCGTGGCGGTGACGTCGGTGGCGGTGACGTCGTGCTCGGGGACGGCTTGGCCGGAGCGGATCAGGTCGATCCGGCCCATCACCTTGGCGCGCAGATCGCTCGGCACGTCGTCATGGCCGCAGCAGCGCTTGACCAGCTTCTTCACGGCCTGCTCCAGGCCGTACTTCTCCAGGCACGGCGAGCACTCCTCGAAGTGGTGCTCGAACTTGGTGCAGTCGCTGTCCGGCATCTCGTTGTCGAGGAACTCGTAGAGATGGTCCAGGACTTCACTGCAGTCCGTCTCATGCGGCTCTCCGCAGCTCATGAGCCCGAGCCTTTCGCTTCGTCCGAGTCCGTCACACCCGCGGGGACCAGACCGCGGTCCCTCGCGTAATCCTCCAACATGCCGCGCAGCTGGCGGCGGCCGCGGTGCAGCCGGGACATCACGGTGCCGATGGGTGTCCCCATGATGTCCGCGATCTCCTTGTACGCAAAGCCCTCCACGTCCGCGAGATAGACCGCGATCCGGAACTCCTCGGGGATCGCCTGGAGGGCGGCCTTCACATCGGAGTCGGGCAGATGGTCGAGGGCCTGCGACTCGGCGGAGCGCAGCCCGGTCGACATATGCGACTCGGCGCGCGCCAGCTGCCAGTCCTCGATCTCCTCCGCGGCACTGCGCTGGGGCTCGCGCTGCTTCTTGCGGTAGGAGTTGATGAACGTGTTGGTGAGGATGCGGTACAGCCAGGCCTTGAGGTTGGTGCCCTCGCGGAACTGGTGGAAGGACGCGTACGCCTTGGCGTAGGTCTCCTGCACCAGGTCCTCGGCGTCGGCCGGATTGCGCGTCATCCGCAGCGCGGCCGAGTACATCTGGTCGAGGAACGCCAGCGCGTCCCGTTCGAATCGTGCGCTGCGCTCCGTGGCGGTCTCGCCGGGCCGCTCCGCCGGGCCGTGACCGGTCTCCGCGTCGGTCCCTGTGACCGGACCCACCTCCTCCGTGTGTGTGCGGGCCGAGGTGGCCGCACCTGCCTCGGAGAATAGTCGACCCGGGCCGCGCGGGCTTGTGCGTTCCGCTCCGCGAGAGGCCTCGCCGGTGGTGGCCGCGGTGTGCAGCACCGACCACTCCAGCCCGGCACCCTCAGCGCTGCGGCGGGCCGGGCAGTACGTCGAACCCATGCGGGGGACTCCCTCTCGTACGCGGGGCTGAACAGCTCGTTACGCCTGGCACAACAGCCGTCCCGCGGTCCGCATTCCCGGATCAGCCGGGCAGCGCCGCCAGCCAACCGGCGACCCGGCCGGCGATCAGCGCGAGGGTCGCCGCCTCCCCGGGCCCGCCCCGCCGGGGCACCGCGAACCCGTGGTCGGCGGCCGGCACCCCGGCCAGCTCGTGGTCCCCGGCGGGGAATTCCGGGGGCCGCCCGAAGGGGTCCCGTTCGCCCTGGACGACGAGGGTGGGCAGCCCGGTGCCGAGGAGTTCCGCGGCGCGTGACTTCTCCGGGCGGCCCGGCGGGTGCAGCGGGAAGGACAGCGCCAGCACGGCGTGCGCACCGAGCGGCCCCGCGGTACGGCAGGCGACCCGGGCGCCGGCGCTGCGGCCGCCGGCCACCACCGGCGGACCCGCCCCGGTGAGCGCCGGCCACAGCTCACGCCAGGCGGTGTCCAGGGTCTTCGGCGCGGGCGCCACCTTGCGTCCGGCGACCCGCCAGGGCTGTTCCACCAGGGCGACGGTGACGCCGCGGGCGGGCAGGGCGGCGGCGAGCGCGGCCAGGTCGCGGGCACCGATCCCGCCGCCCGCACCGTGCCCGAGCGCGAGCACCAGCCGGGGCGCCCCCGCGGGGAACCAGCTCACCCGGGCGTCCCCCACGGCGGTCGGCACGGTGTCCACGGTGGCGGGGTCCACGGAGTCGGGGACTTCGAGTACGGGGGCGGCGGCGTCCGCGGAGCTGCGGGGACTGCGGGATTCGTGGGAGGAGGTCACATGTCCATCCTGCCGCGCGGTCCGATGGTGGCCGGAATCACACTCCGGTCAGAGCCCGGCCAGCCAGCGTCCGCCGCCGAGGAGCGAGCAGACGGACACCGCGTGGAAGAGGAACAGCCAGAGCGCGGCCGGGACATGGGTGAGGCGGGAGAGCTGGTCGGCGTCGGAGTCCCCGGCGCCGCCGCGGCGCCGCTTCGACTGGAGCTCGAAGGGCGGCCGCACCCCGCCGATCAGCAGGAACCACACCACCGTATAAGCGAACGCGGCCTGCACCTGCGGCCCGGCCAGCCAGGACACCAGCAGGAAGGCGCCACCGGAGACGACCACGGTGAGCGCCCCGTAGGCGTTGCGGATCATGACGAGCATGGCGAGCAGCAGGGCGGTGGCGAGCCAGAGCAGGGCGGTGATGTGGCCGGCCGCGAGCAGGGCGGCGCCGCCGAGGCCGAGCAGCGAGGGCGCGGTGTACCCGGCGGCCGCGGTGAGGATCATGCCGAGCCCGGTGGGGCGGCCGCGGCTGACGGTGAGCCCCGAGGTGTCGGAGTGCAGCCGGATGCCGTCGAGGCGGCGGCCGGTGAGGAGCGCGATCAGTCCGTGGCCGCCCTCGTGCGCGATGGTGATGGCGTTACGGGCCACCAGCCAGATGCCGTGCGGCACCACCACGGCGAGCGCGAGGACGCCGGTGGCCACCACCACCCAGGTGTCGGGGGCGGGCTGGCCGCCGAATATCCGGTCCCAGAGCGAGGCCAGGGACTCCACGGCGAGGGGATGCGGCGGGGGTGCGAGGGCGGTGCCCATGTGGTGCAGGGGGTCCATGGCTTCTCGGACGGCTCCTCAGTCGGGTGTCGGCCGTGGCAGTGTGGCACTCATGTGCGGACGATATGCAGCCAGTCGCAGCCCGGAGGACCTCGCCGGGATCTTCGGCATCGAGCGGTGGGAGCCCGCCACGGCCGAGGAGTCCCTCGAACCGGACTGGAACGTGGCCCCCACCAAGGAGGTCTACGCGGTACTGGACCGTCCGGAGAAGGACGCCGCCGATCCCCGTCCGGTTCGCCAGCTCAGGAAACTGACCTGGGGCCTGGTGCCGTCCTGGGCGAAGACCCCGGAGGGCGGCGCACGGATGATCAACGCCCGCGCGGAGACGGTGCACGAGAAGCCCTCCTACCGGCGGGCGTTCGCGGCCCGCCGCTGCATCCTGCCCGCCGACGGCTACTACGAGTGGGTCACCGGTACCGAGGAGCGGGACCTGGAGGTGGAGGGCAAGCGGAAGCGGCCCCGCAAGCAGCCGTACTTCGTGACCCCGGCGGACGGTTCGGTCTTCGCGATGGCCGGGCTCTACGAGTTCTGGCGGGACCCGACGCTGCCCGGCGACCATCCGCGGGCCTGGTGGGTGACCTGCTCGGTGATCACCACCGAGGCGGAGACCGCGCCGCTCGCGGCGGCCCCGGCCGACGGCCCGGGGGCGCTGGCCGACATCCATCCGCGGATGCCGCTGATGCTGACCCCGGACCGCTGGGACGCCTGGCTCGATCCGGCCAGGACCGGGCCGGAGGAGCTGCGGGAACTGCTGGCGCCGCCGCCGGAGGGGCTGATGCGCGCCTACCCGGTGTCGACGGCCGTCAGCAATGTGCGCAACAACGGACCCGAACTGCTGAAGGAGTTGGCCGCCCCCGAGGTCGGCACCCTCTTCTGACCAGGCCTGACCGGTGCGGGGCCGGCCCATGACCGGGTTCGGCCCGTCGGGCAGCGATTAAAGTGGCGGTCATGACCGCACATGCCGCGCCTCCCGCCCTCTGGCCCGCCCCGTACGCGACCGGAGCCGTCGACGCGACGGTCCAGGTACCCGGGTCCAAGTCGGTCACCAACCGCGCGCTGGTGCTGGCCTCGCTGGCCGCCGAGCCGGGCTGGCTGCGCCGCCCGCTGCGCTCCCGGGACACCCTGCTGATGGCGGCGGCGCTGCGCGCCATGGGCGTCGGCATCGAGGAGACGGTGTCGTCGAGTTCGGCGGCCGCGGCCGGCGCCGCCGACTCCGGTGAGGCCTGGCGGGTCATCCCGGCGGGCCTGCACGGCCCGGCCACCGTCGACGTGGGCAACGCGGGCACCGTGATGCGCTTCCTGCCGCCGGTGGCGACGCTGGCCGACGGCCCGATCCGCTTCGACGGCGACCCGCGGTGCTACGAGCGGCCGCTGCACGGGGTGATCGGGGCGCTGCGGGCGCTGGGCGCGCGGATCGACGACGACGGCCGGGGCGCGCTGCCGATGACGGTGTTCGGCGGGGGTGCGCTGGACGGCGGGCCGGTGGAGATCGACGCCTCCTCGTCCTCCCAGTTCGTCTCCGCGCTGCTGCTGTCCGGGCCGCGGTTCAACCAGGGCGTCCAGGTGCGGCATGTGGGCTCCGCGGTGCCGTCGATGCCGCACATCCGGATGACGGTGGACATGTTGCGGCACGCGGGCGCGCAGGTGGACACCCCCGAGTCGGGCGGCGAGCCCGATGTGTGGCGGGTCACCCCGGGTGCGCTGCTGGGGCTGGACCTGACGGTGGAGCCGGATCTGTCGAACGCGCAGCCGTTCCTCGCCGCGGCGCTGGTGACCGGCGGCCGGGTGCTGATCCCGGACTGGCCCGCGCACACCACCCAGCCCGGCGACAGGCTGCGGGAGATCTTCACCGAGATGGGCGGCTCCTGCCGACTCACCGACCAGGGGCTGGAGTTCACCGGTTCCGGCCGGGTGCACGGCATCGACGCGGACCTGTCCGAGGTGGGCGAGCTGACCCCGGGCATCGCGGCGGTGGCGGCGCTCGCCGACTCCCCCTCCGTGCTGCGCGGCGTGGCCCATCTGCGGCTGCACGAGACGGACCGGCTGGCCGCCCTCACCCGGGAGATCAACGGCCTCGGCGGCGAGGTCGCGGAGACCGAGGACGGACTGCGCATCTCACCCCGCACCCTGCGCGGCGGCACCTTCCACACCTATGACGACCACCGGATGGCCACCGCGGGCGCCGTACTCGGCCTCGCCGTGAAGGACGTCGACATCGAGAACGTGGCGACGACCGCGAAGACCCTGCCCGACTTCCCCGCCCTGTGGACCGGGATGCTCGGGAACTGACGGGCGGATCGAGCCATGCGCCGCTACGGCAAGCACACCGACGAGGACGACGTCCGCGTCCGCCCCAACCGCAAGGGCAACCGGCCCCGTACCAGCATCAGGCCCAAGCATGAGGACGCCGCCGAGGGCATGGTGCTCACCGTGGACCGGGGCCGGCTGACCTGCCTGGTCGAGGACCGGGTGGTGATGGCGATGAAGGCGCGGGAGCTGGGCCGCAAGGCCGCCGTGGTGGGCGACCGGGTGGCGCTGGTCGGGGACCTCTCGGGCCACAAGGACACCTTGGCGCGGATCGTGCGGATCGCGGAGCGCGCCTCGGTGCTGCGCCGCACCGCGGACGACGACGACCCGTACGAGCGGGTGGTGGTGGCCAACGCCGACCAGTTGGCCATCGTGACCGCGCTCGCCGACCCTGAGCCCCGGCCCCGCCTCATCGACCGCTGCCTGGTCGCCGCCTACGACGGGGGTCTTGAACCGCTGCTGGTGCTGACCAAGTCCGATCTGGCGCCGCCGGACAAGCTGCTGGAGACCTACCGGACGCTGGGCGTGCCGTATGTGGTGACCTCGCGGGAGGAGCTGGCGGACGGCGCTGCCGCGGACCGGGTGCGGCGGCTGCTGGACGGACGGGTCACCGCCTTCGTCGGCCACTCGGGCGTCGGCAAGACCACCCTGGTCAACGCGCTGGTACCGGCCGGCCGGCGCCGCTCCACCGGCCATGTCAACGCGGTCACCGGCCGTGGCCGGCACACCACCACCTCGGCCCTGGCACTGCCGCTCGGCGGAAGCGGGGACGGGACCGGCGACGGCGGCGACTGGCGGGGCTGGGTGGTGGACACCCCGGGCGTACGGTCCTTCGGTCTCGCACATGTCGATCCGACCCGGGTCATCCACGCCTTCCCCGACCTGGAGCCCGGCACCGAGGGCTGCCCGCGGGCCTGCAGCCATGACGAACCGGACTGCGCGCTCGACGCCTGGGTGGCCGAGGGCCACGCGGAGCCGGCCCGGCTGTACTCGCTGCGGCGGCTGCTGGCCACCCGGGAGCGCCGCGAGGGCGACTGAGCCCGGCCCGGGTTTGCCCGGCCGCGGCACAGGTAAGGGCATAATCCGCGGGGCGGGATCGCACCGCCGAGAGCGGCACCCCCGCCGTCGGGCACGGGCGGGACGGCGCGAACCACGGTACGAGCGGAGGGCGTTGGCATGGCGTGGGTGCTGGTGCTGGTGGCCGGGCTGCTGGAGACCGGGTTCGCGGTCTGCCTGAAGCTGTCGCACGGTTTCACCCGGCTGTGGCCCACCGTCGCCTTCGCCTCGTTCGCCCTGGGCAGCTTCGGCCTGCTGACGCTCGCGCTGCGCCGCCTCGACGTGGGCCCGGCGTACGCGGTGTGGACGGGCATCGGGGCGGCGGGAACCGCGATCTACGGCATGGTCTTCCTCGGCGACCTGGTCTCCACCCTCAAGATCGTGTCCATCTCCCTGGTCATCATCGGCGTCGTCGGCCTCCAGCTCTCGGGCTCGGGCCACTAGGTCCTGTCCTTCTCAAGCCGGTTCCTCTCGCCACCAGGGCCGCCGGTCCCGCCGGGCCCGGTGGGACCAGCAGGCAGGAGAGCGCCAGCCGTACCGTGATCTCGCAGCGGTGGGACCAGGCGGCGCGGGTCCGGGGTGCGGTGTCCGGCGGGCAGGTCGCGGTGAGGGCCAAGTCCCTCATGGCGGTGGCGAGTTCGGCGGGCGTCGGCAGCGGTTGGTCAGCCCGGCGCTGGGCCGGGGCCACCGCGGCGGACGGCATCGCGGTCCGTACCGGGGCGGGGAGGCGGGGCGGCCAGAGGCCGGTCAGCAGGGCGCGGGCGAGGGGGCGCCGGGCGGCCGTCACCATCCACTCGGCGAGTGCGGCGAGGCGCTCCTCGGGTGGCCCCGGCCCGGCCAGCACCCGTTCCGCGCCGGCCAGGCAGGTGTCGGCCTCCCGCCGCAGCAGGGCCCGGCCCAGCCCCTCCTTGGAGCCGAACTCGTTGTAGAGGGTCTGCCGGGAGACCCCGGCGACGGCGGCCACGTCGACCATCCGGATCCGGGTCCAGGGTAGTCGGCCCAGCGCCCGCTCGGCCGCGTCCAGCAGGGACTCCCGCGCTGTGGGCATCCTCGCCTCCCCGGGCCGACCGGCCGCGCTCCCGGCCAGAGTTGACGCGCCCGGACCGCCTGTCAAGGGTCGCTGCGCGGACTGTGCTGGCCGCGGGCCGAGGGAGATCGATACTGTGCAGTCATGCCCGACTACCACGATGATCTCCGGCTCGCCCATGTCCTGGCGGACGCCGCGGACGCCGCCACCATGGACCGGTTCAAGGCACTCGATCTGAAGGTCGAGACCAAACCGGACATGACGCCGGTCACCGAGGCCGACAAGGCGGCCGAGGAGGTCATCCGGGGCCAGTTGGGGCGGGCCCGCCCCCGGGACGCCGTCCTCGGCGAGGAGTTCGGCGTGGCGGGCACCGGCCCCCGCCGCTGGGTGATCGACCCGATCGACGGCACCAAGAACTACGTACGGGGCGTGCCGGTCTGGGCCACGCTGATCTCGCTGATGGAGGCGGGCGAGACGGGCTTCGAACCGGTGGTGGGCGTGGTGTCGGCACCGGCGCTGGGCCGCCGCTGGTGGGCCGCGAAAGGCCACGGCGCGTACACCGGGCGCAGCCTCACCTCCGCCTCGCCGCTGCGGGTCTCGCGGGTGGCGCAGCTCTCCGACGCCTCCCTCGCCTACTCCAGCCTCACCGGCTGGGAGGACCGGGGCAGCCTGGACGGCTTCCTCGACCTGACCCGCGCCGTCTGGCGGACCCGCGGCTACGGCGACTTCTGGCCGTACATGATGGTGGCCGAGGGATCCGTGGATCTGTGCGCGGAGCCGGAGTTGTCGCTGTGGGACATGGCGGCCCCGTCGATCGTGGTGACCGAGGCCGGTGGCCACTTCACCGGTCTGGACGGCCGCCCGGGCCCGCACAGCGGCGACGCCGCCGCCTCCAACGGCCTGCTCCACGACGAGCTGCTGGGCTATCTCAACCAGCGGTACTGAGGCCCACCGGGGCAGCGGGGACACCACATGGACTTCGTCTAAGTCGAGCGGGCTTCCAATTCCACACCCGGTCGGGATCTGGTCTGGCTGCTGTTACGCTGGTCGTATGAGTGACCTCTTGGAGCGACTGCGCGGACGCGGCTGGCGTATGACCGCGCAGCGGCGCGTGGTGGCCGAGGTCCTCGACGGCGACCATGTCCATCTGACGGCCGACGAGGTGCACGCCCGCGCCGTGGGCAAGCTGCCCGAGATCTCCCGGGCCACGGTCTACAACACCCTGGGCGAGCTGGTGTCGCTGGGCGAGGTCCTGGAGGTCGCCACCGACCGCCGCGCCAAGCGCTACGACCCCAACGCCCACCGCCCGCACCACCACCTGGTGTGCGCGAACTGCGGCGCGATCCGCGATGTGCACCCGGCCGGCGACCCACTGGCCGACCTGCCGGACTCGGAGCGGTTCGGCTTCACGGTCTCCGGTGTCGAGGTCACCTACCGCGGCCTCTGCCCGAGCTGCACCCAGGCCTGAACTCCCCGCGCCCACCGGCCACTTACCGAATCCCGCCGTCCCCGGCGGCCGCGGTCTTCCGTCAACTGCCGTCACCCCGGCGGCACTTCACATCTGCACATACATCGGAGGCCCGGTCCTGAAAGATCAGGACCGGGCCTCCGGTTCAGTAGCGGGGACAGGATTTGAACCTGCGACCTCTGGGTTATGAGCCCAGCGAGCTACCGAGCTGCTCCACCCCGCGTCGGTGAACACCACCTTACGGGCCATCCCCCGAGCAGTGCAAATCCCTTTCGGAACGGCCACCGCCCGAGCGGTCCGAGCCCGCGCCCGGACCGCCCAACCGGCTTGCCTACGCCGTGAGTTCCTGCCGAACCGCGTCCCGCAGGCGGGCCGCGCGGCGGGTGACCTCGGGCGGACCCAGGTCCACCGCGCGGCCGCTCCAGCGCTGCGCCTCGGCCAGCTCGCCGCGGCGCGCGAAGAGCAGCGCCAGGCGCAGCGCGGCCCGGCCGTGACCGGCGTCCGCCGCCTTGCGCCACCAGACGGCGGCCTCCGGCTCGCCGCCCTCCCGGGCCAGCAGCAGGCCGAGGTTGAAGGCGCCACCGGGACTGCCGGCCTCCGCGGCCCTGCGGTACCAGTCGGCGGCCTCGACCACATCGCCGCGGGCCGCGGCCAACATGCCGACCCGCACCTGGGCCGGGCGGTGCCCCTGCCCGGCGGCCCGCTCGTACCACTCCTCGCACTCGCTCTTCTCGCCCGCCGGCTGGCCCAGCTCATGCGCGGGGGCGGGCGGGCGGCGCGCGTCCAGCAGCGTGGCCAGCCGGTACGCGGCCTCCGCGCTGCCGCCGCCCGCGGCGCACCGCAGATGGCGCTCGGCAGACGCCTCGTCGCCGGTCCGCAGCCGGGCCATGCCGACCTGGAGCGCGGCCTCGGCGTGCCCGGCCGCGGCGGCCCGCTCGTACCAGCCGAGCGCGGCCGGCTCCTCGTCCCGCCCGGCGTGCAGGATGCCCAGATTGAATGCGGCGTCCACACTGCCGGACTCGGCGGCCTTGGAGAACCACGGCTCGGCGCCCGCCGCGTCGCCGCCCTGGAGCAGCAGCACGGCCAGCGCGTTGGCCGCCTCGCGGTGCCCGGCGTAGGCGGCGCGGCGGTACCACTGCTCGGCCTGCGCGTTCCGCCCCTGCTCGGCGCAGAGCAGCCCGAGGTTGTACGCGCCGTTCTCGTCGCCCGCGTCCATGGCGGCCCGGTACCAGCGCTCCGCGGTCTGCTTCTCGCCGCGCTCGGCGTGCAGGGCACCGAGGGCGTTGGCCGCGTTGCCGTCGCCGCCCTTGGCCGCCTTCAGCCACCAGACGGCGGCGTTCTCCGCGTCGCCCTCGTCCCGCAGCAGGAAGCCGAGGGCGCAGGCGGCGCGGGCCTCGCCGTCCTTGGCCGCGTTGAGGTACCAGCGGCCGGCCTCCTTCAGCTCGCCGCGGTGTTCGAGCAGCGTGCCGAGGTGGAGGGCGGCGCTCCGGTGCCCGCGGGCCGCGGCCTGGCGGTACCACTGCTCGGCCTCCTCCGCGGCGGTCCGGGCCGCGGTGCCGGACTGCTGGCCGCCGTCCAGGGCGCGGGCCAGCCGGTACGCGGCCTCGCGGTGGCCGCGCTCGGCGGCGGACCGCATCCAGCGGCCGGCGTCCTCGTCGCCGCGGTGCTCCAGCAGGTCGGCGAGGGCGTAGGCGCCCAGCGCGTGGCCCTGCTCCGCGGCCTGCCGCAGCCAGTACTCGGCGGCCGGCTCGTCGCCGCGCTCGCGGTGGTGCCGGCCGAGGGCGTGGGCGGCGGCGGCGGAACCGGCGACGGCGGCGACCCGCCACCAGCCGGCCGCCTCGTCCGCGTAGCCCCGCTGGTGGAGCAGGACGCCGAGGTTGTTGGCGGCAGCGCGGTCGCCGGCCGCGGTGGCGGCACGGAGCTGAGGTTCGGCGCCGTCCAGGTCGCCGCGGCGCAGCAGCATCGCGCCGAGGACGCTCATCGCCTCGACGTCACCGGACTCCGCTGCCAGCCGTCGGCGCACCTCGTCCGGCGCCGGGCCGGGATCGTCCCGACCGGTCGGCTGTGCAAACCGCCCCGTCTCCAACAGAGTTGCCTTTTCCCCCATAACATCCATCGTCGCACCACCTGCACCCTGGGTACACCTGGAATACCGCAGCCCGTGAGGTCACTTCAGCGTTTTGTCGACATGCCCACAGAACGATAAGTGAAACACAGTCGGGGTAACTCCCCCTAGACGGCGCGGCCTTGAACCAGTGAGGAACGTGTGAACGAAGTGCCGTGATCCGCGGCCGAGTTGACGCTAACGGCCCGGGACAGCCGGAAGGCCCGGATCCTGTTTCCAGGATCCGGGCCTTCCGAACCGCAGTAGCGGGGACAGGATTTGAACCTGCGACCTCTGGGTTATGAGCCCAGCGAGCTACCGAGCTGCTCCACCCCGCGTCGTGTGACTCCAACCTACCACGACGCGGGGCGTGCCCTGCTCAGCTCTCTCTGCGGGCGGGCTGGGCGGCCGAACCGGCAGCCTGGTCACCGGACTTGTCGCCCGACCCGCCCCCCGTCTTCCCGCCGTCCTTACTACTGTCCTTGCTGCCGGACGCCCCCTTGTCCTGGGCGTCGGCCGCGCGCTGCAAGGCGTCCTGCAACTTCTTCTGCGCCTCGCCGTACGCCTTCCAGTCGCCCTTCTTCATCGCCGACTGCCCGTCCTCGAAGGCCTTTTGCGCGTCCTCCAGCGCCTTCTGCACGGTCGGGTTGCTCGACTTGGGCGGTGGCGGCTGGTCGCTCTGGCCGTCACCCGGCGGACTCGTCGCCTCATCCGCGCCGAACACCTTGGTCAGCGCCTGGTCCAGGGTGTCCTCGAAGGCGGTGGCGCCACCGTAGGTCACCAACACCTTCCGCAGCAGCGGGTACTTGAGCCCGCCGCCGCGCACATAGACCGGCTCCGCGTAGAGCAGCCCGCCGTCCAGCGGCACCGTCAGCAGGTTCCCGTACTCGACCTCCGAGTCGCCGCCGCGCAGGAGTCTGATCTGCTCGGCGATGTCCTGCTCGGAGTTGAACTTGCTCTGCACCTGTCTGGGGCCGTCCACGGTGATGCTGGACGGCATTTTCAGGATTCTGATCCTGCCGTACTCGGGGCTGTCCGCCTCCGCGTTCACCGCCATGAAGGCGCTGAGGTTGTCCCGCCCGGTGAAGGTGAAGGTGGTGGTGAGGGAGAAGTCCTGCTGCTTCTGGTCCGGCATCTTCATGCTCAGGTAGTAGGCCGGTACCGAATTGCCCGACTTATTCGTCGGGTCGTCCGGCACCTGCCACACCTCGCTGCCGCTGAGGAAGGTCTGCGCGTCCTTCACGTGGTAGCGGGTGAGCAGCTCGCGCTGGACCTTGAACAGGTCCTGCGGATAACGGAGATGGCTCAGCAGGGTGGGCGAGATCTCACTCTTCGACTTCACCGTGCCCGGGAAGGCCTTCATCCACGTCTTCAGCACCGGGTCCTTGGTGTCCCACTGGTACAGCTTCACCGTGCCGTCGTAGGCGTCCACGGTGGCCTTCACCGAATTGCGGATGTAGTTGACCCGGTTCTGCTGGGCGACCACCGCGCGCTGGTTGTTCTGCGCGGTCAGCGAGTCGGCCGTGGTGTCACCGAGCGTCGTGCGCGAGGCGTAGGGATAGCCGTTGGTGGTGGTGTAGGCGTCCACGATCCACTGGATGCGGCCGTCGACCACCGCCGGGTAGGCGTCGCCGTCGATGGTCAGCCAGGGCGCCACCGCCTCCACCCGGTCCTTCGGGGTGCGGTTGTAGAGGATCTTCGAGTCCTTGCCGATGGCCCCCGAGTAGAGGATCTGCGGCTCCCCGAAGGCCACCGCGTACGCGGCCCGGTTGATCGGCCCGGACAGATCGACGCCGCCCTTGCCCCGGTACTGGTACGACTTCTCGTTGCCCGCGTCGTCGGTGTAGTCGATCTCCTTCTGCGGACCGCCGACGATCGAGTAGTGGGTGGTCTTCTCGCCGTAGTACACCCGCTGTTCGTACTCACCGAGCTGGCCGCGGGACGGCAGGTCGGACTCGGTGAACTCGGGGCGGCCCTGGGCGTCGGCGCTGGTGCCCTTCGCCGCGACCACGCCGTAGCCGTGGGTGTAGCGGAAGTGGTCGTTGATCCAGTTGTTCTTGGGCACACCGTCGAGGTTCAGCTCGCGGAGGCCGACGACGGTGTCCTGCTCCTTGCCGTCCTTGTCCTTGTACCGGTCCACGTCCAGATTGGACGGGAAGCCGTAGTAGTCCTTCATCTGCTGGCGCTGCTGGAACGTCGGGGAGACGATGTTCGGGTCGAGCAGCCGGATGCTGGACGCGGAGTCGGCGTCGTCGCGCAGCTTGGACTTGTCCTTGGTCTCGCTCTGGCCCGGGTACTTCTTGACCTCGGTGCCGCCGATCCCGTAGGCGGCCCGCGTCGCCTCCAGGTTCTTCTCGACGTACGGGGCCTCCTTGGCCTGCTCGTTGGGCTGGACCTGGAACTTCTGCACGATCGCCGGGTACAGGCCGCCGATGAGGATCGCGGAGAGCACCATCAGGCCCAGGCCGATCACCGGCAACTGCCAGGTGCGGCGCCACAGCGTGGCGAAGAAGAGCAGGGCGCAGATCACCGCGATGCAGAAGAGGATGGTCTTCGCCGGGAGGTAGGCGTTGGCGTCGACATAGCGCAGACCGGTCCAGTTCCCCGTGGCCTTGAAGTCGCTGGACTTCACCGCCAGGCCGTACCGGTCGAGCCAGTACGCCACCGCCTTGAGGGCGACGAACAGGCCGAGCAGCACCGAGAGATGGCCGGTGGCCGCCGCGGTGGCGCGCGCGCCGGGGCTGGTCACCCGCAGCCCGCCGTACAGGTAGTGGGTGACGGCGGCGGCGATCACGGAGAGCACCATCGCGGCGAAGCCGAAGCCGAGCAGGAAGCGGTACCACGGCAGGTCGAACGCGTAGAAGGAGACGTCCAGATGGAACTGCGGGTCCTTCTGCCCGAAGGGCACACCGTTGATCCACATCAGCCAGGTACGCCACTGGCCGGCCGCGGAGGCCCCGGCGATCAGCCCGACCAGCGCGGTGATCCCCAGCAGCAGCCACTTCTTGTAGGGCGCGATGCCCATGCGGTACCGGTCGAGGTTCTGCTGCTCTATCGACATCGCGCTGAGCGGTGGCCGCAGCTTGTGCGCCAGCCAGATGTTGACCCCGACGGCGAGCGCCATCAGCAGCCCGAAGACGAAGAACAGCCCGATCTTCGTCCACAGAGTGGTGGTGAAGACGGACGAGTAGTGCACGGACCGGTACCAGAGCCAGTCCGTCCAGAACCCGGAGAACATGACGAAGGCCATGGCCAGGACGGCGAGCACGCCCAGGGTCATGAGCAGGGTCCGGGCACGCCTGGACGGGCGGCCCACTCTGATCCGTGGCCCCGTCGGGCCTCCGCCGCGGTCCGGCATCTGGAAAGCCAAGGTGCGCACCTCGAAGTTCGCGTAGCTGTGGCTGGTCGGAGGGCCAGGCGTTCGCAGGGCCCACTGGTGCAACTTACTGAGGCTTTACTCAGTTCCCGATTCCGGCCCCGAACCAGGCAGGATATTGACCATGCCCAACGCATCCCCCTCCGGCCCCCCGATGGCCGCATCCCCGCTGACCCGCGCCGTACTGGAGATCGACGAGTACGCCTCGGGTCTCGGCTGGGACCGGCCCGCCCGCCTCTTCGCCCTCGTGGACACCGCCCAACTCCGCGGCCAGGAACCCCAACTCGCCGACCGCCTCGGCCTCACCGACGACCCGAACGCCGGCGCCCTCACGCCGATCGAGCAGGAAGAGGTGCCGGCCGGCGGCCCGTTGGACGAGTTCCTCGCCACCATCGCCTGGCCGGACGCCGTCGCAGGCTGCGCCCTCACCGTGGAACGGCTGATGCTGCCGCCGTCCGCCGAGGCCGCCGTTCCGACATATGTGGACGAAAACGGCGAAGCCGACGAGACGCGGCTGGCGGCCTGGGTGGCCGAGCACCCCGAGCGGCAGGAGGTGCGGATGACGGTGGCCGTACTGCGGGACGGGGCACGGGAGTCGGCGCTGCGGCTGCGCGCGAAGGACAGCGCGACCGAGGTCCTCACCGGTTCCGACCTGGTGCCGGGTCTCGCCGACGCGCTGGCGGCGACCTTCGCGGAGTGAACGACGGCGCGCGGCCCCCGGTGTGTCCGGCGGCCGCGCGCCGGCCCCAACTCCCGCCGCGATATCAGCTCTTGGAGCAGCTCGGCAGGGAACTCGTGTGCCCGGTACGGATCTTCTCCAGGGAGCCGAGCGCGTCGTGGATGGTGTTCACCTTCACCAGGGTGAGGCCGTCCGGCACATCGGCCGCGGCCGCCGCGCAGTTGCCCGCGGGGGTGAGGAAGTAGCGGGCGCCCTTGTTGCGGGCCCCGATGGTCTTCATCTGGATACCGCCGATCCGGCCCACCTTGCCGTTGTCGTCGATGGTGCCGGTGCCCGCGATGAAGCGGCCGCCGGTCAGATCGTCCGGACTGAGCTTGTCGACCAGGCCGAGCGCGAACATCAGCCCGGCGCTGGGCCCACCGACATCCGCCAACTTGATGTCGATGCCGAACGGGAACGTGTGGTCGGTGCCGGCCTCGATACCGACCACGGCCCGCCCATCCTTCGCCTTCCGTGTGGTGAGCGTGACCTGCTTCGTCCTGGTGGACTGCCGGACCGACTGCTGCGGAACGGGCTGCGCCGCGGACGGCGAGCCCTTCCGCACCAGCCTCGTCTTCACCGGCACCACCGTGAACGTGGTCCGCTGCCCCGGCTTGTGCTTCGTCACCAACTTCGCAACGTCCTCCGGCCGGTGCACGGCCACCCCGTCCACACTGCGGATGACATCACCGGCGTGCAGCCGGCCCTCCGCCGCGGAGCCCTTGACGACCGTCGAGACGATCACCCAGGACTTCACCGGGATGTCCAGCTCCCTCAACGCCGCGACCTTGGCGCTCTCCTGGGACTGGCTGAACTCCTCGGCGTTCTCCTGAGTGGACTGCTCCTCGGTCTGCCCGTCCGGGTAGACCGCCTGATGCGGCACCACCAGGGTGTCCTTGGCCAGCCAGCCGTAGACCGCCTCCACCAGATTCATCCGGTAGTCGGCACTGGTGACGCGGACCGTCGTCATATTGAGATGCCCGGTCGTCTCGTACGTCTTGTGCCCGGTGATCTGCAGCACCGGCTCCCCGGCGTGATCGTCAAGGGTGTTCACGGTGGGCCCCGGCGACATCTCCGAGTACGGCACGCTGATGAACACTCCCGTGCACAGCAAGGCGATCAGCATCAGAGTCGAGGCGAGCATCGTCGCGGTGCGGCGTGGCATGGAACGACAGTACGGGACGACTCTGTGCGAGCACTCCGGGGCCGCCCGTACGGGAGCCCGCAGCGGAGGGTCAGACAGGGTCCGAGACGGTGTCGGCGGGCTCGGTGTGCGAACCCTCCATGGCCTCGCGGAACCGGGCGTACCCGGCCAACTCCGGCCCGTCGTGCGTCTTGCGGTGCCGGGCGGCCCAACTGCCCCACAGCCCCGCCCCGCACGCGGCGAACAGCGGAATCAGCAACCAGGCGAGCGCTGCCATACCGACCTCCCAACACCCCGAGCAACCGCTACCGAATGATCAGCAGATTAACCATTCGCAGCGTCAACGCTCGTAGGCGGGGGCGGGTTACGCAAACCGAGCCGGAACAGCGCCCGTTCAGCGCCACAGCCGCAACTCATGGGAGCGGCCGCCCCTTCTCAACAGGCCCCCACCCGCCCTCCCGTCGCCCGACCACCACCCCTCAACGAGGCGCTACGCGCCCACCCATTCCTCTGTACCGTCCGAAAACCTCTGATGCTTCCAGATCGGTACCTCGTGCTTGAGGTCGTCGATGAGCTTGCGGCAGGCTTCGAAGGCCTCGCCTCGGTGCGGGCAGGAGACGGCCACCACCACGGCCAGATCGCCCACCGACAGCTCGCCCACCCGGTGGACCGCGGCCAGCGCCCGCACCGGGTACCCGGCCGCGACCTTCTCCGCGACGCGGCGCAACTCGGCCTCCGCGGTGGGGTGGCTGGAGTAGCCGAGGGTGTCCACGTCGGCGCCACCGTCGTGGTTGCGCACCGTGCCGACGAAGAGGGCGGTGCCCCCGGCCGCGTCGTCGCCGACCGCGCGGAAGACCTCGTCCAGTGAGAGCGGCGCCTCCCGGATGCCCAGCAGTCGGATCGGATCCTCGGCAGCCAGCTCCCCGGGGTGCCCATACGTACGTTCCATACCGGACATCATATGGACTCGGTCCTGAGTCCCGGGGGGCCTGTGGACAACGGCGGGGAGCGGGCTACGCGCGGCCGCGGCGGGCCTTGCGGACGCGGCGGACCACAGCCGCGGTGCCGAGGAGGGCGACCGTCGCGCCGGCCGCGCCCGCCGCGGTGGCGTCCTTGCGTCCGAGGCGGCGGCCGGCCAGGGTGCGCCGCCCGGCGACCTCCTCCAGCAGCTCGGCCAGCACCTCCTCGTTGGTCCAGCGCGGCCGCCAGCCCGCGTCATGCAGCCGGCTGCCGCTGACCACCCACGGATACATGGTGTAGGAGAGGTCCCCCGCGGGTGACGGGGTGAGGCCGATGCGGTGCAGCCGGGCCGCGGCTCCCAGGGCCACCGCGGACGGCAGTTCCATCCGCCGGATCCCGCTCAGCTCCTCGACCTCCTCCTGCTCCAGCCAGCCCTCGCAACCGACCGCCAGCTCCCCCTCCGCCTTCTCCAGCGCCGCGTACTCCAGGGCCGTGCACAGGTCCTCGACATGGCAGAACTGCCAGGCGGGGCGGGAACCGGTCACCACCAGCAGCCAGGGCGACTCGAAGTAGCGGGTGAGGGCGGTGTCGCTGCCGGCGCCGACCAGGACGGCGGGGCGGACCACCGTCACGTTCAGGCCGGGGTGGGCGCGCGGTGCCCGGCGGGCCAGCCGCTCCACCTCCAGCAGGTCCCCGACGCCGGTCGCCTCGGCGGTGGCGCGTAGTTCCGCGTCCTCGGCGAGCGGCAGCGGATTGTCCTCCAGCGCCCCGTAGACCATGGCGGAGGTGCAGAGCACCACCCGGTGCACCCCGGCCGCGGCGGCCGCGGTGAGCACGGTCTGGGTGCCGCGGACGTTGTAGGCGGAGCGGGCCGCGGCGTCCCTCTCCAGGTCCAGATCCAGGGCGAGATGGACGACGACGTCGGCGCCGCGCAGCTTCTCGGCGATGGCCGGATCCCGTACGTCCAGTACATGCCAGCGGGCGTCGGTGCAGTCGCCGCGGCGCTCGTCGATGGCCACGACCTGCCGGATCTCCTCGGACGCCGCGAGCCGTTCGGTGAGCAGCGCGCCCACTCCGGTCGCGGCGCCGGTCACGGCGACGACGGGCCCGCGCGCGGCCCCGCCGCCCGACGGGTTTCGCGCTCCGCGAACCTGCGGATCCAGGGAACTCACCAGGTATCTCCAGCGGTTGTCTTCAGTACGTACGCAGATGCAGCGCACGCGGCAGGCGGTCTCCTATCCTGCCGCAGGCGTCCGGTCGGCGAAGCACCGAGGCCGGAACCGCCGCGGGTGTCTACGCTGGGTGGTGATGCAGGGCAGCCGCCGTCGGACCGAACCGGCGGCCCGACGAGCCGAGGAATCCCGTGAGTGACACCCCATTCGGTTTCGGCCTTCCGCCGGAGGAGCCGGAGGACGGCGACGAGGGCAGGAAGAAGGACCAGCAGGGCGGGGCCGGCCAGGGACCTGCCGACCCCTTCGGCTTCGGACTCGGCGCCGGCGGCTCCGGCGGTGACAATCCCTTCGCCGCGATGTTCGGCTCGATGAACCCGTCGGACCTCGGCGCCGCCTTCCAGCAGCTCGGCCAGATGCTCTCCTACGAGGGCGGCCCGGTGAACTGGGACATGGCCCAGCAGATCGCCCGCCAGACCGTCTCCCAGGGCACCTCCGACGGCAGCAAGGACGCCAGCGTCGGCCCCGCGGAGCGCACCGCGGTGGAGGAGGCGGTGCGCCTCGCGGACGTGTGGCTGGACGGCGCGACGTCCCTGCCGTCCGGCTCGGCCTCCTCGGTGGCGTGGAGCCGCGCCGAGTGGGTCGAGGCGACCCTCCCGGTGTGGAAGGAGCTGGTCGATCCGGTGGCCGAGCGGGTCGGCGCCGCCATGGGCGATGTGCTCCCGGAGGAGATGCAGGCCATGGCGGGCCCGCTGATCGGGATGATGCGCTCGATGGGCGGCGCGATGTTCGGTACCCAGATCGGGCAGGCCGTCGGGGTGCTGGCGGGCGAGGTGGTCGGGTCAACCGATATCGGCCTGCCGCTCGGCCCGTCCGACAAGGCGGCCCTGCTGCCGGTGAACATCGAGGCCTTCGGCAAGGACCTCGGGGTTCCGCTGGAGGAGGTGCGGCTCTATCTCGCCCTGCGGGAGGCGGCACACCAGCGGCTCTTCTCCCATGTGCCGTGGCTGCGTTCGCATCTGTTCGGCGCGGTCGAGGGGTACGCCCGCGGCATCAAGGTGGACACCCAGAAGCTGGAAGACGTGGTCGGGCAGCTCGATCCGCAGAATCCGGAACAGTTGCAGGAGGCGCTCCAGCAGGGCATGTTCCAGCCCGAGGACACCCCGGCGCAGAAGGCGGCCCTGGCCCGGCTTGAGACGGCGCTCGCGCTGGTGGAGGGCTGGGTGGACGCGGTGGTGCACGCCGCGGCCAAGCCCCGGCTCTCCTCCGCGGACGCGCTGCGGGAGACGCTGCGCCGCCGCCGGGCGACGGGCGGCCCCGCCGAGCAGACCTTCGCCACCCTGATCGGTCTGGAGCTGCGCCCGCGCCGGCTGCGGGACGCCTCCCGGCTGTGGGCCTCGCTCACCGACGCCCGCGGGGTGGACGGCCGGGACGGCATCTGGGCCCACCCGGACATGCTGCCCACCGCCTCCGATCTGGACGACCCGGACGGTTTCGTGCACCGCGAGCAGTTGGACTTCTCCGAGCTGGACAAGATGCTCGGCGAGGCAGCGGGCGGCACCCGCCAGTCCCCGGACCTCACCAAGGACGACGGCGGGACCAAGCCCGACGACGCCGAGCCGGGCGACGCCAAGCCCGGTGACTCACAGCCCGGTGACGAGGGCGAGGGCGACGGCCGCCGGTGAGTCTGCGTGCGGACGCCCTCCTGGTCCTGGAGGGCTACGGGACATCGGGCCACGGCGCCGGGACGGAGCAGGAGCGGCTGCGCCGGCTCTACCTGGACCATCTGGCGAGCCGGCCCGACGGTATGTGGAAGGCCTGCGGCGACGGCCACATCACCGCCAGCGCCCTGGTAGTCGACCCGGAGCGGGAGCGGGTCCTGCTGACGCTCCACCGCAAGATGCGGATGTGGTTGCAGATGGGCGGGCACTGCGAGCCGGAGGACGGCAGCCTGGCGGCGGCCGCGCTGCGGGAGGCCACCGAGGAGTCCGGTGTCGCCGGGCTCAGCCTCCTCCCCGGCGGCCCGGTCCGCCTGGACCGGCACCACACCCCCTGCGCCTGGCACCTGGATGTGCAGTACGCGGCGATCGCCCCGCCCGGCGCGGTGGAGGCGATCAGCGAGGAGTCGCTGGATCTGCGCTGGTTCCCCTATGCGGAGGTCGGTGCGGTGGCGGACGAGTCGGTGGTGCGGCTGGTGGCGGCGACCAGGCAGCGGCTGAGCAACTGACTTGTACTGAACGGCAGTTGGGGCGCACGCCATAGCGCGTGCGCCCCAACTGCCTCTCGTTCCGGGTCAGTTCCAGACGTTGCCCTGGTTGGCGCCGCGGGCGCCCTGCTGGCCCATGCCGTACTGGGCCATCAGGCCCCCGCCGATGTCGGCCTGCTGCGGCGGGAGCACCTCGCTGGGCTGCACCAGGGCGTACCCCTGGCCCATGAAGCTCAGCTCCCAGCCCTCCCCGGTGTGGCCGCGGCGCCGCCAGACGCCGGAGGAGTGGGTCTGCGCCTGCATCTGCACCCGCAGCCCGTTGGACCAGGCGACGACCGCGTCCGCGTCGGCGTTGACGTAGCGGTCGGGGGTGACCATCAGCATCAGGGGGTGGCCCGAGGTCATCAGGGCTACCTTGCCGCGGCCGGTGATGGCCAGTTGGTACTTGCCGGAGCCGGAGATTCCGTACTGGCTGTCCACCGCGATCACCTCGTGGTGGAGGGTGGAGTCCATGGCGAGGACATAGGCGCTGTCCACGGTGAGGCCGTCCTGGTCCACGTCGACCAGGTGGATGTGCTGGGCGAGGTTGGCGAAGTAGATGACGCCCTGACCGTGGCAGCGCATCAGGTCGAGGCCCTCGCCGGTGTGGGCGCGGGCATGGCGCTGGCCGTGCGTCTGGTACTCGCCCTCGAACTCCATCAGCCCCTGGTAGGCGACCATGGCGCCCTTGCGGGCGAGGACGTCGTCGTGGCCTTCGAGGGCGACGCGCAGCAGTTGCGGGTTCTGCAGCGACCAGCGGTCCTGGGTCTGCTGCTCGGTGTAGCCGAAAAGCGGGCTCTGCATGGTGGTGTCCCCCTCAGCCCCTCATGCGGAGGCGGTCGGTGCTGTCCTCACTGGGCTGTACGACGACGATGCCCTGCCCGGAGAAGCCCATCTGGTAGGCCTCGCCGCTGCCGCGCCCGATGAGCGAGCCGGCCTTGAAGCTGCGCTTGCCCTTGACCTTGAGGTTGGGCGACCAGGCGATCAGCGCGTCCGGGTCGACATAGGTCTCGTCCTCGCCGCTGCCGCAGTCCACCACGATGGGGGTGCCGCGGGTGGTGAGGGCGACCCAGCCCTGGCCGGAGACCTGGATGTTCCACAGGCCCTGCCCGGCGAACTTGGCGAGGCCCTTGACCCGTTCCACGCCCCACTGGAGGTGCGCGTCGAAGGCCAGGAGGTTGGTGCCGTTGACGGAGAGGGCGTCGCCGGAGAGATTGACCACCACGACGTCCGCCCCGTAGTCGGCGAGGTAGAGCAGGCCGTCGCCGGAGCACTTCATCAGCGGGGCGCCCTCGCCGGTGATCCAGTCCCGGGCGATCTGCCGTACCGCCGACGGGTTCGGCTCGTACTGGACGAAGCCCTCGTAGGCGACCATCGAGCCGACGCGGGCGAAGAGGTCCTGGCCGCTCTGCATGGCGACCTTCAGCATGTGGTTGCCGTGGTTCTCCATGCGGGCGGCGACGGGTGCGGGCGCGAAGCCCGCGAGCTGCTGGTTCATGACTCGGGCCCCTCAGACCTCGTACGGCTGGACGATGATGAAGTTGCCGGGCGCGCCGCGGAACTGGAGGTTGATGCTCTCGCCGCTGGCGCCCGGGTAGGCGTTGCGGCGCATCTGCACCTGGCTGGAGACGATCACCTGGGAGGCGGCGGACCAGGCGACGATCGCGTTGCAGTCGGCGAAGGTCGTCGGGGTCACCGGCAGTACCACCGGCACCCCGTGGGTCTTGACGATCACGGTGCCGGTGCCCTGGAACTGCATGGTGAAGAGGGCGCCGCCGGGAATGCCGTGCCCCTCGATCCGGCGCACCTCGTACTGGAGGGTCTCGTCGAAGGCGAGGACGTTCTCCGCGGAGACGCAGATCGCGTCGCCCTGGAGCTCGATGGGGTGCAGATAGGAGGCGCTCTCGGCGAGGAACACCTGGCCGCGGCCGGAGCAGCGCATCAACTGGAGCTCCTGGCCGGTGGCGTTGCCCACGATGCGGCCGCGGATGCCGGCGCCCTTGTAGGAGAACTCGACCTTGCCCTGGTACAGCACCATGCTGCCCTGGCGGGCGAGGACCGGCTGCTCGGATACGCCGAGGTCGACGCGGACCAGCTTCTTGTTCTGCTGGGTCCAACGCTGGCCGTTGGCGGCCTCCTTGAAGAGGCTGAGCGCGCCCATCACCCCGGGTGTCACCGGCGCCGGCGGAGTGCCCTGCCCGTACCCCGGCGGCGGGGTGGGCGCGCCCGGCTGAGGCGGCTGGCCGTAGCCGGGGGGCGGTGCGGGCTGTCCATAGCCCGGGGGCGGCGGCGGGGTCTGGCCGAAGGGCTGCCCGGGCGGCGGCAGTTGCCCGGGGACCCCGTGCGGGCCGGGGGCGGGCGCCGGGCCGGGCGGGTGCACGGGGCCGCCGGGCGGGGCGAGCGGGGCGATGATGGTCGGCGCGCCGTGTACCGAGGGGTTCTCGGGCGGCGCCTGGTTCCCGGGCGGCGGGGTGCTGCCGGCGGGCGGGGCGAACGCCGCGGGCTGCGGGGCCTGGGGGGCGGCGGGGGCACCGAAGGCGGGCGGGGCGGCCTGGGCGGGGGGCGGCTGCGGGGCGGCGCCTCCGGCGGGCGGGGCGAACGAGGGGGCGGGCGCCCCGGCCTGGGCGGGCGGCGCGAAACCGGGTACCGCGTCCGGCTGCTGGGGCTGCTGGGGCGCGGACTCCTCCTCCAGCACCTCACCGCCGAAGTTCCGCAGCAGCGCCTCCAGTCCGCCGTCGAAGCCCTGGCCGACCGCGGCGAAGCGCCACACGTCCTTCAGATAGATGTCGCCCAGCATCACCGCGCGCTCGGTGGAGAACTCCGACCCGTCGAAGGAGTACCGGCACACCTCCTCGCCGCCCGCCACGATCCGCAGATAGCCGGGGCCGACCTGCGACATCTGGCCGGCGCCGTCGAGGGTCGCGGTGAACGCCAGCTTCTGGATCTTCGCCGGGATGCGGTCCAGGGTGACCCGGAAGGACTCGGTGTCGCCGGCCTGGGCGCCCAGGAGCTGGATCGCCTCCTCGGGGCTCTTGGGCTGGTTGAAGAAGACGAAGTAGGCGTCGTCGGAGAGCCGTTCGTCCGCGTCGAGACCGAAGCAGCTGATGTCGAAGCCCAGCCCCGGGCCGGCGATCTGCACACCCACATACAGATCCGTCCCCGCAGTCAGGTCACTGATCCTGGCCTTGTGGCCGCGTTGGAATTCCCTGGCCATGCGTTACGACCGTCCCCCATCCCGAAGGTGATTGCGTCGCGCCAGGCTAGCGGCTAATCCCAGGCCGGGCGGCAGCCGGTACAGAGCCGGTACAGAACCGATGCCCCCGGAACGGCCCGTCGGGTGGCCCGGAGATCGCCGGGCGGGACGGGCCTTCCGGCCGGTGGATCACCCGGTGCGGTCGGCCGAGAGATGCGGCAGCCGGTCGGCGGCCACCACACCCTCCAGATAGCCGCGGGCCCGCTCGGTCCGCGGATACGCCTCCAGCAACCGCCAGAAACCGGGCCCGTGCCCCGGCACCAGCAGATGCGCCAGCTCATGCAGCAGCACATAGTCGACGACGAACTCCGGCATCCCCTGAAGCCGGTGCGAGAGCCGGATACTGCCTTCCGCCGGGGTGCAGGAACCCCAGCGGGTGTTCTGGTTGGTGACCCAGCGCACGCTCTCGGGCCGGGCCTCGCCCCGGAGGAACTGCTCCGACAACTGCGCGGCCCGCTCCGCGAGTTGGCCGTCCCCCAGCACCCGGCGGCTCTCCTGCGCCGCCAGCTTGTCCAGCATCACCGTGACCCAGCGCTCCTCCTCCGCCGCGGACATCCGCTCCGGAATGAGCACCACCGTCCGGTCCCCCTCCCGGTACGCCGAGACCGTACGGCGGCGGCGGGCGCTCCGGCGCACCTCGACCTGGCCCGCGGCACGGCCTGCGGGAGGCTGGCTCGCGGTGCGGCGCGGTGGGGTGGAGGCACGGTGCAGCGGGTCGGCGGACACGCTCCGACCGTACCCGCTGGCTCTGACAGAAACCCCGACCCGGGACGCACCCACGCGAGCCCCTCCCCGTCCGCACGATTCATCCGACTCATCCCATTCATAACATTCACCCCCCTCATCCGACTCATCGCGCTCCTCCCGCTCCTCGTACTCGTATGACGAACTCCCGAGCCTGTGGACAACTTTCAGCACGAGCACCCGGGCCGGGGGCACGCTGAGTCCGTTCCGCAGCACAGCGGGACGACGAACGAACCGAGAGAACCCAGAGAACCGAGAGAAGCAAGGGGTGTTCACGTGATGCAGACGCAGACGCAAACGGTGACGGTGACGCGGCCGGTGGCGCGACGGCCGGAGACGCGGGCGGGGAGGGAAGTGGCCGGGCTGGGGCATCCCTTGCTGAAGCCTGCACTGCGTCGCGCCTGGCGCGATCTCCATACGCTCCAGTTCGGTGCCGCCCCCGCCCACGCGGTCCTCCTCGGCCCGGTCGACACGGCCACCGGACGCTTTCTGACCCTGGTCGACGGCACCCGCAGCGTGCCCCAACTCCGTGCGGAGGCCGTGTCTCTGGGGCTGCGGGCGGACGACGCGGACACCCTGCTGGCCCGGCTGGTCGGCGCCGGCCTGCTGGACGACGCCACCGGCGGCGGCCCCGGCGTCCAGGCCCTGCGGGTACGCCCACAGACGCTGGACCGGCTCCGGCCCGACCTGGCCTCCCTGACGGTGACCAGCCCCGAGCCGGGCGGCGGGCTGACCCGGCTCGCGGCCCGGCGTGCCCTCAGAGTCCAGGTGCGGGGCGCGGGCCGGGTGGGCTCGGTGGCGGCCGCCGTACTGGCTGGTGCCGGGGTCGGCCGGGTCGAGGTGGCGGACGGCGGGCGGGTGGAGCCGTGGGATGTGGCCCCGGGCGGGCTGCCCGTGGAGGCGGTGGGCAGACGGCGGGCGGATGCGGCACGGCGGGCGGTGGCGAGGGCGGCGCCCGAGCGGCCACCGCGCGCCACGGCCCGCGCCGGCCCCGGTGCCGACGGTGTCCCTCTGGCGCTGGTGATCGTCGCTCCGCGGGAGGGCCTGGACGCTTTCGCGCCCGATCCGCTGGCCGTTGCGGACCTGCTGTCGACGGGCGTACCGCACCTCTTCGCGGGCACCCTGGAGGGCTCGGCGGTACTGGGCCCGCTGGTGGTGCCGGGTGAGACGGCCTGCGCCGAGTGCCTGGCCGGGGCGCGGGCGGAGCGTGATCCGGCGTGGCCGCGGCTGGTGGCGCAGTGGCGTTCCGGCCGCCGCAGCCGCGTCCCCACCGGGGATCTCGCGCTGACCACCGCGGTGGCGGGCCTCGCCGCGAGCCACGCCCTGTCCTTCCTCGACGGAGCGAGACCGGCCACGGTGGGCGCCCGCTGGGAGGCCGCGGTCCCGCGGCTGCACTGGCACTCCCGGGCGGTACGGCCGCACCCTGGCTGCCCATGCGGTGCGCGGGATCCGGACACACAGGGGGCGTCGCGGACCGCAGCGAGGGGAGGCGCCGCCCCGGTCCACCCCGGCACGACACAATGACCGTCAACCGCTGAAGGCGGCACCGCTGTCTGGTCCTGGAGGAGCGCATGTCTGATCTACCTCGGAAGGCTGTCACACGCACCGCGAAGCTGGCCGCACTGCCGTTGAGCTTCGCGGGCCGCGCCACCTGGGGGCTCGGCAAGCGGATCGTGGGCGAGTCAGCCGACCTGGTCAGCCGGGAGCTTCAGCAGCGCACCGCCGAGCAGTTGTTCAAGGTGCTGGGTGAACTGAAGGGCGGGGCGATGAAGTTCGGGCAGGTGCTGTCCGTCTTCGAGTCCGCGCTGCCCGAGGAGATCGCCGGTCCCTACCGGGCCACGCTCACCCGGCTCCAGGAGGCGGCGCCCCCGCTGCCTCCCAGTACCGTGCACGCGGTGCTGGCCGAGCGGATGGGCGAGGACTGGCGGGAGTCTTTTCTGGAGTTCCAGGACGAGCCCGCGGCGGCCGCCTCAATCGGGCAGGTGCACCGGGCGGTGTGGAAGGACGGTCGGGCGGTCGCGGTGAAGGTGCAGTATCCGGGTGCGGGTGCGGCGCTCCTCTCCGACTTCAACCAACTCAGCCGCCTCGCCCGCCTGTTGGGACCGCTGAACCCCGGCATCGACGTCAAACCGCTGATCGCCGAGATGCGGGACCGGGTCGCCGAGGAGTTGGACTACGGCCTGGAGGCGGCGGCGCAGCAGACCCATGCGGAGGAGTTCGCCGAGGATCCGGATGTGGTGGTGCCGTGGGTGGTGCACCAGTGCGAGCAGGTGCTGGTGACGGAGTGGCTGGACGGGGTGCCGCTGTCCGAAGTCATCAGCGACGGCAGCCGCGAACAGCGGGACCGCGCAGGCCAGTTGCTGACCCGGTTCCTGTTCTCCGGCCCGGCCCGTACCGGCCTGATGCACGCGGACCCGCACCCGGGGAACTTCCGCCTGGTGCCGGACGAGGACGGCGGCTGGCGCCTGGGCGTACTGGACTTCGGCACCGTGGACCGGCTGCCGGGCGGTCTGCCGCCGATGATCGGCGTCGCGGTGCGGATGACCTTGGACGGGGAGGCCGAGGCGGTGTACCAGATGCTGTGCGAGGAGGGGTTCCTCAAGGACAAGGACGATCTGGACGCGGCGGCGGTGCTCGACTACCTGCTGCCGGTCATCGAGCCGGCCCGCGAGGAGTCGTTCGAGTTCACCCGTAGCTGGTTGCGGAGTGAGGCCTCGCGTATAGGTGATCTGCGCTCCCCCGCCCGCCAGTTGGGCAAGCAGTTCAACCTGCCGCCGTCGTATGTGCTGATCCACCGGGCGATGTTGAGCACCACCGGCGTGCTGTGCCAGTTGGGGGCGGAGGTGCGGATGCGCGAGGAGCTGGAGGCCTGGCTGCCGGGCTTCCTCGACCCGTCCGCCGAGACCGCCGCCGCGGAGGTACCGGAGCAGGCCACCGCGGACCTGCCCGAGCAGCCGACCACCGACGAGCCGGCCGAGGAACCCGCCGAGGAGGGCACCGCCGCCGCGGTACCGGGCGAGGCCTAGGTCGTGTCCGGAAAGTCCCGCCGTCGCCCGGAGGGCGGCCCCGCGGCTCCCCCAGCCTGACGGCTGGGAGGTGCCCCCATGGTGCGTGCTCTCGGCGTGCCGGCCGAACACCCTCGTACTGGACGTACTTGGGCGTTTGGCCGGTGCGGCGAGAGTGCGTGCCAGGCGTCGCGGGGCTGGGGGCACCTCCCGGCCGGAGGCTGGGGGAGGGACTTTCCGGACACGGCCTAGAGGCCGAAAGCCCCGGCCGGGGCAAGTGCGAGGCCTCCGGCCAAGGCGGGTGCGAGCCCCCGACGCGCACCGCACAGGGAGCCGCCTGAGCCTCAACTCCCTTCCCGGGAAGGGCTGTTGTTCGGTCGTACGGGCCGGGCCAGGCGGTGTGGACGTGCCTCGGGGGCCGGTCCTGGTGGACCGGCCCCCGAGGAGTGCCGTACCGCCGAAGTTTTCCCCCGGGGGACAACTTCGGCCGGTTGGGCCGCGGGGGTGCGGCCCAGTCCCGGATTACTGCATGACCGCCATGGCCAGGGCGCGGCGGGCGCGGAGCGACGCGCGTTCGGCGCGGCGCTGCATCCGCCGCGCCGCCACCAGGCGGGCGGCCGGACGACCGGCCTCGGCCTGGCGCATGGTGTCGTGCATATGCGCACGCGCCAGGGCTTCTGGGATGAGTTGCATCTCGCGGTTCCTGTTCTGACGCGAGGCGATCGCGCCGCTGGTGGTGTCCGAAGGCGTGGCCTTCGCGGGGTCGTTGACGGATGGCTTCATCGGGGCCTGTTTCCTGGGGTCGTGCTTCAGAGGTCGGTCGATCGTTCCGGTGGCGTTCATGCGGCGACCGGGTTCTTGCGGGGGCGGCCGCGCGGACGCTTCCGGGCCACCACGACGCCCTGGATGAAGAGTTCTCCACCCCAGACGCCCCACGGCTCACGGCGCTCCTTGGCGCCGGCGAGGCAGGCGTCGATGAGCGGGCAGGTGCGGCAGAGGGACTTGGCGTACTCGACGTCTGCCGGGGACTCGGCGAAGAAGACCTCCGGGTCGTAGGAGCGGCAGGGTACGGGCACGCCGAGGTTCTCGATGGCGTCGTCGAGCGCGGTGAGCGCGGTCAGGGGGGTCAAGGCGGGGTCCTCCGTGGAGCCGGGCGGCGAGATCGGGTGAGACTGCGGTACGGACGGGGCGTGCGCTTCGAGTTGCACGGTGTTGTTTCCTCGTCTGGTCGTGCCGGCCGGTCGGCCGGGTGGCATCTGGTACCGGGTTTCTGTCCCCGGGCCCCTTCGCTCCGTAGTCCCGGATGGGGAAAACAGAAGGGCCGCGGATCCCGGGTGGGGTTCCGCGGCCCTGAAGGCGCCGGTCTGATCGAGGATCAGACTGGATCACTCCAGGGATCGAGCCCACGGAAGGCCCACATCGTGTGCTGCTTGTTCTGCTTCCGGAATCCGGCACCGGCTGCCGCGAAGGCATAGGCATGAGCCTGCGCCGCTGCTACTGCTTCCGGTGCCTTGGTCGGTCGCTCATTGCCCTCGCGGACGGGAAGACCGGCGATGGGCAGGGCGGCGCCGGAACGCACGGCGGAGATGCCGGACAGACCGGTGCCTCGGGAGAGGCCGAGCGGGCAGGAAGCGACGACCGAGCGATCGGTCATGGCCGGGGCCGTGATGATGGTGTTGGTGCTGATCACTGGAATCGCCTCCTCTCGGCGTCTCGGGGACCGGGGTGAACCGGTCCGATGCTTTCAAGTACAGCACGGAACCGGGGCTTCGAAGAAGCCACCGTTTCCGTTGCTAAGAACCTATGGGGATTCCCCGCGCGGGCGCAAACTATTTTTGCGACGACTTCGCATCAGCCCTCGACCGCCTCCGGCGCAAGGTCCTGACCTGCGCAGATGGCCAGCACATCGGTGCCGAACCGGCGAACTTTGCGGAGCCCGACCCCGGGGATCCGGGCCAGATCGTGCTCCTCCTCCGGCACCGACTCGGCGATGGCGATCAGCGTCTTGTCGGTGAACACACAGAACGCGGGCTGCCCGGTACGTCCCGCCTGCAACTCGCGCCAGGCCCGGAGCCGCTGGTAGAGGCCCTCGTCCATATCGGAGGGGCAGTCCTCGCAGCGCATCAGTTTCATCTCGCCGGCTTCGGTGAGGGTGCGGCCGCAGACCCGGCAGCGGGCCACGGTGCGGGTGCGCCGGCGGGGGCGTTCCTCGGCGGCGGTGGCGGTGCCCCGCTCGATACCGCCCGCCGCTCCCGCCGTACGGGCGCCCGGTCCGGCTGAGCCGGGACGCAGTCCGTCGAGGAAGCGGCTGGGTCTGCGGCCGGCCCGGCCGCCCGGGGAGCGGGCCAGTGACCAGGACACCGACAGATGCTGCCGGGCGCGGGTGACGCCGACGTAGAGCAGCCGGCGTTCCTCCTCGATCTGATCGTCGGTCCTGGCGTAGGCGATCGGCATCATGCCCTCGGCGATGCCGACGACGAAGACCGCGTCCCACTCCAGGCCCTTCGCGGCGTGCAGGGAGGCCAGGGTGACGCCCTCGACGGTGGGTGCGTGCTGGGCGCCGGCCCGCTCGTCCAGTTCACCGACGAACTCGCCGAGGGTGGCGCCGGGGCGGGTGGCGGCGAATTCCTCGGCGAGGCGGACCAGGGCGGCAAGGGACTCCCAGCGGTCCCGGGCGGCGCCGGATCCGGCGGGCGGGCGGGTGGTCCAGCCGCGGGTGGAGAGCACCGCCCGCACCTGGGAGGGCAGGTCGACCGCCTCCTCTACCAGCCGGTCGTTGCCGCCGGAGCGGGCCGCACCGCGCAGGGCGGCGCCCGCGTCCCGTACCTCGGTGCGCTCGAAGAACCGCTCGGCGCCCCGCAGTTGGTAGGGCACCTCGGCGTCGGCGAGGGCCTGCTCGTACGTGGCGGACTGGGAGTTGGTGCGGAAGAGGACGGCGATCTCGCTGGCGGGGACGCCGGAGGCGATCAGGTCGCGGATGCGGCGGGCGGCGCCCTCGGCCTCGGCCGGCTCGTCGGCGTACTCGGTGTATCTGGGCTCGGGGCCCTTCTCGCGCTGGGAGACGAGTTCGAGCCGGTGCTCGGCGGCGCGGCCCGCGGCCTGGGCGAGGAGGCCGTTGGCGAGGTGCACGACCTGGGGGGAGGAGCGGTAGTCGCGGACGAGTTTGACGATGGTGGCGCCGGGGTGGCGGAGCCGGAAGTCGAGCAGGTGGTCGGGGGTGGCGCCGGTGAAGGAGTAGATGGTCTGGCTGGCGTCGCCCACCACGCAGAGGCTGTCCCGCTCGCCGAGCCACAGGTCGAGCAGCCGCTGCTGGAGGGGGCTGACGTCCTGGTACTCGTCCACCACGAAGTGCTGGTACTGGGCGCGGACCTGCTCGGCGATGTCGTGCCGGTCCTCCAGGATGCCGACGGTGAGCAGCAGTACGTCCTCGAAGTCGATCATTCCGCGGTCCCGCTTGAGGGCCTCGTAGGCGCTGTAGAGCTGGGCGATCTCGGCGGCGGGGCGCGGCACCTCGCGGCCCGCCTCGGCGGCTGCGGCTGGATAGTCGGCGGGGACGGTCTGGGTGACCTTGGACCATTCGATCTCGGCGATGGTGTCTCTCAACTCGCCCCGGTCCAGCCGGATACGGCAGGCCGCGGCGGCGTCGGCGACGAGCTGGAACTTGCGGTCGACGATCCGGGGCAGCGGGCCGCCGACCGCCTTCGGCCAGAAGAACTGGAGCTGGCGCAGCGCGGCCGAGTGGAAGGTGCGGGCCTGCGCCCCCGGGACGCCGAGGGCGCGGAGCCGGCCGCGCATCTCGCCCGCGGCGCGCGCGGTGAAGGTGACGGCGAGCACGGTGGCGGGCTGGAGTATGCCGGCGTGCACGCCGTAGGCGATGCGGTGGGTGATGGCGCGGGTCTTGCCGGTGCCCGCGCCGGCCAGGACGCAGACCGGGCCGTGCAGGGCCGTCGCCACCTCACGCTGCTCCGGGTCGAGCCCGTCCAGCACCGCGTCCGCGCCCTGGGGTGGCGCGGTGGACCTGCCCGGGTGCGGGTCCTGCGGGAAGAGGGTGGAGTGCGTTGCTGAGGTCACCCCGCCATGCTGCCAGGTCGCCTCCGGTGCCCCGGCAGGTTGTCCACAGGCAGGCGGTATTGGTCATACCGGATGCTCATCCCACGCTCGGCGGTTTCGGCGGCGGACTGTGGACGGCTTTCACGGCGGCCTGTGGACAACTTCTGCGGAGGGCTGTGAAGGGCTAACGTGACGGGCCATACGCAGTTCCGGCGGTGCCCGAGAGCGGTCGCCGCCGTCGCCAACTACCGGAATTACAACCTCCGTTGCCGTTCCGGCGTCTACCCAGCGAACGTACTTCCCGCGGCCTCCGGGTCGCGGGGCCGAGGCCATCGCACATCTCTCACCCCACCGCAGGAGAGCCACCGTGCCCCAGCACCGCACCCGTCTCCGTACCGCCGCGACCACCGTGGTGGCCGCCGCCACCGCGCTGCCCGTGCTGGCCCTGGCGCCCTCCGCGGCGGCGGAACCGGCCGAGGACGGGCCCGATTTGATCGTGTCGGAGTTGCAGACCACCGATCTGACCCTGGGCGAGGCCAACGCGGAGCAGGTGACGATCACCAACCGCGGCAAGGCGGCCGTGGACGGAGTCGTCTTCCGCACCCGGATAACCCGCGGCCTGGACTTCCCCGCCCACGAGGACGGCTGCACCTACACCACCGGCAAGGACAAGGTGCAGCAGGCCGTCTGCCACCTCGACCTACAGCTCGCCCCCGGCGCCCACACCAAGGTCCCGGTCCCCTTCAAGGTGCTGCCGAACGCCCTGCTGGAGACCGTCGAGTACGGCACCTCGGCGGACGGGAAGGAGCCGGGCGAGGGCTACGACGAGAGCTACCACCAGCTCCAGGCCAAGGCCGACAGCTCCGCCGACCTGGCCGCCGAGGGCGACCGCGCCAAGGGCGAGCCGGGGGACACCGTGCATGTCACCGCCGGGCACCGCAACGACGGTCCCGGCTGGGTGCACCTCGACGACAGCGACGACCAGCCCGCCGTACTGGTGACCATCCCCAAGGGCACCAAGGCCGTCGAAGTACCGAAGGAGTGCGCGCCGTTCGGCGTCGACGGGCCGAGCGGGCCGGGCGGCACCAAGGGCAAGCCCCGCTATGTGTGCTGGCCCGAGGACGCCACCTTCGACGTCGGCTCGGTGCACCGCTACACCTTCGGCCTGAAGATCAAGGCCGGGGCGACCACCTCCACCGGCAAGGTGAAGGCCACCTCGGTCTACGACATCCACCCCGAGTTCGACCCCAAGACCTCCAACGACACCGCCTCCCTCAAGGTCGAGGTCACCGGCGGCGGGGACGGCGAGCCGGGCGACACCACCGGCGGCGGGTCCGGCGGCAAGCCCCAGGGCGGCCATGGCGACGAGGTCACCGCCACACCCTCGGCCCCGGCCCCGGGCGTCGTGACCGGCGGGACCACCGGCGGCCACTCCCCCGCACCGTCCGGCGGCAAGCTGGCCTCCACCGGCTCCGGCAGCACCCCACTGCTGGCCGGTTCCGCGGCGGCCGCTCTGCTGGTCGGCGGGGCCGCGGTGGTGGTGGCACGCCGGCGCAGGTCGGGCAGTTCCTCCTGACATACGCGCTGAGGTACGCGCCGGGAAGCGGGCCGGGAATGCGGGCCGCTTCCCGGACGTTCGGTCCAGTGCGAACACGCACCCCTGAGCCGTGAAGGAGCACAACAGACATGCCGGGCACTGTGACGATGTACAGCACCACGTGGTGCGGCTACTGCCGCCGTCTGAAGGGCCAGATGGACCGCGAGGGCATCACGTACCAAGAGGTCAACATCGAGCAGGACCCGGAGTCCGCGGCCTTCGTGGAGAAGGCGAACGGGGGCAACCAGACCGTGCCGACCGTGCTCTTCCCCGACGGGTCCACGCTGACCAACCCGTCGCTGGCGCAGGTCAAGCAGAAGCTCGGCGCCTGACGCCCGCTGGTGCGTCAGCGTGCGGTGCGGGGCTTCGGCAGGGGCTCGCCGTACCAGAGCTCGATGAGGCGGGCCGCGATGGAGATGCCGTAGGGGGCGAGGACTTCACCGGAGGCGAAGGCGGCGGTCAGCTCCTCGCGGGAGAACCAGCGCGCCTCGGAGATCTCCTCCCCGTCCACGCTGATCTCGGCCGAGGAGGCGCGTGCCATGAAGCCCAGCATCAGGCTGGACGGGAACGGCCACGGCTGGCTCGCCACATACTCGACCTCGCCGATGACGACGCCCGCCTCCTCCCAGACCTCGCGCCGCACCGACTGCTCGATGGACTCACCCGGTTCGACAAAGCCCGCCAGCGTGGAGAAGCGCCCCTCGGGCCAGTGCACCTGCCGCCCGAGCAGCGCCCGGTCCCGGTCGTCGGTGACCAGCATGATCACCGCCGGGTCGGTCCGCGGATAGTGCTCGGCGCCGCAGGCGGGGCAGCGGCGGATATGGCCGGCGGCGGCGATGACGGTGCGTTCGCCGCAGCGTGAGCAGAAGCGGTGCAGGCGCTGCCAGTTCTCCAGGGCCACGGCGTGCACCATCAGGCCCGCGTCGCGCGGGGAGAGCAGCAGCCCCGCCTCACGCAGTCCGGCCGCGCGGGCCGACTGGTCCATCCGTCCGGGCAGCGAGTCCTTCTGCAGCGCGAAGTAGCTGATGCCCTCGTCGTCGGTGCCGAGGAAGTAGCGGTGCGCCTCGGTCAGCGGCGCGTCGAAGGACGCCGTGGTCACCAGTTCCGTACGGCCGTCCGCGGTCTGGTCGATGAGGACCTGGCCGCCGGACACCACGAAGACGCGGGTCGTGGGGTGGCTCCAGGCGGCGGCCAGCCAGGGCTCGTCCAGCCGGTGGTGCGCCGCGCGGTCTATGCCGCTGGGGGTGGCGAGGGAAAGCGGTCGGTCGGCGCTGCGGTCGGTCCAGGTGGTCACGGTTGCTTCCAACTCCCCCGGTGCGTCGGGTGTTCGGCGGGCCGGTGCGTGCTGGCGGCCGGTCCGGTGTGCCGTGTGGGCTGGGTCGGTCGGCGGTCAGCGCGCATCGTGCCAGGTCTCGCCCAGATCGCCCCAGAGGTGGGCGGCGGTCTCCACGCCCTTGAGGAGCAGGTCGAGTTCGACTTTCTCGTCGGGTGCGTGCCAGCCGTCGGAGGGCACCGAGATGCCCAGGAAGAGGACCGGCGCGGCGAGGACGTCCTGAAGGTCGGCGGCCGGTCCCGAACCGCCTTCGCGGGTGTACCGCACCGGCTGTTCGAAGGCCCGCTCCATGGCGCGTACCACGGAGCGCAGCGCCGGGTGGTCGAGCGGGGTGAGGCAGGGGCGGGTGGCGGCGCCGAAGGCCACTTCGGCTCGGACACCGGCGGGCAGCCGGCCGTCGATCCAGGCGCGGACGGCCTTCTCGACCTGGTCCGGGTCCTGCCCCGCGACCAGCCGGAAGGAGAGCTTCAGGATCGCCGAGGAGGGGACGACGGTCTTGCTGCCGGGGCCCTGGTAGCCGCCGCCCATGCCGTTGACCTCGGCGGTGGGGCGGGCCCAGACGCGCTCCAGGGTGGTGTATCCGGCCTCGCCCAGGGTGGCGTGCGATTGGGCGGTGCGCAGCCAGGCCGCCTCGTCGAAGGGCAGCTCGGCGAAGAACTGCCGCTCGCGTTCGGTGAGTTCGACCACACCGTCGTAGAAGCCGGGGACGGCGACCCGCCGCCGGTCGTCGTGGAGGGCTGCGACCAGGCGGGCCGCCTCGGTGACCGGATTGGGCACCGCGCCGCCGAAGGAACCGGAGTGGATGTCCTGGTCGGGTCCGTGCAGCCGGATCTCGCACTCGGCGAGGCCGCGCATCCCGGTGCAGACCGTGGGGGTGTCCTCGGACCACATCCCGGTGTCGGAGACGATGACCATGTCCGCGGCCAGCCGCCCGGCGTGCTCCTCGATCAGCGCGCGGAAGTGCGGCGAACCGGACTCCTCCTCGCCCTCGACCAGCAGCTTGAGGTGGACGGCGGGGGCGGTGCGGCCGGTCGCGGCGAGGTGGGCGCGGACCCCGAGGCTGTGGAAGAACACCTGCCCCTTGTCGTCTGCGGCGCCGCGCGCGTACAGCCTCCCGTCCGCGACGGTGGGCTCGAAGGGCTCGGTGTGCCAGCCGTCGGCACGGTCCGCGGGCTGCACGTCGTGGTGGCCGTAGACCAGGACCGTGGGGGCGGCGGGGTCGTCCGCGGGCCACTCGGCGAAGACGGTGGGGGCGCCGGGGGTCTCCCAGATCTCGGTGGTGGGGAAGCCGGTGGCGGCGAGCTTCCCGGCGAGCCACTCGGCGCTGCGCCGTACATCCGCGGCGTGCTCGGGCTGGGCCGAGACGGAGGGTATGCGCAGCCATTCCGCCAGATCGCCGAGGAAGGCGGCACGGTGCTCACGGACGTACGTACGGACGGCGCTGACGGCACTGTCAGCCCTGGCCCTGGGCTCGCTCATGCCGTCGAGCCTACGGCCTGCCGGGGCGGTCGGGATCCGCGGGGCGGAGCAGATGTTCCAGTTCGGCGCGGCCGGGGAGGGGGGCCGGGCGCACGATCCGGCCGGTACGGATATGGACGAAGGTGGCGATAACGGATTCCGGTGCGAGGCCGTGCAGTTCGGCCCAGGCCAGCCGGTAGACGGCCAGTTGGAGCGGATCGGCCTCGGGGCGGTGGCCGGTCTTCCAGTCGACGATCTCGTAGCGGGTGTCCGCGCCCTCGCCGTCCCGGTAGACGGCGTCGATCCGGCCGCGCACCACCCGCCCGGCGACGGCGAGTTGGAAGGGCTCCTCCACCCGGTACGGGGTGCGCCGGGCATACGGGGTGCGTTCGAAGGCGGCCTTCAGCTCGGCGAGGTCCTGCTCGTCGGCGATCTCCGCGTCCTCACCAGGGAGTTCCTCCGGCTCCAGCAGGGGCAGCCGCAGTTCCTCGAAGCGGGACTCCATCCAGGCGTGGAAGCGGGTGCCGCGGCGGGCGGCGGGCTGCGGTGGGCGCGGCATGGGGCGGGCGAGGTCGCGGGCCAGTCCGTCCGGGTCGGCGGCGAGCTGGAGGAGCTGGGTGGCGGTCAGCGAAGGCGGCAGCGGCACCTCGGTGACCGTCCGCCGGGCCCGCAGCAACTCCCCCGTCAGCGCGTCCAGATCACGGTCCCAGGAGGCCACGGTACGGGTCTCCTCCGGAGTGAGTACGGGCTCGGGGTCGACGGGCTCGGGCCCGGCCGGATCGGGCTCGGCGTCGAAGGGGATGCCGTCCTCGGGCGGTGGCGCGGGGTGGGGGACGGTGGGCCGTGCCCCGGCGGTGGGGCGCTCGCGCGGCAGGTCCTCCCAGGCGAGGTCGACGGCACCGGACTCGTCGCCGTAGGCGTCTTCCGGAGGCTCGTCCTCCGGCGGCGGGGGCCACTCCGGGTCCTGGTGGGAGGGTGCGGGGGCGGGCGGGCTGTCGAGGTGGGTGAGTACGCGGGCGGCGGCGCGGCGGCGGCGGGCCAGGGCCTCCTCGTCCAGGGGCAGCGGCCAGGCGTGCTCGGCGGCCGCGGTGTGCAGTGCGGGATTCTCCTCCTCGGCGGGCGGCTCCGCCCACACCTCGGTCTCGCCGTACCCCGCGGAGCAGTGCCGGTGGAGCGCGTGCAGGAAGTCGGACGGGCCGCGGGGCTTCTTCTGGGTGGGGCCCCACCAGTGGCCGGAGCCCAGCAGCAGGGTGCGGGGGCGGGTGAACGTGACGTATCCCAGGCGGAGTTCCTCGGTGTGCTGGTGCTGCTTCATCTCCTCGTGGAAGGCCTTCAGGCCCTTGGCGTCCCAGGCCGGCGGCCCGGGCAGGGTGGCCGCGTCCCCGCGCAGGGCGTGCGGCAGGACCTTGGCCTGCGCCGTCCACTTCTCCCGCCCGCGGCTGCTCGGAAAGGCCTCCGCGACGAGCCCCGGGACGGCGACCACATCCCACTCCAGGCCCTTCGCCTTGTGCGCGGTGAGCACCTTGACCGTGTTCTCCCCGCCGGGCAGCGCGTTGTCCAGGCCCTTCTCGTAACGGGACGCGGTGCGCAGGAAGCCGAGGAAGGCGAGGAGGGTGGCCTCGCCGTCGGAGGCGGCGAACGCGGCGGCCACATCGAGGAAGTTGGCCAGTGTCTCGCGGCGGCGGGCGGCCAGCGCCTGCGGGGACGCGGTCAGCTCCACCTCAAGTCCGGTGACCGCCAGCACCCGGTGCAGTACGTCCATCAGCGGATCGGCCAACGCGCGGCGCAGCTCGCGCAGTTCGGTGGCGAGCCGGGCGAAGCGGACCCGGGCGGCCGGGGAGAACGGCAGCCCGGCGGACGGGTCCCCGGGGGTGCGGCCGGTGGCGGCGTCCGCGGTGAAGGGGGACTCCAGGAAGGTGTCGAGGGCGTCGGCCAGGGAGGTCACCTCCGCCGGATCGACCCCCTCCACGGCCTCCGCCAGCCGCGTGTCCCGGTCGCCCTCCGGGGTCTGGCGGCTCACCAGCAGCCTGGCGAGACGGCCGAGCAGGGCCAGATCGCGGGGGCCGATCCGCCAGCGGGGGCCGGTGAGCAGCCGCACCAGCGAGGCGTTGGCCCCCGGATCCTGGAGGACCTCGCAGACGGCGACCAGATCGGCCACCTCCGGCAGATGCAGCAGCCCCGAGAGGCCCACCACCTCCACCGGCACCTCACGGGCCACCAGGGCGCCCTGGATCTCGGCGAAGTCCCCGGCGGTGCGGCAGAGTACGGCGATCTCGCCGGGGGGCGTACCGGTGTGCACCTGGTGGGCGATGCGGTCGGCGAGCCAGGCCAGTTCCTCGGCGTGCGTCGGGAGGAGTGCGCAGCGCACCGTCCCGTCCCGTTCCGCGCCGGGTGCCGGGCGCAGGGCCTCGACTCCGGCGTGCAGCGAACGCAGGGGTGCGGCAAGGGAGTTGGCGAGGTCCAGGAGGCGGCCGCCGCTGCGGCGGTTCTCGCTGAGGGCGTACCGGCGGGCCGGCTCGCCGTCCGCGTGGGCGAAGTGCTCCGGGAAGTCGTCCAGGTTGGCGACGGAGGCGCCGCGCCAGCCGTAGATGGCCTGGCACGGGTCGCCGACGGCGGTGACGGGATGGCCGGTGCCCTGCCCGAAGAGGCCGGCGAGCATGATCCGCTGGGCGACGGAGGTGTCCTGGTACTCGTCCAGGAGGACCACCCGGAACTCGTCCCGCAGCAGCGCGCCGACCTCGGGGCGGCGGGCGGCCAGGGTGGCGGAGAGGGCGATCTGGTCGCCGAAGTCCAGCAGGTCGCGGCCGCGTTTGGCGGTGCGGTACCGGCCGACCAGTTCGGTGAGCTGGAGTCGGGCGGCGGCCGTCTCGGGCACCCGGCGCAGCTCGGCGTTGCTGAGGCGGGCGGTGGCCAGCTCGGTGAGCAACTGCTCGTCGTAGGAGGTGAGTTGCTCCGGCTCGACCAGGTGCTCGGACAGCTCGCCGTCCAGGGTGAGGAGGTCGCTCACCAGGTCGGCGAAGGAGCGGGTGAGGGCCGGGTAGGGGCCGGGGGCCTCGCGCAGGACGCGGGCGGCGAGCTGGTAGCGGGTGGCGTCGGCGAGGAGGCGGGAGGTCGGCTCCAGGCCGAGCCGCAGCCCGTGGTCGGTGAGGAGCCGCCCGGCGAAGGCGTGGTAGGTGGAGATGACGGGCTCGCCGGGCGGATGGTCCGGGTCGAGCGCGTCCGGGTCGGTGATCCCGGCGCGGACCAGGGCCTTGCGGACGCGCTCCGCCAGCTCGGCGGCGGCCTTGTTGGTGAAGGTGAGGCCGAGTACCTGCTCGGGCGCGACCTGCCCGGAACCGACCAGCCACACCACCCGGGCCGCCATCACCGTCGTCTTGCCGGAACCGGCCCCGGCCACGATCACCTGCGGGGCGGGCGGCGCGATGATGCAGGCCGTCTGCTCCGGGGTGAAGGGGATGCCCAGCAACTCCTTGAGCTGCTCGGGGTCGGTCAGGTGTGGCGTCACGTCGACCGAGGTTAACGGGGCACTATGACAACGGGGGTGGGGGCGTTGGGGCGGGCGGCGCCGCGGCTCCGTTCGGTCGACTCACTGGCCTCACTCGATGACATGGCGGCCCTCCGCGCGGGCGGTGCAGGAGGCGGTGAAGGCGCAGTGGGTGCAGTGCTGGCCCGCGCTCGGGGTGAAGCGCTCGTCCAGGACCTTTCCCACGGCCTTGGCGAGCAGCCCGCCCACCCAGTCGCCGTCCCCGGCCTCCCCGTCACCCGTCGCGTCGGCGGCCGGCGGCTCCTGGGTCTGCACCCTGGGCAGGTCCTCGCCGCCGTCCTTCGCGGTGGCGCCCTGCCGCAGTTGGACCAGCTCCGCGCCGCCCGGCTCGGGCCGCTCGCCGCCGAAGACCTCGTCCACGGCGCCGTGCCCCACCGCCAACTGGTAGACGGCGAGCTGCGGATGGCGGGCGACCTCGGCCCGGGTCGGCGCCTGTTTGCCGGTCTTGAAGTCGACCACATAGGCGCGGCCCGCCCGGTCCCGCTCCACCCGGTCCATCGAGCCGCGGATCCGCACATCCACCTCGCCCGCGTTCAACGTCACATCGAAGGCGTGCTCCCCGGCGACCGGGGTGCGGCCGGACCGGTCCCGTACATGCCAGTGCAGAAAGCGCTCCAGGGCGGCGCGGGCGTTCTCCTTCTCCTGGACGGACTTCCACGGGGCGTCAAACGCCAGCGCGTCCCACACCGAGTCCAGCCGCTCCATCAGCACGTCCAGATCGGCGGGGGTGTCACCGGAGGCGACCTCGTCGGCGAGCACATGCACCACATTGCCGAAGCCCTGGGCGGCGGTGGCGGGCGCGTCGGCCTTCACCTCACGGCTGAGGAACCACTGGAGGGCGCAGGTGTTGGCCAGTTGGTCCAGGGCGCTCCCGGAGAGCACCACCGGCTGGTCCCGATCCCGCAGCGGCACCCGGTTGTCCGTCGGATCGTCCATGCCCCACCAGCGGTACGGGTGCGCGGCGGGCACCAGGGGGCGGCCCTCGCCGTCGTCCAGGGCGGCGAGCCGGGCCAGGCGCAGCGCGGCCGCCTCCCGCAGCGGCGCGGAGACCCGGGGATCGACGGTGGTGGACCGCAGTTCCGCCACCAGCGCCGCGACGGACAGCGGCCGGCGCGGGCGCCCGGTGATGTCCTTCGGTTCCACGCCGAGTTCGGTGAGGAAGCGGGACGGCTGGTCGCCGTCGTCGGCGGGGGCCTTGACCGCGGTGACGACCAGGCGTTCACGGGCGCGGGTGGCAGCCACGTAGAAGAGGCGGCGCTCCTCGGCGAGCAGGGCGCCGGGGCCGAGGGGCTGGGCGAGGCCGTCCCGGCCGATCCGGTCCGCCTCCAGCAGCGAACCGCGGCGGCGCAGATCGGGCCAGACCCCCTCCTGCACTCCGGTGACGACGACCAGCCGCCACTGGAGGCCCTTGGCGCGGTGTGCGGTCATCAGGCGGACCGCGTCGGGGCGGACGGTGCGCCGGGTGAGGGTGTCGGCGGCGATGTCCTGCGCCTCGACCTCGCTGAGGAAGTTGAGCGCGCCGCGCCCCCCGGTCCGTGCCTCGGCGCGGGCCGCGGTGGCGAAGAGGGCGCAGAGGGCGTCGAGATCGCGGTCGGCGCTGCGGCCCGCGGCGCCGCCGCGGCGGGCGGTGCGTTCCAGCCGGCGCGGCCAGGACGTGCCGCTCCACAGCTCCCAGAGGGCTTCCTCGGCGGTGCCCCCGGCGGCCAGCCGTTCCCGGGCGGTGCGCAGCAGTTCGGCGAGGCGGCGGGCGCCGCGGGCGTAGGACGGGTCGTGGGCCACCAGGCGTTCCGGTTCGGCGAGGGCGCGGGCGAGCAGGACGTCGGAGGGCGGGGGTGCCGGATCGCCCGCGGCGCGTTCCTCGTCGCGCAGGGCGCGCCCGAGTCGGCGCAGGTCGGCGGCGTCCAGTCCGGCGAGCGGCGAGCCGAGCAGGGTGAGCGCGGTCTCGGTGTCGATCCCGGGGCCGTCCTCGCCACCGCTCGCCGGTTCCCGAGCCGCCGCCTCGGCGACCACCCGCAGGGCCGTCAGCAGGGGGGCGACGGCCGGTTCATGGCGCAGCGGCAGATCGTTGCCGTCCAGCTCCAGGGGCACCCCGGCCGCGGTCAGCGCGCGACGCATCGCGGGCAGCGAGCGGGCCCCGGCGCGGGTGAGGACGGCTATCTCGCCCCAGGGCACCCCGTCCTCCAGATGGGCCCGGCGCACCAGATCGGCGATGTTGTCCAGCTCCGCCCCGGCGGTCGGGTACGTGTACACCTCGACGCGGCCCCCGTCGTCCACCGCGGCCGGCTCCCGGTGGGCGCGGACCAGGGCGGCGGGCAGCCGTGGCACCGGCATCCGCCGGGTGAGCAGCCGGGTCGCCGCCAGCAGCCCCGCCCCGCTGCGGCGCGCGGTCCGCAGCACATGCACCGGCGCCGGCCCGCCGTCGGTACGGGGGAAGGTGTCGGGGAAGTCGAGGATGCCGTTCACATCGGCGCCGCGGAACGTGTAGATGGACTGGTCCGGATCACCGAAGGCGTACAGGGTGCGGCCCTGTCCGGCGAGCGCGTGCAGCAGCCGCACCTGGGCGGGGTCGGTGTCCTGGTACTCGTCGACGAAGACGGCGTCATAGCGCCCGGCCAGGTCGGCCGCGGTGGCCGGACTCCCCGCGAGCCGCACCGCCCGCTGCACCAACTCCGCGTAGTCCAGGACCCCTTGGAGGTCGAGTACGTCCAGGTACTCGGCGAGGAAGTCGGCGGCCGCGGACCAGTCGGGGCGGCCGGTGCGGGCGGCGAAGGCGCCGAGTGCGTCCGGGCCGAGCCCCAGTTCCCGGCTGCGGGCGAGCACGGCGCGCACCTCGTCGGCGAAGCCCCGGGTGGTGAGGCAGGCGCGCAGTTCGTCGGGCCAGCGCACATGCCGCAGCCCGGCCCGCTCCAGGTCGATCTGCCCGGCCAGCAACTCGCGTACGGCGACGTCCTGTTCGGGTCCGGAGAGCAGGCGGAGCGGCTCGCGGAAGCGGTCGGCCTCCTGGTGGGCGCGGACCAGGGCGTAGCTGAAGGAGTGGAAGGTGGTGGCGCGGGGGGCGTGGGCGGCGCCGATGCGCAGCGCCATCCGGTCCCGCAGGGCGACGGCGGCGCGGCGGCTGAAGGTGAGGACCAGGATCCGCTCCGGCGGGGTGCCGCGGGCGATGCGGGCGGCGACGGCCTCCACCAGCGTGGTGGTCTTGCCGGTGCCGGGCCCGGCGAGGACCAGCAGCGGTCCGCCGGTGTGGTCAACCACGCCGCGCTGGGCTGCGTCAAGACGAGGGGGCTCCACCGGCGCCGGCTCCGTCAGCACCAGCCGGTACGCGTCCGGGCTCCCCCGCCGCACACGCTGGTGCGGCGGGTGCCGGTCAGTGGAAGGGGAGCTCACGTGGATCGCCGGTCCTGGTGGGTGTGCGGTACATGCCGTTCGATGGGGTCACGGGCCGCGGCGGGTGCCGTGGCCCGGTCGGCCGGTGCGGGCGCCCGGGGAACGGGGTGACGGGATGAGTGGGATGAACGGGACGGGTGGGACGCCTGCCGTGCACGCTACGCGGCGGGCCGCCCGCCCCGTACGCCGTCCCCCGTACGGGCCATTCCGCCCGCTCCGGTTCACGGGGCGGCGGAGGCCGTCAGGGGTGGTCCTCCGGAGTGTGCGGTCCGCCGTCCCAGCGGGCGCGGCGCAGATCGAGCCGGGGGACATGGCCGGCGGTGGCGCGGCCGGCCTCACGCAGCGGGGTGCCCTCGTCCCGGTAGTGCCGCAGGGCGCGCAGCTCGTGGCCGGGCAGCAGCACCCCGTCCGCACGCACCACCCGCCACCAGGGCACCGCGCCGCCGTACAGCGCCATCACCCGGCCGACCTGGCGCGGACCGCCCTCCTCCAGCCACTCCGCCACATCCCCGTAGGTCATCACGCGGCCCGGCGGGATCAGCTCGGCGACGTCCAGGACGCGCTCCGCGTACGCGGGCAGCGCCGGGGGTCCGGTGTCGTCCGGGGGCGGTCCGGGGTGGCCGGAAGGCTCCGGCCGGCTCTGCTCGCTCATCCGCCCCATCCTGCCGCACGCCTCGGACACCGTGACCCGGTGCCGATCGCGCCGGGCCCCCCGCGATGCGGCACACTGTGGGACCCCGCATTGCACCCTGATGCCCCACTGCTCCGGTGGGCCATGCCACCATCGTGCGGGCGGTGACTGGTGATACGAGATCAAGACGACGCGACCGAGCAGCAGGGCGTGCACTCCGGGCAGGAGACCGGCACGTCCGGCGGTGCGGCGCGCCCGCCCGCGCCCGACGGCGGCACTGAGCCGCCCGCCCCGCCGCCCTCCGGGGCGACCCGGTCCGACGCCGCGGGCGACGGGGACGGTTCCGACGGCGCCCATGTGGAAGAGGTCGAGGTCGACGAGCCGCTGCTGCCGGCCCGGGTGCACCGCCCCTCGGACCTGATGCGGCTGCTGGTGGGCCTGCTGGCGATCGCGGTGCTGCTCGCCGTGGCGGCCTTCGCGCACGGCACCACCTCGGGGCTCGAACAGGACATCAACAAGGGCACCGGCCAGGCCCCCGACCTGCTGATCAAGTTCGCCGGCCTGGCCTCCAGCATCGCGGTGCTGCTGGTGCCGGTGGCCTTCGCCATCGAGCGGCTGATCAAACGGGACGGGCTGCGGATCGCGGACGGTGTGCTGGCCGCGGTCCTGGCCCACGGCGTGACGCTCGCCACCGACCTGTGGGTGTCGAAGGGCGCCCCCTCGTCCATCCAGGAGGCCCTCACCCAGCCCTCCCCCGGCGACATCCACGTCCTGACCGATCCGGTGCACGGCTATCTCGCCCCGGTCATCGCCTATATGACGGCGGTCGGGATGTCCCGCAGACCGCGCTGGCGGGTCGTGCTGTGGGTGGTGCTGCTGCTGGACGCCTTCGCCATGCTCGTCGCCGGCTACACCACGCCGTTCTCCATCGCCCTCACCGTCCTCATCGGCTGGACCGTCGCGTACGGCACGGTGTACGCGGTCGGCTCGCCCAATGTGCGGCCCACCGGGCAGACGCTGCTGGCGGGGCTGCGGCGGGTCGGCTTCCGTCCGGTGAGCGCCCGCGCGGCCCGGCCGGAGGCGCAGCCGGGCGGCGCGGAGGCGGCGGATGCCGCGGAGCGCGGCCGCCGCTACTTCGTGACCCTGGAGGACGGGCCGCCGCTGGATGTCACCGTCGTCGACCGCGAGCAGCAGGCGCAGGGCTTCTTCTACCGGGTGTGGCGGCGGCTCACCCTGCGCTCCTTCACCACCCGCCGCAGCCTCCAGACCCTGCGCCAGGCCCTGGAACAGGAGGCCCTGCTGGCGTACGCGGCGATCGCGGCCGGCGCCAACGCCCCCAAGCTGATCGCCACTTCGGAGCTGGGCCCGGACGCGGTGATGCTGGTCTACGAGCACACCGGCGGCCGCACCCTGGACTCGCTGCCGGACGAGGAGATCACCGACGCCCTGCTGGACGGCACCTGGCGGCAGGTGCGCGCGCTCCAGTCGCGGCGGATCGCGCACCGGCGGCTGGCGGGTGACGCGATCCTGGTGGACCGTTCCGGTTCGGTGATCCTCACCGATCTCAGCGGCGGCGAGATCGCCGCGGGCGATCTGATCCTGCGGATGGACATCGCGCAACTGCTGACCACGCTGGGGCTGCGGGTCGGCGCGGAGCGGGCGGTCGCCTCGGCGCTCGCGGTGCTCGGCACGGACGTGGTGGCGGACTGCCTGCCGCTGCTGCAACCGCTGGCGCTGACCCGCTCGACCCGGGCGACGCTGCGGCGTCTCGCGCGCGAGCGGTCCGAGCGGGAGCGGGAGGCGGTACTCGAAGCGTCCCGGCAGGCGAAGCTGGCCCGGCTCGCGGAGGCCGAGGAGGGCGCCCGGGAGCAGGGCGGCGGCGCGAGCCGGGTACCCGTCGACAAACTCGACAAGAAGACGCTGCGCGCCGAGAAGCAGGCGGAGAAGCGGGCGATCGACGAGGCGGTGGAGGGCGCCCGGGAGGAGGACCTGCTCAGCCAGATCCGCCACCAGGTGCTGCTGATCCGGCCGCAGGCCCCGGTGGAACCGGCCCGGCTGGAACGGATCAGGCCGCGGACCCTGGTGAGCTTCATGGCCGGGGCGATCGGCGCGTACTTCCTGCTCACCCAGCTCACCCATATCGAGTTCGGCACCCTCTTCCGGCAGGCGCACTGGGGCTGGGTGGCGATGGCGGTGCTGTTCTCCGCGCTCAGCTATGTGGCGGCGGCGATGAGCCTGCTGGGTTTCGTACCGGAGCGGGTGCCGTTCCCGCGGACGGTGGCGGCGCAGGTCGCGGGCTCGTTCGTGAAGATCGTGGCGCCGGCGGCGGTCGGCGGGGTGGCGCTCAACACGCGGTTCCTGCAACGGGCCGGGGTACGGCCGGGGCTCGCGGTGGCCAGTGTCGGCGCCTCGCAGCTCTTCGGGCTCGGCGCGCACATCCTGATGCTGCTGACCTTCGGCTATCTCACCGGCACCGAGAAGACCCCGTCGCTGTCGCCGTCCCGGACGGTCATCGCCGGGCTGCTGACGGTGGCGGTGCTGGTGCTGGTGGTGACGTCCATCCCGTTCCTGCGGAAATTCGTGGTGACGCGGGTGCGGTCGCTGTTCGCCGGGGTGGTGCCGCGGATGCTGGACGTGCTCCAGCGCCCGCAGAAGCTGATCACCGGTATCGGCGGGATGCTGCTGCTGACGGCGACCTTCGTGATGTGCCTGGACGCGTCGATCCGGGCCTTCGGCGGTGACAAGGCGTCCCTCAGCATCGCCAGCGTCGCGGTGGTGTTCCTCGCCGGCAACGCACTGGGTTCGGCGGCGCCGACTCCGGGCGGGGTGGGCGCCGTGGAGGCGACGCTGACGGTCGGCCTGATCGCGGTGGGGCTGCCGAAGGAGGTCGCGGCGCCCGCCGTGCTGCTGTACCGGCTGCTGACACTGTGGCTTCCGGTACTGCCGGGCTGGCTGGCCTTCAACCACCTGACCCGCAAGGGAGCCCTGTAGGCCTGGCAGGCCTGGTAGCCGCAGGACCGCCCCGCGGCTGCGGCGGCCGGTCGCTCACCCGCACGGACGCCGCCCCGCGCGCGGGCCGAGAGCCACGCCCGCAGGATGGGTGACATGCCCTATCCGTACCGGTTCCGCCCCTGTGTTCTGCTCGCCGCCACCGCTCTGCTCGCCTCCGCCACCGCGGCCTGCGGCGGTTCGGACGACACGGCGGTCAAGGACCTGCCCAGTCAGAAGCTCGACTGGAAGGACTGCGGCGCCCCCTCGGAATCGGAAGGCGGTGGCGGCGCCCCGTCCCCGCTGCCGGGCGGCGCCAAGTGGCAGTGCGCCACCATGAAGGCGCCCCTCGACTGGTCGAAACCCAAGGGCGACACCATCGGCCTGGCCCTGATCCGGGCCCGCGCCAGTGGCCCCGCGGACCGCCGCATCGGCTCCCTCGTCTTCAACTTCGGCGGCCCCGGCGGCTCCGGCGTGACCACCCTGCCCGCCTTCGGCAAGGAGTACACGGCCCTGCGCACCCGCTACGACCTGGTGAGCTTCGACCCGCGCGGAGTGGGCCGCAGCGACGGCGTCCGCTGCAAGGACGACCAGCAGCTCGACGACTACTTCCAGCAGGACGCCACCCCCGACGACACGGCCGAGCAGAAGCAACTGGTGCAGAACACCCGCGGCTTCAACCAGGCCTGCGAGAAGAACTCCGGCCGCGTCCTCCCCCATGTCTCCACCACCGACGCGGCCCGCGACATGGACCTGATGCGCCAGGTCCTCGGCGACCGGCAGCTCCACTACTTCGGCATCTCCTACGGCACCGAACTCGGCGGCGTCTACGCCCACCTCTTCCCCAAGAACGTGGGCCGGGCCGTCTTCGACGGAGTGGTCGACCCCACCCAGGACCCGGAGCAGAGCGCTCTCGGCCAGACCAAGGGCTTCCAACTGGCGCTGGACAACTACGCCAAGGACTGCGTCGCCAAGGCAGGCGGCTGCCCCGTCGGCAACAGCGAGCAGGACGTGCAGAACCGCGTCGCCGCCCTGCTGAAGAAGCTGGACCAGAAGCCCCTGCCGGGCCTCTTCCCCCGCGACCTCACCCAGACCGCGGCCACCAACGGCATCGCCCAGTCCCTCTACTCCAAGGACTTCTGGCCCTACCTCACCGAAGGCCTCCAGCAGGCGTACAAGGGCGACGGCCGGATCCTGATGGCGCTCTCCGACTCGATGAACGGACGCAACCAGGACGGCCACTACAGCAATATCCAGGCCGCCAACGTCGCCATCAACTGCGCGGACGCCAAAGCCCGTTACACCGCCGCCGACGTACGGGCCCGCTTGCCCGAGTTCCGCAAGGCCTCACCTCTCTTCGGGGACTATCTGGCATGGGGGATGCTGAGCTGCACGGACTGGCCGGTGCCCGGGGCGAGCGAGCATCCCGATGTGAGCGCCCCCGGCTCCGCACCCATCCTGGTCGTCGGCAACACCGGCGACCCCGCCACCCCGTACCAGGGCGCCCGGCGGATGGCCCAGGCCCTGGGCAGCGGAGTGGGCGTCGAACTCACCTACCGGGGGCAGGGGCACGGCGCCTACGACAGCGGCGACAAGTGCGTACGGGGCGCGGTGGACGGCTATCTGCTGAACGGGAAGGTACCCCAGTCGGGAACGGTGTGCCCGAAATCCACAGCCCCCTGAGCCTCCGCCCCGCTCACTCCCCGAACTGACACTTGTCGTACCGGCACTTGTCATATCGCGTGGTCAGGGCTGTGGACAACGAACGGGGTGGGCCATGGCCGCTTCCCTACGATGACGACGTCGTCCTCCACCCGGGAGGACTTGGGGGGTGGTCTCGATGGCGGTCTCGGTGATGTTCTCGACGGTGGTCTCAGGGCGTCGGATGCGTTGGGCGGGGGCGGTGCTCGCGGTGCTGCTGCTGGTCGCGGGCTGCGGCTCGGGCGGTACGTCGGGCGCAGGCAGGGACAGCGGGCCGCCCGGTTCCGGCGCCCCTTCGCAGCGCGCCTCCCCCACCGGCTCCGCACCACCGGCCGGCAAGAACCCGGACGGTCTGCCCCAGACGCTGACCGGCCAGCACCCCGCCTGGGGCCGCTGCGGCAAGAACGCCGACGGGGAGCGGCCCCCGGCCCCCTGGCAGTGCGCCACCCTCAAGGTCCCCCTCGACTACGCGCACCCCGGCGGCCGGACCTTCGACGTCGCCCTGATCCGCGCCCGCACCACCGGCAAGGGCCCACGGATCGGCTCCCTGGTGTTCAACTTCGGCGGTCCCGGCGGCTCCGGCGTCGACCTGCTCCCGTCCTTCGCCGACCAGTACACCGCCCTCCGCGGCCGCTACGACCTGGTGAGCTTCGACCCCCGCGGCGTGGGCGCCAGCGAAGGCATCCGCTGCCTCGGCGACGCACAACTCCGCGAGGCGGAACGCCTCGACCTCACCCCGGACAACCGCTCCGAACGCACCGCCTACTTCCGCTACTCCGCCGAGTTCGCCCGCGGCTGCGCCAAGAACGCCGGGGGCCTGCTGCCGCACCTGTCCACCGAGGACACCGCCCGGGACCTGGACCTGATCCGCCAGGTCCTCGGCGACCGCCGGCTCCACTACTTCGGCATCTCCTACGGCACCCAACTCGGCGGCGTCTACGCCCACCTCTTCCCCGAGCGCACCGGCCGCCTCCTGCTGGACGCGGTGGTCGATCCCACCCAGGACGGCGTGGGCCACGCCCGGGGCCAGGCCCGCGGCTTCCAGCGCGCCCTGGACGACTACCTCGCCTCCACCGATCAGGACCCGGCGCGCGGCACCCGGAAGATCGCCGCACTGCTGCACCGGCTCGACTCCCACCCGCTGCCCGCCGCCGACGGCCGCCGGCTCACCGAGTCCCTGGCCGTCACCGGCATCACCGCGACCCTCTACTCCAAGCGGAGCTGGCCCCTGCTCACCCGGGCCCTGACCGCCGCCGCACACGACGACGGCCGCCCCCTGCTGCGCCTCGCCGACCTGTACAACGACCGTGATCCCTCGGGCAGTTACGGCACCGAGAGCCACTCCCAACGGGCCATATCCTGCCGCGACGACGCCCAGCGGCCCACGCCAGGCCAGGCCGAGCGGCGGCTCGGGGAGTTCCGCCGGGTCTCACCGGTCTTCGGGGAGTTCCTCGCCTGGGACACCGCCGGCTGGTGCCACTCCTGGCCGGTACCGGGCCTGCACCGGACACCCGAGGTCAGCGCCCCGGGCGCCGCACCCCTCCTGGTCGTCGGCAACACCGGCGACCCGGCCACCCCGTACGAAGGGGCCCGGCGGATGGCGGACGAGTTGGGCGACGGGGTGGGTGTCCTGCTCACGTGGAAAGGAGAGGGCCATGGTGCCTACGGCGGCGGCAGTCGCTGCGTGGACGGCGCGGTCGACGCCTATCTGCTGCGCGGCACTGTGCCGAAGGACGGCACCATCTGTTCCTGACCGGGTCCGTGCCCGGCTGCGGATCGGTGGGAGCCCGCTCCGGATCCTCTGGGCAGTGAGGTGTCAGTCGAAGACGGCGGCGATGAAGGAGAGGACGAGGTAGAGGAGGATGCTCGACAGTGGAATGGCGAGAGCGATGAGCAAGCCGACGCCACCGCCGATCCAGGTGAGCCTGCGGCCCGTCCGCGCGTCGTCACCACCTGGTTTCATGCCCCCAGCCTGCCAGACACCGCCGTTCCCGCCGGATGCGGCCCGGGACGTCCGACGAGGGCGGCGGTCGGACACCACACGCAGAAGGCGGGCTGCGGCCCAACACCGCAGCCCGCCAAGGGGGTTGATCAGTAGATCGGCTTCTCCGGCTCGATCTGGTTGACCCAGCCGATGACGCCGCCGCCGACATGGACCGCGTCCGCGAAGCCCGCGGACTTGAGGACCGCCAGGACTTCCGCACTGCGGACACCCGTCTTGCAGTTCAAGACGATCTTCTTGTCCTGCGGCAGCGAACCGAGGGCGGAGCCCATGATGAACTCGTTCTTCGGGATCAGCTTGGCGCCCGGAATGGAGACGATCTCGAACTCGTTCGGCTCGCGGACATCGATCAGCTCGATGTTCTCGCCGTCGTCGATCCACTCCTTGAGCTGCTTGGGAGTGATGGTCGAGCCGGCCGCCGCCTCCTGCGCCTCCTCGGAGACGACACCGCAGAAGGCCTCGTAGTCGATCAGCTCGGTGACGGTCGGGTTCTCGCCGCAGACCGCGCAGTTCGGGTCCTTGCGGACCTTGACCTGGCGGTACTGCATCTCCAGGGCGTCGTAGATCATCAGACGGCCGAGCAGCGGGTCGCCGATGCCGGCCAGCAGCTTGATCGCCTCGTTGACCTGGATCGAGCCGACGGAGGCGCAGAGCACGCCCAGCACACCGCCCTCAGAGCAGGAGGGGACCATTCCGGGGGGCGGGGGCTCCGGGTAGAGGCAGCGGTAGCACGGGCCGTGCTCGGCCCAGAAGACGGAGGCCTGCCCGTCGAAGCGGTAGATGGAGCCCCAGACGTACGGCTTGTTCAGCAGCACACAGGCGTCGTTGACCAGGTAGCGGGTGGCGAAGTTGTCCGTCCCGTCCACGATCAGGTCGTACTGGCTGAACATTTCCATCACATTGCTGGAGTCCAGCCGCTCCTGGTGGAGGACGACCTCGGTCAGCGGGTTGATGCCCTTGACCGTGTCACGGGCCGACTCGGCCTTGGGCCGGCCGATGTCCGACTGACTGTGGATGACCTGGCGCTGCAGATTCGACTCGTCGACCTCGTCGAACTCCACGATGCCGAGCGTGCCGACACCGGCGGCGGCCAGGTACATCAGGGCCGGGGCACCGAGACCGCCGGCGCCCACACAGAGCACCTTGGCGTTCTTCAGCCGCTTCTGCCCGTCCATGCCCACATCGGGGATGATCAGGTGGCGGGAGTACCTGCGGACCTCGTCTACGGTGAGCTCGGATGCGGGCTCAACCAGGGGTGGCAGCGACACGGGGACTCCGTTGGTCGGTATATCGGAAGGGTCGTTCTTGCCGTAACACTGCCACGCCCTTCTTCATTCCGAGACACGTGGTCCGATACGCGAGACGATTTCATCCCAGTACCCGGGCATCCCCTCCCAGGCGCCGGCCCCGCACCCCGGATCCGTCCGATCCGTGAACCAGATCGTGGACGCGCCCTGCCAGCGGGCGATTCTCAGCGCCTCCTCCAGATGACTGCGCGGCACCCCGTGGACCAGGTGGCAGAAGCGGGCGGCCGGATAGTCCGCGGTCCACTGCGGCACCTGCGACCAGCGGTATTCGCTCCACGGCCCGGCGAAGGTGATCAGTTGGTCCCCGGTCTCCGCGTAACCGGGATAGGGGTGCCCGCCATGGCCGAGGACGAGGTGCGCGCCCGGCAGCATCGCCCGCAGCGTGGAGGTGATCCGGCGCACCTGCGGCAGGTCGATGCGCTCGGTGGGGCACCGGTCGAGCAGAAAGCCGCCGACCCGGTACCAGTCCAGATAGCGGTGGGCGTCCGACACCAGCTCGCCGAAGTCCCGCGTACCGTAACGGAGTTCGAGGCGGCCGAGTACGGTCGCCCCGCTCTGGGTGAGCCGGCCCGAGGCGTCCAGGCAGCGGGGGTCGGGGCGGGAGCCCGGGCCGCCCGACACATCGAGCGCCACCCAGTGCAGCGGGGTGTGCGGGCGGGTCAGCCCGGCCCACTCGGCGGGCGCAAGCAGCGGGTGCGCAAGGCCGGGCACCCCGATGCCCAGCCCGGTGCTGGTGCCCGCGCCGCTCTGCGTACTGCAGGTCAGATGCGACATGCCGCCTCCATCCAGATGTCCGCCAGGGACTCCTCCAGACTGATCCGGGGGCGCCAGCCGAGCCGGTCGCGAGCGGTGCGCACATCGGCCTGCTGCCAACTGCCGCACCCGTCGGGGTACGGGAACGCGGCGGGCACCGGGTGGTCGTGCTCGCCGCGAGGGTGCCCGATGGTGCTCCGCAACGGGTGTGCGGGGCCGTCGAGTTCATGCAGGGCACCGCCGTAGCCGGCGACTCTGGCCAGTACCGCGGCGGCATCGCGCAGCCGCACGGCCCGGCCGGAGCCGATGTTGACGACACCCTGCGCGGCGGACAGGGAGGCGGCGTGCACGGCCCGCGCGATGTCGCGTACATCGACGAAGTCGCGCTGCACTCCGAGCCCGCCGAGCTTGAGTTCGCTGTCGCCGGACTGCATGGCCCGGCGCATCGCCTCGGCGAGCCGCCCTAGCGGGGAGCCGGCCGGGGTGCCGGGCCCGGCCGGGGAGAACACCCGCAGCACCACGGCGTCCAGGCCGGAGCCGAGGACCAGTTCGGTGGCGGCGAGCTTGCTCACGCCGTAGGGGCCGCCGGGACGCGGCACCGCGTCCTCCGCGGTGGAGGAGCCGTGCTGGCTCGGGCCGTACTCGGCGCCGCAGCCGATCTGCACCAGCCGGGCGCTGCATCCGCTGCGGCGCAGCGCCTCGCAGACGGTGGCGACGGCGACGGTGTTGTGCCGGGTCAGTTCACGGGCGCCGCCCCGGGTGGCGCCGGCGCAGTTGATCACCACGCCGGGGTGTACGGCGTCCAGGAAACGGGTGAGCGCCCCGGGGCTGCCGGTGGCGAGGTCGAACCGTACGTCGGCGTCATCGCCGCGGCCCAGTGCGGTGAGTTGGACGGCGGGGTCGGCGAGCAGCCGGTCGGCCACGAACCGGCCGAGGTATCCGCCGGCTCCGATCAGCAGCACCCTCATGCGGCACCTCCGACAGTGGAGCGGGGGGTGAGGGTCTGGGTCATCGTGCGTTCTCCTTCGAGCGGTTGCAGCGTTCTGCGGGGAGGGCGGGTCGCTCCGGTGCCGGGTGCGGCCGGGGCGCGCGACAGCGGCGGTGTTTCGGGTTCCGGAGACTTCGCCGGGCTGCGGTCGGGGTCGGTGGGCTCCGGCTGGGTGGGCCGGGTTCTCGGGGGTGCTTCGGCGGGGTCGGCCGGTTCTCGGCTTCGCGGCTTCTGGGCTTCTGGCTGTGGGGATTCGGGGCTTTTGCGTCGAACGGCGGCGGCCGCTGCGGTCCTGGGGGCCGTCGGGGCGGGCGCCGGTCCGGATGGCATGGGCGGGCCGATCGTCGTCAGGTGGGCTCCGGGCGGCCGGGTGCATGGGCGGAGGCCCGGGTCAGTACGCGCGCCGCATGGAGCAGGAGGACCAGGGCCGCCCCGCCGCAGGCAAGTGACTGCACCACCCCAGGACCGCCGAGGTCGACGGCCTGCACCACGGGCACCCCGAACGGTTCGCAGCCGGGCAGCCAGGAGATGAACACCGTGGCCAGAGCGGCCGTTTCGGCACAGGCGGCGGCGCCCAGCATCACGGCCGGCGCATGGGTGAAGCCGTACACCGTGAGCAGTCTGCCGAGCAGCAGCAGGGCGCCCAGGCAGCCCGGTCCGAGGAGCGCGGAGTCTTCGCCGAGCACGGTGTGCGCGCCCCACAACAGGGCGGCGAGCGCCGCCAGATACAGCGCGAGCGAGCCCAGCAGCAGCGGCCGGGCGAACGTGGCGAACTCGGTCAGCCCTCTGCTGCCGCGCACCGCACGACCCGCGCGGGCGGCGAAGAACCGGCTGACGCAGGCCGCGGGCAGCACCGCGCAGACGAGGGCGAGCAGCGGCGCGGTGGCCACCGGCCAGCGTCCGTCGGGCCCACCGGACACCGCCTCGTGCAGCAGTCCGTCGCCGACCGCCGCATAGGCCACCAGGAGGCAGCCCCAGCTCCGGGTGGTGCGGCGGGCGCGGCCACGGAGCGGGCCGTGGCGCAGCGCGAGGCGCAGTGCCATGGCGGTGGCGGCCAACCCGACTGCTGCGGCGGCGAGTTGGGCCCGGCCCTCGGTGAGCCGGATCGCGGCCAGGGTGAGGGCTCCGGCCAGGCCCGGCAGCAGTGCGACGCACCACCAGCCGGTGTGGCCCGGCGCGGGTGCGGGGGCGGGCGTTCCGGCCGCCCCTGGGTCGTGGGCGGAGCGGGCGTACATCTCCTCGGCGAGCGAGAAGACATCGCGGTGCCGGAAGCGGGCGGCGGCGCGATCGGTGATCCCGTGCGCCTCCAGCCCGGCGGCGATCTCCAGCGGATCGACGGCCCGTTCACACAGGTCGCGGTGGCGGTGCAGCAACGCCTTGACCGGGTCGGCGCTACCACGTCGGGCGGGCGGCACAACGGGGGCGGGCAATCCGGCCGCCCCGGGATCGGCGTCGGCGTCGGGCACCGTCGCGTCGGAGGCGGTCGAGACGGAAGCCGTCACCTCGGTGGCAGCCGAGTCGGAGGCGGTCGTATCGGAAGCCGTCGCCTCGGAGGCCCGACCGGCCGAAGTACCGGCGTCGGGAGCCCCACCGCCCGAAGCCCCACCGCCCGAGGTGCCACCGCCGGCCCCACCGGCCCCAGAAGTGTCGTCCGTCGCTGCCTCCGTGGTCATCGGATCGCCTCGGCCGGTTCGGGTGCGGGTTGCGCGGTCCAGGAGGGGAGGGCGGGTTCGGGTCGCCAGGGCACCGGGAGTCGGGCTTCGGCGGGGAGGGCGAAGGGCTGGGCGGGCTCGATCGGGCGGGCCGGGGAGTGGGAGACCAGGTCCAGGTAAATGCCGTGAAATGCCATGACGTTCTGCTCGACGGTGAAGAGTTCGAGGGCTCGGGCGCGGGCGGCGGCGCCCAGCAGTCCGCGGCGCCCGGGGTCGCGCAGCAGGGAGAGGCAGGCCTCGGCCAGCGCCTTGGGGTTGCGGGGCGGGACGACCAGACCGGTGCCGCCGATGACTTCGACCACGGCCCCGGCGTCGGTGGACACGGTGGCGCGGCCGCAGAACATCGCGTCGACCAGGCCGGTGGGGAAGCCCTCGATGACGCTGGAGAGCACCACCACTCCCGCCCCGGCGTACACCTCGGCGAGGTCCGGCGCCTCGGGACCGCCCAGCTCCTCGAAGGAGACCGGGTTCGCGCCGATGCTGTGCCGGCCGTCGGCCTCGTCGGGGAAGAGCTGCGCGGCGAGCGCCCGGCACTGGGCGGGATAGCCGTCCGCCTCGGCCGGGCCGCCGGCGGTTCCGGTACCGCAGCCGGACTGTGCCCCGGGCTCCGGGTCACCGCCGGAGTCCCGCGGATCGGGGAGGGCGATGATCCGGAGCCGGGCGGTGCTCTCGGCCCGGCGGATCTCGGCGAAGGCGTGCAGCAGGCAGACCAGGTCCTTCGCGGGCTCGATCCGCCCCACCCAGACCAGGGTGCCCGGCTCGCCCCCGTCGCCGCTCTCCCCCACCTCCGCGAAGGGCGCCGCGTCCTGCCCGGGGTGGACGGTGCGCAGTGTGGCGCGGTCGGCGCCGCAGTGCTCCTGCCAGCGCCGGGTCTGCGCGTTGCCGGAGGTGATCACGTCGGCCCGGCGGTAGGTCTCGGCTGCGAGCAGCCCGTGGAAGGCGCCGAGCAGTGCCCGTACCGGAGCGGCCCCGGGCGTCTCGTGCCGCGCCTGCGGAGCCGGTTCGGGCCGCTGCCCCTCGGGTCGGTGGTCCGGGCCGAACTCCAGGTGGTGGGCGCGGAGTTGGGCTCCGTACTCGGTGAGGAGGAGGGGGGTGCCGAAGAAGTGGCGGGCGATCAGGCCGGCGAGGGCGGCGGGGCCGCCGGTGGTGGCGTGCGCCACATCCACCCGGCCGAGGCCCTCGTCGTACCAGTCCAGGGCCAGCGGGCGCAGGGCGCGTTCCAGCCGGTCGGCGACGGTGAGCAGATCGGTGACGCGGGCGGCGCGTACCGGGAGGGGGGCGCCGGGGCTGCGGCCGGCCCGTTCCAGGGCGCGGACCGCGGGCTCGGAGCGGAACAGGGCGCCGGGCGGCCCGAGTTCACGGGCCAGCTCGGCCAGTGCGTACAGAGCGTTGCTGAAACGGTCCGCCTGGGGGCTGGACCGGGTCGGCTCGATCGGGCCGGGCCCGGGGCGCGGGGCGCAGAGGGCTTCGGCGAGTTCCGTGTACGCGTCGGTGAAGCGGCGGCGGCCGCGGCGGCGGTAGCCCGCGTTCTCCTCGGCCGGGGTCCACAGCGGGGCGGTGTGCACGGCGCGGACCTGCGCGGGCAGCGGGCACGGCCGGGCGACCTCCCGGCGCGCGTCCCGGTCGAGCGCGTAGACCGTGAACTCGTGCTGCTCCAGCCCGCGCACCAGTCGGTCGCACCAGAGCCCGGTCGCACCGTCCGCATACGGAGGACCACCCTCCGCGAGGAGTCCGATCCGCACGAGCACACCCCCGTTCTCCCGTTGGGTGAGCCGCCGGCGCTCCGGCGGCTCGCAGCGGGACGAAGGTATGCAGGCGGGGCGGTGGCGCGACGGACGGTTGTCCATCGCACCACCAAAAGGGGTGAACGCGCGTAACTTTCCCGCACCGGTCGCGTTCCGTGGCCTTGGACGCGCAAAAACTCACTCAGCGTGAGGCGCAGGGTGGTGCGCCCGGCGACGGTCTGGCCGTGTCAGGCGTTGGGGAACGGCCAGGGGTTGGGCTTGCAGGTGATGCCGTTGTGACTGAGGAACTTGGTCTGCTGCTGCATGACCGGGGCCAGCGCGCCGTTCCGGGTGCAGTTGACGTGGTTGAAGCCGAGCCGGTGGCCGACCTCGTGGTTGATGAGCATCTGCCGGTAGGCGTGCATCTGGTCGGGGCCGTAGGTCTTGGAACCCTGCGCCCACCGGTAGGCGTTGATGAGGACGCGGTCGGTGGCCGCCGAGTCGCAGGAGACGTTGTCCTCGGTGGTGTCGAGGCCCGACTTGGCGCACCAGACAGCGGTGGTGCCCGGACTCGCCAGGGTGATGACGAAGTCGGGCCTCCCGGACGAGATCCGCTCGAAGGCGCGGTCGTCGCGGGCCCAACTCCGTTTGTCGTTCAGGGTCTTCTGGACGGCCTGGGCGAAGAGCTTCCCGTCGAGGGCGAGGCCCTTCTCCACATCGACGCGGTAGCGGAGCTGCCGGCCCTTGCCCGGGGCGCGGTCCCGGCCGGGCACGGCACTGAAGGCGCCGGAGCCCTTCAGCTTGGGGGACAGCGGGTAACTGCGGCTCATCTTCTGGGCGTAGCCGACCTGGGCGGCGGGGGCGGGCCGCTGGTCCTGGCGGGAGGCCTCATCGCCGGAACCGTCGCGCCGGGTGCCGCCGGATCCGGAGCGCCCGTCGGCGACCTGGCCCGCCACGACGATGGCGAGCACGGTGGTGACCGCCGCGGCGGCGATCCCGGTGAAGGTGAACCCGCGGCCACCCTTGCTCCGGGTCGGCGCCTCCGGACCACCCTCCTCGCTGTCCCCGTCGAGACCGTCCCGCCCGTCGGGCTCGCCCCAGCCTTCCAACTCCCGCCCGGCGCCCGGGTCTTGAAGGGCGACGGGGAATCGGGAGCCGCGGGGGGCGAAGACGTCCTCGTCGTCGAAGGCGTCCAGATACTCACGGCGCGGACCGGGTATACGCGGCCCTTCCGGTGGCGCCACGGCCCCGGGTCCGGCCGCCGACCGCACCGGCCCGACGGCACCCGGCCCACCGGGCCGCCGCACCGGGCGGGGCGTGCCACCCGCGGGCGTGTGCCGCGGTACGGAGGGCGCGTCGGGTCCGGCAGAGGCCTCGGCCCCGCTCACCGCGCCCCAACCGCCGCCCGGCTCACGGTGCTCGGGATGCCCGCCGCGGACCACGGCCCCGACTCCGGCGCCCCCGGCATCGCCCCCCGCACCGGTCTCGGGAAGCGCGGGACCGGGCCAGCGGAACGCCGGGGTCCCCTGCGCGGGCGTGCCGGGTCCTGCGGGATCCGGTGCCGCCCCCCGCCCCGAACTCCCGTACCCGGCAGGCCCGTCGGCCCGCGGACCGGACACCGGCGCACCGCCCGCCCCCGGCCGCCCGAACCCCGGAGTACCGAACGCGGCCGTGCCGAACACGGGGGTGCTCGACCTGGGGGCGCCCGGCCCGGGGGTGCCCGACCCGGGGGTGCCCGACCCGGGGGTGCCGTGTGCCGCCGGCCCTGGCTCGGGGGCCGAAGTGCGGTGCCGGGCGGGCTCGTTGGGCGTGAGCGGTGCCGAAGTGCCGTAGCCCGCCGGGTCGTTGAGTGGACCAGGTGCCGAAGTGCCGTAGCCGGTGGGCCCGTTGGGGGGTCGGGGGGTGGCTCTGCGGCGGCCCGGGGTGGCGGAGGCCGCGCGGGTGCTGTCGTCCTGGTCTGCCGGTTCCCGGCGGCTGTGACGTCCCACGCGCCCTGTCAGCTCCCCATGCCGGTGCGGCCCGGCTCGTCCGTATCGGTCGCGGCGGCACCTGCGCCCGCCGTGGTCTGTGTGATTCCGGCCGGGCCGTCCCCGTACGCGGCTCGTCCCGTGTCGGCGAGGAATTCGCGGAACGCCCCGGCGACCGTGTCGGGGTACTCCATCATCGCCACATGACCGGCGTCCGGCAGCGACAGCAGCCGGGAGTCCCGGAACGCCCGGGCGGCCTTCTGCGCCATGCGGTAGGACACCAGTCGGTCGCGTCCACCGTAGACCAGCAGCGTGGGGGCGAGGACCCGTTCCGCCTGCCGCCACAGTCCCTGCTGGCCGCCGAGGGTGTAGGCGTTGACGATCCCGCGGGCGGAGCGGGCCATCGCGTCCCAGAAGTAGGGCAGGGCGAGGCGGCGTTCGAGTTCCTCGACGGAGGCGCGGAAGGCCTCGGGGGAGACCCGGCCCGGGTCGCCGTAGCAGAGGGCCATGACGCCGCGGACCCGCTGCTCCGCCGTCCAGTCGCGGGTGAGGCGGGTGAAGAGGCGGGCGGCGCCGGGCAGGGCGAGCAGTCCGGTGGGCACCGCGTCGCGCTGGACGCGGAGTTCGGGCAGGGCGGGCGAGATGAGCGTCAACGTGCTGACCAGGTCGGGGCGGACCGCGGCGACCCGGGTGGTGACGGCGCCGCCCAGCGAGTTCCCGAAGAGGTGCACCGGGCCGCGGCCGGCGGCGTCGAGATAGCGGATGACGGCGCGGGCGTGCGCGGTGACCGAGTAGTCCCCGTCGTCCGGCGGCGGGGACTCGCCGAAGCCGGGCAGGTCGACCGCCTCGCAGTCCAACTGCCCGTCCAGCAGCGGCATCAGGGCGGACCAGTTCTGCGCGGACCCGCCGAGTCCGTGCACGAAGAGGGCGGGCGGCAGGCCGTCCCGGGCGGGCGGCCTGCCGCGCACCTGGAGCGTGAGACCGGGCAGGCCCACCGAGCGGACCCGCTCCCCCGCCGCCACGGCCGCTCCCACCAAGGGCTGGACGGCGGCGGGCACGGGCGGCAGGTCGGTCGAAGACATGCGGCAATGTTACGAGACGATCACGCCCCTCAAAGCGTGTTCGCCGTCACACGTCGCACCGTTGTTCCCCCGCCCTCCGCCGGCGGCATGGCACGCCGCCGGACTCTCTCCTACGCTCGAAGGCGGAGAGCCGGGCGGTGGGCGGGCGCACCCGCGTGCAGCGCAGGCGGGCACGGCCGCACAGCCGCGTACATGACCACGGCCCGCAGGGCACGGGCGGCGGCGCGCCACCCGGCGGCGGCACCCGGCCCGGGAATGAGGACAGCTTGATGAGCGTCGACCCGAGCGACCCAGAGACGTTCGACGAGGCGTACCCCGACTCGGCCCGCGACCGGGCCGAGGACACCGAGGCCCCGGAGGCGGACGCCGCCGAACAGCACACCGAGGTCGCGGCGCGACAGACGGAGGTGCGGAACGAGCACGGCGATCCGGACACCGCCGACGAAGGCGACCGCGCAGAACAGGCCAGGGTGGTCGAGCTGGATGAGGACGACTACCGCTGACCAAAAGACCCATCCACGGACACAGGCCATCACTTTTGCGAACTATGCCCGTCTATGCAGAGGTCCCGCACCTGTCCGGTACGTGAAATCCTGCCCCCGCACCGCGCGCATCACAGTTACCGAAAAGTACGATGGCGGCGCGGCGCACACCGCACACGGACGATCTTGGGAGGCGGCGTGACAGCCACCGAGCAGACAGAGGCGGCACGCCCGCGCGGCACCCGGCTGCCGCGCCGTGCCCGGCGGAACCAGTTGCTGGGCGCCGCTCAGGAGGTGTTCGTCGCCCAGGGCTATCACTCCGCCGCGATGGACGACATCGCCGAGCGCGCCGGCGTCAGCAAGCCGGTGCTCTACCAGCACTTCCCCGGCAAGCTGGACCTCTACCTGGCGCTGCTGGACCAGCACTGCGAGGCCCTGTTGCAGGCGGTCCGCACCGCGCTCGCCTCCACCACGGACAACAAGCAGCGGGTCGCGGCCAGCATGGACGCCTACTTCGCCTATGTAGAGGACGAGGGCGGCGCCTTCCGCCTGGTCTTCGAGTCCGACCTCACCAACGAGCCCGCGGTGCGGGAGCGGGTGGAGCGGGTCAGCCTCCAGTGCGCGGAGGCGATCTCCGATGTGATCGCCGAGGACACCGACCTCTCCAAGGAGGAGTCGATGCTGCTGGCGGTCGGCCTCGGCGGCGTCTCCCAGGTCGTCGCGCGGTACTGGCTGTCCAGCGGGAGCACCATCCCCCGGGACACCGCGGTGCAGTTGCTGACCTCGCTGGCCTGGCGCGGTATCGCCGGTTTCCCGTTGCAGGGCGCCGAGCCGCACTCCTGACGCACTCCCCCGGCCCCACGGCCGGGACCGCCCCCGGATCCCACCCGGTGTTCGCTACCGGCGTGCCGACCGGGGGCATTTGCGCTTCCCGTACCGGGCTAATGTGTGCGGGTACGGCGCGGCAGGCCGCGCATCTCACTGACCGTCGGAGGGACAAGGTCGTGGAGGTCAAGATCGGCGTGCAGTACGCGCCCCGCGAGATCGTGCTGGAGAGCGGCCAGAGCGCCGAGGAGGTCGAGACCGCCGTCGCCGAGGCGCTGGCCGGCAAGGCACCGCTGCTGAGCCTGGTGGACGACCACGGCCGCAAGGTCCTGGTCCCCTCCGAGAAGCTGGCCTACGTCGAGCTGGGCGAGCCGACCACACGCAAGGTCGGCTTCAGCACGCTGTAGCCGCGGGTGGTTCCGCGGCCGCGGACCCACTGCGCACCAGTACCGGGCGACGGCCCGGTGGACGAGCCGCGAGGCCGACCACCGGGCCGTCGTGCTGCGCCGGACCCCCCACCGGGTACGTCCGCGGTGGCCGGAACCCGGCCGCCCTTCACCGCTGGCACACAGTTCTCCCCTAGCGGAGGATTGTGTTCCGTCGGCCTGGGGTAGACCGGGCAGGACCAACTCGTACCACTGGTGTCCGAGACGCACCCCGCCGCGGAGGGACCTCATATGTTCTGGGAAGCACTCGCCTCCGCCGCTGTCGGTGTGGCCGTGAGTCTGCTGGCGCTCGGCAGCCTGGCGCGGCGGCTGCCCGCCCGCGGGCTGGTCGTCGGCACCGGCGCCGCGGGCGGTCTGCTCGGCGCCTTCCTCACACATAGCGCACTCGGTTCCGGTCACACCGTGCTGACCCTGCTCGGTGCGCTCGCCGTGGCCGTCGCCCTGCTGAGCCTGCTGCTGCGGCCGGGCCGGCTGCGCCGCTCAGCCACCGCCTGACGACGGCCGGACGCCGTTAAGCCGCCAGCCCCAGGGCGGCCATCCGCTTGGTGTGGGCCTCGGTGATCCGGGAGAACATCCGGCCTACCTCCGCCAGATCGAAGCCGTCCGCCAGACCGCCCACCAGCATCGTGGAGAGCGCGTCCCGGTCGGCCACCACCCGCTGCGACTGCGACAGGGCCTCGCCCATCAGCCGCCGGGCCCACAGCGCCAGCCGCCCTCCGACCCTCGGGTCCGCCTCGATCGCGGCCCGTACCTTCTCCACCGCGAAGCTGGCGTGGCCGGTGTCGTCCAGCACCCCGAGCACCAGGGCCCGGGTGTCCGAGTCCAGCCGGGCCGCCACCTCGCGGTAGAAGTCCGAGGCGATGGAGTCGCCGACATAGGCCTTGACCAGGCCCTCCAGCCAGTCCGACGGCGCGGTCTGCTTGTGGAAGCCGTCCAGCGCCGCCAGGAACGGGGCCATCGCCTCGGTCGGCTCCGCGCCGATCGCGGCCAGCCGGTCCCTCAGCCGCTCGAAGTGGTGGAACTCGGCCGAGGCCATCTTCGCCAGCTCCGCCTTGTCGGCCAGCGTCGGCGCCAACTTGGCGTCCTCCGCGAGCCGTTCGAACGCCGCCAGCTCCCCGTACGCCAGGGCGCCGAGCAGGTCCATGACCGCGGCCCGGTACTGCGGATCGGCGGCGGCGGTCGCCCAGTCCTGGGCGGCGACCCCGGTGCGTTCCGGGGGCGCACCGCCCTCGTCGGCGTCGGTGGCGGGTGTGTCAGCGGCCGTGTCACGCGTGCTCATAGAGCGCACAATAGCCCGCCCCCGACCCCCCGCAAGGCCCCCCGGGAGCAGTGTGACAACGACTACGTACACACTTCGCCCATCGCGAATGCGACCGCACGCGGTATGGTGGTAAAGAGCCCGACGGTTTATTCGAGGCCGTGTACGCCGGTACCAGTGCCGTGTCAGAGCATCTGACGCGCAGGGTGTGCGACGTGCGGAGCGTTCGAAACGATCGACGGGTCCGTCCATGACGCAAGCGCATGGACATGCATGAGGATGCCCGGTCGGTGGCCCGATCGGCTCCGACCCCGACAGCCCTCCGGCAGCACGTCAAAGGCGTGCGGCAGAGAGGGGCACCCCTCAGCGGTACGAGCGCTGGAGCGTCGGCAGTGGTCCCGCGCCACCCGGCCAGCCTCGTAAGGCGGCCGGTCGTCCCCGGCACGGTCACGACCCCCGCGTTCGCCTCGCGCCGCGTCTCACAGAAGAGGCAACACCCTGACTACGCAGCCGCTCACCTTCCGACAGCTCGGAATCCTCCCCGAGAGCGCCGAGGCCCTGGAGGCCGTCGGTATCGTCAACCCCTTCCCCATCCAGGAGATGACGCTCCCCGTCGCCCTCTCCGGCACGGACGTCATCGGCCAGGCCAAGACCGGCACCGGCAAGACCCTCGGCTTCGGTCTGCCCCTGCTGGAGCGGGTCACCGTGCCCGCCGACGTGGAGGCCGGGCGCGCACAGCCCGAGGAGCTGACCGAGGCGCCGCAGGCCCTCGTCGTGGTCCCCACCCGCGAGCTGTGCACCCAGGTCACCAACGACCTCCTCACCGCCGGCAAGGCACGCAATGTCCGCGTCCTCGCGATCTACGGCGGCCGCGCCTACGAGCCGCAGGTCGAGGCCCTGAAGAAGGGCGTCGACGTGATCGTCGGCACCCCGGGCCGCCTGCTGGACCTGGCCGGGCAGAAGAAGCTCAACCTGGGCCACGTACGGTGCCTGGTGCTGGACGAGGCCGACGAGATGCTCGACCTGGGCTTCCTGCCCGACGTCGAGAAGATCATCGCGATGCTGCCGGTGCGCCGCCAGACCATGCTGTTCTCGGCCACCATGCCCGGCGCCGTGATCGGGCTGGCCCGCCGCTATATGTCGCAGCCCACCCACATCCGGGCCGCGGCGCCGGACGACGAGGGCGCCACCGTCGCCAACATCGCCCAGCACGTCTACCGCGCCCACTCCATGGACAAGCCGGAGATGGTCGCCCGCATCCTCCAGGCCGAGGGCCGCGGCCTGGCCATGGTGTTCTGCCGTACCAAGCGGACCGCCGCGGACATCGCCGACCAGTTGCAGCGCCGCGGCTTCGCCTCCGGCGCGGTCCACGGCGACCTCGGCCAGGGCGCCCGCGAGCAGGCGCTGCGCGCCTTCCGCAACGGCAAGGTCGACGTCCTCGTCTGCACCGATGTCGCCGCCCGCGGCATCGACGTCGAGGGCGTCACCCATGTGATCAACTACCAGTCGCCGGAGGACGAGAAGACCTACCTCCACCGCATCGGCCGCACCGGCCGCGCGGGGAACTCCGGCACCGCGATCACCCTGGTCGACTGGGACGACATCCCGCGCTGGCAGCTCATCAACAAGGCGCTCGACCTGGACTTCAACGACCCGGCCGAGACCTACTCGACCTCCCCGCACTTCTTCGCCGAGATGCGGATCCCGGAGGGCACCAAGGGCGTACTGCCGCGGGCCGAGCGGACCCGGGCCGGGCTCGCCGCCGAAGAGGTCGAGGACCTCGGCGAGACCGGTGGCCGCGGTGAGCGCGGCCGCTCCGGGCCCCGCGAGCGCGGCGGGCGGACGCAGGACGCCGAGCGGGAGCGCCCCGAGCGCACCCCGCGGCGGCGCAGGCGCACCCGGGCCGGCGCTCCCGTCGACGCCTCCGCCGCCGGCCAGGACACCCTGACCGAGGACGCGACCGCGTCGCACACCCCGCGCCGCCGCCGGCGTACCCGGGCCGCTGCCACCGCCGAGCACTCCGTGCCGGCTCCGGCCGCGGAGACCGCACTCGCCGAGGGCGCAGCGGCCGACACCGACGGCGGGACCACGGTGCGCACGCCGCGTCGCCGTACCCGCAAGTCCGCCGTGGCCGCGGAGGCTGTGGCGGGTGGCGAGTCGGCCATCCCGGCGCAGGTGGCGGAGACCGCGGAGGCCGCGCCGGCCCGGCCGCGGCGTACCCGTAAGAAGGCCGCCGCGAGCAGTGCGCCGCCGGCGCAGTCCGCGGCCGTCGCGGACGAGTCGGCTCCGGCCGCCCCCCGCCGCCGCACCCGGACCCGCCGGGCCGCGGCCCCGCAGGAGGACTGAGCCCCGCTGGCACCATGGGAGCGCCCACCGGCTGCCGGTGGGCGCTTCCGCCGTTTCCGGCGGCGTCCGGCCGCGGAGCGCGGGTAGCATCCGGCGCATGAGCCGGCCGCCCACCTTCGTCCCGCCCCCCGGCACCCGCCGGACCGTACTGGCCACCCCGCGCGGGGAGTTCGCGGCCATCGACTCGCCCGCCGGGGGCACCCGCCGCGGTACCGCCCTGCTGCTGCCCGGGTTCACCGGCAGCAAGGAGGACTTCATCGCCCTCCATCTGCCGCTGGCCGCCGCCGGCTACCGCACCGTCGCCGTGGACGGCCGCGGCCAGTTCGAGTCCAAGGGTCCGGCGGACGACGAAGCGCCTTACGCGCAGCGGGAGTTGGCGCTGGATGTGCTGGCGCAGGCGGCCGCGGTGGACGAGGGGCCGGTGCATCTGGTGGGGCATTCGCTGGGGGGTCTGGTGGCGCGGGCGGCGGTGCTGCTGGACCGGGCGCCGTTCCGGTCGCTCACCCTGATGTCCTCGGGGCCGGGGCGGATCTCCACCGGGCAGCAGCAGCGGGTGAAGCTGTTGCAGGACGCGCTGGCGGTGCTCGACATGGCGCAGGTGTGGGACGCGATGCAGGAGCTGGAGCCGCCGGAGGAGACCGACACCGGGCCCGGTGGTGCGGGCCAGGACGCGCTGCGGCGGCGCTGGCTGTCCAACAGCCCGGCCCAACTCACCGCCACCGGACGGCAGTTGTGCACCGAACCGGACCGGGTCGCGGAGCTGGCGGCGGTACCGCTGCCCATGCATGTGGTGTCCGGGGAGCGGGACGACACCTGGCCGGTGCCGCTGCTGGACGCGATGGCGGACCGGCTGTCGGCCCACCGCACCGTGGTCCGCGGCGCCCAGCACTCGCCCAACACCGACCGGCCCGAGGCCACGGCCACCGCCCTGGCCGACTTCTGGGACCGCTGCCGTTGAGCACCGGCTTCCTAGCTCAACTACGGTCCGGGGAACGGGAGTTCAGAGGCGGGTGCGCAGGTGTTCCCAGAAGCCGTCCCGCAGGGCGCGGCGCAGGTCGGACTGGCCGCGGAGCGAGTAGTTCAGCAGCCCCTCCGCCTCCACCAGCAGCTCCTGGTCGACGGAGCCCGGCAGATAGGGGTGGCCGGGGAGCAGTTCGGCCAGGGTGTCCCGGCCGCGCTCGGCGAGCCAGGTCGCGGCGATCCGGGCGCCGACGAACCAGACGTCCTCCCGGGTGGGCCGCTGGGTGCTGCCGCCTTCGGGGCTGGCGACCGTACGGCGGGTGACGAAGGGCTTGAAGAACCGCAGGTCCAGGGTGCGCTGGCTGTCGGCCTCCCAGAGCAGGGCGTCGGCCTGGTTGCGGCCGTCGGTGGCCTCCACGCCCCAGAGATGGACGCGGGCCCCGTAGCCCTGGGCGGCCTCGACCGCGGAGACCAGGTCCTCGTCGCCGCCGACCAGTGCGGCGTCGCTGATCGCGCGGTGCCGGGCGAGTGACTCCAGGTCCGACCTGATCAGCGAGTCGACGCCCTTCTGCTGGTTGTGGGCGTTGAGGTTGCCGAGCCTGACCTTGACGTCGGGCAGTTCCGCAATGGCCTGCTGCTCGGCGGTGTGGATACGGCGCCGGGCGCCGTCGTACCAGTAGACGCGGAGGAGTCGGCTGTCGGCGAAGACGGTGCGGGCGGTGTCGATGAAGGCCTCGATGAGACCTCCGGCGTCCACGTCGAAGGCGCGGCGGTCCTCGGTGCCGGCGACGATCCGGCCGGCGGCCGCGTAGACATAGCCGGCGTCGACGAAGATCGCGTGGGTGGACGGGGTTCTGGAGACCTCGGCGAGCACCCGGGCGAGGAGTTCGTTGGCTCGGTCCAGGCCCGCGGTGAGCCGGGCGTCGAGCCGGTCGAGCGCGGCGGACTCGGGCTCGGTGGATCCGGGGGCGGGGCCGCCGGCTCGGGGTGCGTCAGTCATGGCCGCTCATTGTCCGCGCTGCCCCTGCGGAGCGACAAACCCGGTGGTGAGACATCAGTAATTAGATACGCGAAAGTTTTCCTTAGTGTAGGGAATGTTTGACGCCGCCGAACCGTTGGACCAGGTGAACGTGGTGGGACGCAAGGCACTGCTGTGCCGGGCGTTCCGCATCAGAGAAGTTCTCCTCAGGAGGATCACCAGACGAAGGGAGAAGCCTGTGCGCTTCGAGATCATGCGCCTGGACGACGCCGACGGTTCCGCTGTGGACAGCACCGTGGTGGACGCCGCCTACGTCAACCGGATCGTTCAGCAGGCCGCCGCCACCGGGCAGCGCCTCTACATCCGGCCCCACGAATCTCCCGCCTCATAACGCGGTACGCGTAGCCCGCGTCACCGGAAAGACGTCAACGCCCGAGCCCCGCACCGATGTTGCGGGGCTCGGGCGTCGGCGCGTCCGCACCCGTCAGGCGCCGTGGACGACCTGGGTGACGCCGTTGATGATCTGCTGGACGGCGATCGCGGAGAGCATCATGCCCGCGAGCCGGGTGACCAGGACCACCCCGCCGTCCTTGATGACGCGGATGATCAGCAGCGAGTAGCGCATCACACACCACAGCACGGCGTGGATCGCCAGGATCGCCGCCCACACCGACACCTGGGCGCCCGCCGAGTCCGCCTTCTGCACGGCGAGGATCACCGAGACGATCGCCCCCGGCCCGGCGAGCAGCGGCATCCCGAGCGGTACCAGGGCCACGTTGACGTCCTTGGTCTGCTTCGGCTCGTCCGTCTTGCCGGTGAGCAGGTCCAGGGCGATCAGCAGGAGCAGCAGCCCGCCGGCGATCATCAGCGCCGGGACGGACACATGGAGGTAGTCCAGGATCTGGTGCCCGAGCACCCCGAAGACCGCGATCACGCCGAAGGCGACGCACACGGCCTGGAAGGCCATTCGCCGCTGGGTCCTGGCGGGGCGGCCGGAGGTCAGCCCGAGGAAGATCGGGGTGATGCCCGGCGGGTCCATGATCACGAAGAGGGTGAGGAAGAGGGAGCCGAAGAGGGTGAAGTCGAACACGGTGTTGCCTTGCAGGGTCGTGGGTGGCCGTCAGGCGGGATCGCGCGGGGGATGCGGCCGACGGTTGCGGGACATTCCCGGGCGTTCGGCGGCCCGGACGGGGAGAGCAGGAGATTTCGCCCGCGTACACGGTGGCCGGAGTCAGGGCATGGCGTACTCGACCACGGCGGCCGCCGGTTGTCACGGGGTTGCGCAGCGGAGGCCCGATCAGACCCGACCGGAGGGGGCGGGCTTCGGGGCTCAGGCGACCTCGGTACCGCCGGCGCCGGGGACGGGGAAGGCGCCGGTGGCACGGCGGGTGATCTCGCCGTAGATCTCCGGGTCGGTGGTGAACTCGCCGAGGCGGCAGGTCTTCCGGGTGCCGTGGTAGTCGCTGGAGCCGGTGGGCAACAGGCCGAGATCGGCGGCCAGGCCGCGGAGGCGTTCGCGGACGGCGGGCTCGTGGTCCATGTGGTCGGTCTCGATGCCGTCGAGTCCGGCGGCGGCCAGCTCCGCGATGGAGACCTCGGACACGCTGTGGCCGCGGCGGGCGGCGCCGGGATGCGCGAGGACGGCGACCCCGCCGGCCGCCTTGACCAGCCGGACCGCCTCGAAGGGGTCCAGCTCGTACTTCTGCACATGGGCGCGGCCGCCGTCCGCGATCCACTCGGTGGTGAAGGCGTCCGGGACGCTGGCCACGACGCCCAGCTCGACCAGGGCCTCCGCGATGTGCGGCCGCCCCACGGAGCCGTCCCCGGCGATCCGGGCGACCTGCTCCCAGGTGACGGGGACGCCCAGCCCGCGCAGGCGCTCCACCATGGCCTGGGCGCGGGGGACCCGGTCGTCGCGGACCAGCTCGCGGCGGGCCAGCAGCTCGGGCTCGTCCGGGTCGAAGAGGTAGGCGAGCAGATGGAGTCCGGTGCCGTCGAGGCGGCAGGACAGTTCGGCGCCGGTGACCAGGCTGAGGCCGGGCGGCAGGGCGGCGGCCGCGGCGGCGTGCCCGCGGGTGGTGTCGTGGTCGGTGAGGGCCACCACGTCGAGACCGGCGGCCGCGGCGGCGGCGACCAGCTCCGCCGGGCTGTCGGTGCCGTCGGAGGCGGTGGAGTGGGTGTGCAGATCGATGCGCACGACGCGGACTCCAGGCTCTGACGGGGCGGACGGCCGGCGGGCGGAAGGCGGGCCAGACAAAGGGTGACGCTCCAGGGTAACCGGCCCCGGACGGCGCCCCGCGCCCCGGGTCAGGGCGACAGCAGCCGCGGCGAGAGCGCCCCGCAGGGCAGCAGATCCACCTCGGCACCGGCGTCCCGTACATCGGCGAGGACCAGCTCGTCGTACATCAGCAGGCCGGCCTGTTCGGGCCAGACGACGGCCCAGAGCCAGAGGCCGAGGGCCTCGCCGGCGAAGACGGCCCGGTCGCCGGGGGCGGCGGTGACATGCCAGAGCGGGGTGGGGCGGCCGGCGGCGAAGACCTTGGCCTGCGGGGGCTTCTCCACGTCGAGGCAGGCGCCCGGGTCGGGGCCGTCGAGCCCGGCGTAACGGGCGCCGAGGCCGACGCCCAACTCCTCTGCCACCAGGACGAGTTCGCCGATACCGCCGAGGGGTCCCGGTCCGGAGCAGGCGACCGCGGTGGCCCGGCCGCCGCTGCGGTCGTCCCCCGCGCTGGCGACACCGGTGAAGAGCCAGCCGATGGGCAGCGGCCACGGCATCCACACCGGCACCCGGGCGCGGTTCACGACGACGCCGAGGGCTTCCACACTGGGCGGGATCACGGGCTGGAGCGGATACACCGTGCCGTGCACATCGCACTGCCAGGCGTCGGAGAAGAGTCCGGGAGCCCTGACCCGGCCACCGCACTTCGGGCAACTGGGTTCGCCCCTCATACCGCTCAACAGTCCTCCCTGGTCGTCGCCGCGTCAAGGGACGATCAACCGCCCCGGACCGGCACCGGCACCCGCCCGGCCCGCTCCATCCGTACCGCGCCGCTCCCCCGGGAAAACTAGATGCAGCTTGCATTCATTAGGGTCTCTAATTTATTATGTGCAAACGGCAACCATCACGTTCACCGGTCATCACCGGTAGGCACGGAGGACCACACACATGAGCAGCAGCACCGGAGGGACCGCGGAAGGGGACCCGTTCGACTCCGGCTCCACCAGCATCCTGCGGCAGCCGAAAGCGGTCTGGGCCACGGCCGGCGCCTCCGTGGTCGCCTTCATGGGCATCGGACTCGTCGACCCGATCCTGCCGTCCATCGCCAAGGGCCTGGAGGCGACCCCCAGCCAGGTCTCCCTGCTGTTCACCTCGTACTTCCTGATCACCGCGGTGGCCATGCTGGTCACCGGTTTCGTGTCCAGCCGGATAGGCGGGCGGAAGACGCTGCTCGCCGGCCTGGCGCTGGTGGTGGTTTTCGCCGGGCTGGCCGGCACCTCGGGCTCGGTCGGTGAACTCGTCGGCTTCCGGGCCGGCTGGGGGCTCGGCAACGCCCTCTTCGTCTCCACCGCGCTCGCCGTCATCGTCGGCGCCGCGGCCGGCGGGAGCGCCGCGGCCATCCTGCTCTACGAGTCGGCCCTCGGCCTCGGTATGGCCTGCGGCCCGCTGGTCGGCGCGGTGCTCGGTGACGCGAGCTGGCGCTACCCGTTCTTCGGCACGGCCGCCCTGATGGCGGTCGGCTTCCTCTGCATCGCGGCCTTCCTCAAGGAGCAGCCCAGGCCCGCGGAGAAGACCTCGCTGCTCGCCCCGATCAAGGCACTCGGCCACGGCGGTCTGGCCTCGGTGGCGGCCTCGGCGTTCTTCTACAACTACACGTTCTTCACGGTGCTGGCCTTCACGCCCTTCGTGCTGGACATGAGCCCGTACCGCAGCGGTGCCGTGTTCTTCGCCTGGGGGCTGCTGCTGGCGGTCTTCTCGGTCCTGGTCGCCCCGCGGATGCAGGAGCGCTTCGGCTCCCTGAAGGTGCTCGGCGGCTCCCTGGTACTGCTCGCCGCCGACGTCCTGGTCCTCGGCTACGGCAGCCACACCGCGGCGGTCGTGTGCACCGTCCTCTCCGGTGCCTTCATCGGCGTCAACAACACCGTCTACACCGAGCTGGCCCTCGGCGTCTCCGACGCACCACGCCCGGTGGCCAGCGCCGGGTACAACTTCGTGCGCTGGTTCGCCGCGGCCGCCGCGCCGTTCCTGGCGCCCAAGATCGAGGAGTGGACCGATATCCACATCCCGTTCGTGGTGGCCGCGGTCACCGCGCTGGCCGGTGCGGTGGTGGTCCTGGTGCGACGCCGGGCCCTCACCCACGAGGCGGCGGAGCTGGAGCCGCGGCACGCCACCGAGGACAGCGTCTCCGTCTTCGCCAACTGACGGCGGAACCAGCCGACTTGACCGGACTCAGTCCAGCGGTACGGACCTGCGCAGGGGATCGCGCAGGTCCGTCCCCGCGTCCAGCCACCGCTCCCGCAGCGCGGCCGCCCCGTGCACCCGCTTCCAGGCCGCCTCGTTGGGCGTCATCGGCAGCAGCGGCAGAAAACGCACCGCCTCCTTCGGCGCCGGCAGTTCCAGATCCGGCACCAGACCGCCGCCCTCCGCGACCAGCACCGAGGTGAACGGCGCCTCGGGCCAGAGCGGTTCACCCACGTCGAGGGAGGCACCCGGCGCCACCACCAGGCCCTCCACCTGCGGGGAGGCGGCGAGCACGGCGAGCGGGCGGAGCACCGCGTCGGTACCGGCCCGGCCCGCGGCGACCGTCAGCACCAGCTCGGCCCGCGGCCCGCGCTCCGGATCGGCGAGCGCCGCCGTCGGATCGGTCATGGGGCTCGCCGACATCCCGAGGGTGGCGTACCGCACCAGCGGCCGGCCCTCCGCGTCCTCGGCGCCGGTGAAACGCAGCACCTCGATCCGGTCGGTACCGAGGAAGGTCACCGCGGCCCGCGCCTCGGGCACCCCGAACGCGATACGCAACTGCTCCTCGACGAGAGGGAGAACGTCAGCCATGGCGCGAGCATAGGCAGAACGCCCGGTCGCACCGACACCAGGCGCCACCGGCCGCCATCGGCCCGGCGCCGCCTCCGTGCGGCGGCCCGCACCACAGCCCCCGGGTATGCACAGGGCAAAGTGGGGCTTGACAGCTCGCACGGCTGCTACGCTTGACCGCTGGTCGGGGCAGCACGCGGCATCGCGTGCGTCAACACCCCGGCCTCTGGGACTCCCCCACGGGGGACCGGCCGGAGGAGGTGGGGCTGCAATGGACCGAAGTCGACCGTGCAGTACCACCCGCTCTTCCGACCGCTGAGCAGGTAGCCGCGGCGCCGTCCGGCCGCGCGAGCTACTTCCCCCCGCGCCGGTACCGCGCCCGAGGGCCGCTACCCGTAGGAAGAGCGCTTCGTCCCCGCTGATCCTTGCGATCGGTCAGATCCGAGTCAGTAGCGAAGCTGCCACCGCGACGTTGCGGTGCTCCCCGCTTTGTGGACGTGCCAAACTCCGCTCCCCGAGATTTCTCGGGGCGGTCTGCAGAACGTCCCCATTCCGGGCAGTTCCACCCGTCGCCAGGCGGCCCTTGTCCAGAGGAGCCTGCCCCATGTCGATGATCCGTGACCTGCGCGCCGCCGTCCGCCCCGCCGGCCGCAAGAACGGCGCCCCGTACGACGCCTACGACGCCACCCGCGACCCGGCCGCCGTGACCGCCGTGGTCGACTGCGCCGTCTACCGCGAAGGGCGCCGGGTCCCCTCGGCCACCATGCTCAGCCCGCACGAGGCGATGCTCCAGGTACGCCGCAACGGAGGCTTCGCCTGGATCGGCCTGCACGAGCCGACGGAGGAGGAATTCGCCGGTATCGCCCGGGAGTTCGGCCTGCACCCGCTCGCCGTGGAGGACGCCGTCCACGCCCACCAGCGCCCCAAGCTGGAGCGCTACGACGACACCCTCTTCACCGTCTTCAAGACCATCCACTACGTGGAGCACGCCGAACTCACCGCCACCAGCGAGATCGTGGAGACCGGCGAGGTGATGTGCTTCACCGGCCGGGACTTCTTCATCACCGTCCGGCACGGCGGCCAGGGCTCGCTCCGCGCCCTGCGCCACCGCCTCCAGGACGACCCCGAGCTGCTCGCCAAGGGCCCCTCCGCGGTCCTGCACACCATCGCCGACCATGTGGTGGACGGCTATCTCGCGGTGGTCGACGCCATGCAGGACGACATCGACGAGGTGGAGACCGAGGTCTTCTCCGCCCCCCGCAAGGGCCGCGGCACCTCACGCGGCACCGACGCCGGCCGGATCTACCAACTCAAGCGCGAGGTACTGGAGTTCAAGCGGGCGGTGGCGCCGATGGTGCGGCCGATGCAGATGCTCAGCGAGCGCCCGATGCGGCTCATCGACCCCGACATCCAGAACTACTTCCGGGACGTCGCGGACCACCTCACCCGTGTACAGGAGCAGGTCGTCGGCTTCGACGAGCTGCTCAACTCCATCCTCCAGGCCAACCTCGCCCAGGCGTCCGTCGCGCAGAACGAGGACATGCGCAAGATCACCTCCTGGGCGGCGATCATCGCGGTCCCCACCATGGTGTGCGGGGTCTACGGCATGAACTTCGACTACATGCCCGAGGTCAAGTGGCGCTACGGCTACCCGCTGGTGGTCGGCGTCACCGTCGCCATCTGCTTCGGCATCCACCGCATCCTCAAGCGCAACGGCTGGCTCTGACCACCGCCCCACCGGCAGGCCATACGCTTTCCCCCATGACATCTGAGCTGCTCGGCCGCGCCCTCGTCGAGGAGGCCACCAAGAAGTCAGGCCTGATCTGGGTGCAGGGCCCCACCGGACCCGCCCGCGCCCTGTGGCACGTCTGGCACGAGGGCGCGGCACTCCTCGTCGGCGACGGCCCGGACGAGCAGCCGCTGCCCGGCCTCACCGACGGCGGCACCGCCCGGGTCACGGTCCGCAGCAAGGACAAGGGCGGGCGGCTCGTCGCCTGGACGGCCCGGGTCGCGGAGCTGACGCCCGGCACCGAGGCCTGGCAGACGGCGACCGGCGAGCTGAAGGGCAAGCGCCTCAACGCGGTCGACGCCGAGCACCTGCTGGACCGCTGGGCCGTCGACTGCCGGGTGCTGCGCCTGGAACCGCGGGACGCGCTCACCGACCACCCCGAGGGCTCGCTCGCCGCCGTACCGCTGCCCACCCCCGCCATCACCCGCGGCCCCGCCCAACCCGCCGTACCGCGACTGATGTTCGGTCGCCGGTCCCGGGCGCGGCGCGGGGACCGCTGAGGCTGCGCGGTCAGGACGTGGGGAGTTGCTGGCCGTAGTCGAGGGTGTCCGAGTCGGCGGGCTCCTTGAGGTCGAAGCCGCGGTTCCAGTCGGTCAGGCTCAGGGTGCCCGCGTTCCCGGCCCGCTTGAGCCGCACCGGGTACGGCTTGCCCTCCAGCGAGACATCGAGGGTGCCGCCCGCACCCTTGTCGCCCTGGACGGCCACGGTGCGGACCATGCCGGTACGCCCGCGGTCGCCCTTGCGGAGGGTGCCGTGCAGGGTGAGCAGCCCGCCCAGCAGGTCCTTCTTGCTGGTGAAAACGGAGAGCTGGTCGTAGGCCGGGTCGCCCTGGGGGACCTTGACGTACTTGCCGTCGAGTTTCTGCGCCGCCGCCGAGTCCTTGGCCTCGCCGTCGCGCTGCTGCCAAAACTCGGCGTCCGCCTTCAGATAGAGGTGCTCCCCCACCCGCAGCAGCCGGAACGTGCGGCCCTTGAAGGTCACCGCACCACTGCCGCCGTCCCCGGTGAGCCGCATGTCCAGCCGGTACGGGTGGCCGTTGCTGACGACGGTGCCGGAGAGCCGTACGGTGCGGGCGGCCTGGGCTGCGGACCGGGCCTTGGCCTGGATCTTCGCCGCCGTCAGCTTGCCCGCCCCGTTGGTCCCCGCGTCCGGATCGCCTCCGCTGCTGCCGCCGCCGCAGCCCGCCAGCGTCCCCGTGGCCAGCAGCCCCGCACACACCGTGCTCACCAGGGTCAGCACACGGGAACGGCGCAGGGCGATCGCAGACACAGGGGGAAGCCGCCTCTCGTACCGGGTCGTCGGCGTACCGCAGCGTACCGGTGCCGGGGCGCGCCGCCGTCCCCCGCTCACGGCGGCTCCCGCCAGGGCACCCCAGAACGGGACGGACTAACGTGGAGGCCGTATTCGCTCAGTTGACGGACAGACCGGGTGGCGCGGCACCGCCACGGCGGTCGGCCCGGTGGACCGGAGGAGGCGCACGGCATGGCTGGAGGCGCCCCGCGGATCTTCGTCTCGCATCTGTCGGGAGCCGCCGTCTTCGACCCCAACGGCGACCAGACCGGCCGGGTACGGGACCTGGTCGCGATGCTCCGCGACCAGACCGGCCACGTCGAGCGCAGCGCCGACGGCTCCTGGCACCGCACCGCCGCCCGCCGCCCGCCCCGGCTGCTGGGCCTGGTGGTCGAACTCCCCACCCGCCGCCGCATCTTCCTGCCCATGACCCGGGTCACCGGTATCGAGTCCGGCCGGGTCATCACCACCGGCGTGCTGAACGTACGGCGCTTCGAGCAGCGGCCCACCGAGCGGCTGGTCCTCGGCGAGATGCTGGACCGGCGGGTGCGGCTGGCGGACACCGGCGAGGAGGTCACCGTCCTCGATGTGTCGATCCAGCCGCGGCCCGCGCGCCGCGAGTGGGAGATCGACCGCGTCTTCATCCGCAAGGGCCGCGGCAAGAGCGGTGCCTTCCGGCGCAACAAGGGCGAGACGCTGGTCGTGGACTGGTCCGCGGTGACCGGTTTCGCCCTGGAGGAGCAGGGCCAGGGCGCGGAGAACCTGCTCGCCACCTTCGAGCAGTTGCGCCCCGCCGACCTGGCCAACGTGCTGCACCACCTCTCCCCCAAGCGCCGCGCCGAGGTGGCCTCCGCCCTCCACGACGACCGCCTCGCCGACGTACTGGAGGAGCTGCCGGAGGACGACCAGATCGAGATCCTCGGCAATCTGAAGGAGGAGCGCGCCGCGGATGTGCTGGAGGCGATGGACCCCGATGACGCGGCCGACCTGCTGGGCGAGCTGCCCGAGGCCGACATGGAGCGGCTGCTGACCCTGATGCGCCCCGCCGACGCGGCCGACGTACGGCGGCTGATGGCCTACGAGGAGCGGACCGCGGGCGGGCTGATGACGACGGAGCCGGTGGTGCTGCGGCCGGACTCCACGGTGGCGGACGCGCTGGCCCGGGTGCGCAACGCGGACCTGTCCCCGGCGCTGGCCGCGCAGGTCTATGTGTGCCGCCCGCCGGACGAGACGCCCACCGGCAAGTACCTGGGCACCGTGCACTTCCAACGCCTGCTGCGGGACCCGCCGTTCACCCTGGTCGGCTCGATCCTGGACGACGACCTCCAGACCCTGGCCCCCGACACCGCGCTGCCCGCCGTGGCCGGCTTCTTCGCCACCTACGACATGGTGGCGGCGCCGGTGGTGGACGACCGCGGTTCGCTGCTGGGGGCGGTCACCGTGGACGACGTACTGGACCACATGCTGCCCGAGGACTGGCGGGAGAACGAGTTCCATCTCGCCGAGGAGGCCCCGGGCTCCGCGGGGGAGGTGAACGGTGCCGGCCGAACGTGACCGCGAGGGGCGCAACGACATCACCGGCCGCGCCCCCCGGATCCGCCTGGACCAGCCGCTGGCCCCCCGCCGCCGGCTGCTGCCCGAGTACGACCCGGAGGCCTTCGGGCGGATGTCCGAGCGGATCGCCCGCTTCCTGGGCACCGGCAGGTTCATCGTCTGGATGACAGTGACGATCATCGCCTGGGTCGGCTGGAACGTCTTCGCCCCGACGCATCTGCGTTTCGACCAGTACCCGTTCATCTTCCTGACCCTGGCCCTCTCCCTCCAGGCCTCGTACGCGGCGCCGCTGATCCTGCTGGCGCAGAACCGGCAGGACGACCGGGACCGGGTCAATCTGGAGCAGGACCGGGCGCAGAACGAGCGGTCCATCTCGGACACCGAGTACCTCAGCCGGGAGGTCGCGGCGCTGCGCATCGGTCTCGGCGAGGTCGCCACCCGCGACTGGATCCGCTCCGAACTGGAGGACCTGGTCAGGCAGCTCGACGACCGCCTCCCCCCGCCCCTGCACTCCGCCCCGCCCGGCCGCGGCGACCCGCACGAGGACTGAGACCCCCCGCCCCGGGAGAGGCCCGCGACCACCCCTCCGCTCACGCACACCGCCCCCGTACTATCTGTGTATGGCTACGGAAGACGCGGTGCGCGAAGCACTGGCGACGGTGAACGACCCCGAGATCCATCGGCCCATCACCGAGCTGGGGATGGTCAAATCGGTGGAGATCGGCGCGGGCGGCGCCGTCTCCGTCACCGTGTATCTCACGGTCTCCGGGTGCCCGATGCGCGAGACCATCACCCGAAGCGTCACCGAGGCGGTCTCCCGGGTGGAGGGCGTCACCTCGGTGGACGTCACCCTGGACGTGATGAGCGACGAACAGCGCCGCGAGCTGGCCACCGCACTGCGCGGCGGACAGGCCGAGCGCGAGGTCCCCTTCGCCAAGCCGGGCTCCCTGACCCGGGTGTACGCGGTGGCCTCCGGCAAGGGCGGCGTCGGCAAGTCCTCGGTGACGGTGAACCTGGCGGCGGCGATGGCCGCCGACGGCCTCAAGGTGGGCGTCGCCGACGCGGACATCTACGGTCACAGCGTGCCCCGCATGTTGGGCGCCGACGGCCGGCCCACCCAGGTCGAGAACATGATCATGCCGCCCACCGCGTACGGGGTGAAGGTCATCTCCATCGGGATGTTCACCCCGGGCAACGCACCCGTGGTGTGGCGCGGCCCGATGCTCCACCGGGCACTCCAGCAGTTCCTCGCGGACGTCTACTGGGGCGACCTGGACGTCCTGCTGCTCGACCTGCCGCCCGGTACCGGGGACATCGCGATCTCCGTGGCGCAGTTGGTGCCGAACGCCGAGATCCTGGTGGTGACCACCCCGCAGCAGGCGGCGGCGGAGGTCGCCGAGCGGGCCGGTGCCATCGCCGTGCAGACCCATCAGAAGATCGCCGGCGTGGTGGAGAACATGTCGGGCCTGCCCTGCCCGCACTGCGGCGAGATGGTCGACGTCTTCGGCACCGGCGGCGGCCAGCTCGTCGCCGACGGCCTGACCCGCACCACCGGCGCCACGGTCCCCGTCATCGGCTCCATCCCGATCGACGTACGGCTGCGGGAGGGCGGTGACGAGGGGAAGCCGGTGGTGCTCACCGATCCCGATTCGCCCGCGGGCGCGGCGCTGCGCGACATCGCGGGCAAGCTCGGCGGACGCCAGCGCGGCCTGTCCGGTATGTCCCTCGGTCTCACCCCGAGCAACAAGTTCTGAACCGCACACCGGAGGGGGCGCCGCTTTCGGGCGGCGCCCCCTCCGGTGTGTGCGGGCGGTGCGGCTCAGGCGTAGGCGGTGATGTCCTTGACCACGGAGAAGCCGAGACCGTAGGCGCTCATCCCGCGGCCGTAGGCGCCGAGGTGCACCCCGCGGTCGGTGCTGCCGGCCAGGATCCAGCCGAACTCGGACTCCCGGTAGTGGAATTCGGCGGGCGTACCGTCCACCGGCAGCGACAGTGAGGACCAGGCGGACCCGGTCAGGTCGTCGGCGAGCGCCCAGGCCGTCTCGGTCTGCTGCTCCAGCCAGTCGTCGCGCAGCGCGTGGTCCATCTGCCCGGGCCAGGTCACCGACAGCAACCCCACACCCGCCAGCCAGGCCGCCGACGAGACCGAGGTCGCCTCCAGCAGCCCGGTGCCGTCCGCGGAACGCCGGGACGGGCTGGCGCCGACGGTGATGACGACGGCGAACCGGTCCACGTCGTCAGGGTCCCGCCCCTCGTTGTAGACGACCGGCTCGTCCCCGTGCCCGATCGCACCGTGCTCCACGGCGCCCTTGCCCGAGGAGGCCACGGTGAGGAGTCTTCGAGGACCCGTGAAGGCGTCGTCGAGGCCGTACCAGGGGAAGGGGGCGGCCAGGAAGCCGTCGATGTCTCCCGGCACGGGCCGGTTCCGTGTGCCGCCCTCCGCGGCGGGCCGCTCGCCCACCCGACTCGTCGTCTCCATTGCCCGGACGCCTCCTAGTTCTCGTCGGTCCGGAGCGGCCCGCCCCCCTTCGGGCGATCTCTACTCCGGTCCGCACAACGACAAGGAGGATAGCGACCCGTCTTCCGGTGCACCGGGCACCGGCCGCCGGACGGGGCACGGATGGGTCGAACGGGTGGGCCGCACGGTGCCCCTGAGCAGGCCGGACGGTGATCGGCCGGGGTGCGGTCGGTCAGCGGCCGGGCGGCCGGGGGCGGTTGGGGCCGGGGCGCGGCCCAGCGGGGGCGGCTCAGGTGGCGTCAGCGTCGAACGGGGGGAGTTCCCGGGTGTCCGCGGGAGCGCTCTTCTTCGACAGGCTCGGCCCCTCGGGCTTCTTCGTCATGTCGATCCGGCCGCCGCCGGACGCGGAGGCCGCCGGCTCGCCGTCCCGGGCGTGCACCGCGTCCGCGACCTCGGACATCTCCTTCTTGAGGTCGAAGCTGCTGCGGATCTCCTTGAGGCCCAGTTCGTCGTTGTCCAACTGCTTGCGGATGAACGTCTTCGGGTTCAGGTCCTCGAACTCGAAGTCCTTGAACTCCGGGCCCAGCTCATTGCGGATGTCGTGCTTGGCGCTCTCGGAGAACTCGCGGATCTTGCGGATGGTGCGGGACACATCCTGGATGACCTTGGGCAGCTTGTCCGGACCGAAGACGAGCACAGCGAGGATGACGAGCGTCACCAGCTCAAGTGGGCCTATGTCATTGAACACGGTCAGCTCCTCGTGACGTCCCGGCCCTCAGCAGGTCTCTTCCATCCACCGGCCCCCGATAAGGCCCCGCCCACGGTACCCGGCGAGGGGGCCGCTCCGGTACTGGCCACGGGCCCGCCACCCCCGCCACCTGGAGGGTTTTCCGAGATTGTTTGCCGTCAGTTTCCCTTTGCCGCCCCCAGGACAAGGGAGACCTTCTTCTCTTTTCCGGCGCGGTGCAGGGTCAACTCCAGCCGGTCGCCCGGCCGGTGGGACCGGATCCGGACGATCAACTCCTCCCCGGAGTGCACCGCCTTGCCGTCGACCCGGCTGATCACATCACCGTCGCGGATCCCCGCCTTCGCCCCCGGACCGCCGCGCTCCACCGCGGAGCCCCCGGAATTGCCCCGGGCCGCCACCCGGGCCCCGTCGCCGGTGTAGTCCATGTCGAGGGTGACGCCCAGCACCGGGTGGGTGGCGAAGCCGTCGTTGATCAGCTCCTCGGCCACGCGCTTCGCCTGGTTGATCGGGATGGCGAAGCCCAGCCCGATGGAACCGGACTGGCCGCCCTCGGTGTCCTGCCCGCCGTCCGCCGAGCGGATCGCGCTGTTGATACCGATGACACGCGCCTTGGCGTCGACCAACGGGCCGCCCGAATTGCCCGGGTTGATGGGGGCGTCGGTCTGGAGGGCGTCCACATAGCTGATGTCGCTGCCCCCGCCGTCGCCGCCGCCCGCGGTGATGGGGCGCTCCTTGGCGCTGATGATGCCGGAGGTCACCGTGTTCGCCAGGTCGAAGGGGGCGCCTATGGCCACCACCGGGTCACCGACCTGGACGTTGTCCGAGTTGCCGAGGGCGAGCGGCTTGAGGCCGGTGACCCCGCTGACCTTCACCACCGCCAGGTCGTAGCCGGTGTCGCGGCCCACCACCCGGGCCTTCGCGGACTGTCCGCCGCTGAAGGTGACGGTGATCTCACCGCCGTCCGAAGCGGGCTCCACCACATGGTTGTTGGTCAGGATGTGGCCCTTGCCGTCGAGCACGAAGCCGGTACCGGTGCCCTGCTCCTGGGCGCCCCGCACATGCAGGGTGACCACGCTGGGCAGGGCGGCCGCGGCGATCCCCGCGACACTGTCCGGCGCCCGCTGCGCGGACTCGGGCCCGGCCTGCGGCAGATGTACGTCGGTGACGGAACCCTCCCGTTCCACCGCGGCACCCACGACCCCGCCCAGCACCCCGGCGATCAGCGCGACCAGCACCACGCCCACCACGGCACCGCGCCGACTCCGCCGCGCCCCGGCCTGCTCCCCACCGGTCTGCTGCAAGGGCCGCACCGCCCACGGGTCGTACCGCCCCCAGACCTCGTCGCCCCCACCCCCCGGATACGGACCCTGGGCCGGGGCGTGGTCGGGCGCCGGCTGGTGCGGGGCCGCTGCGCCCATGGTCGGAGCGGGGGCTCCCGGTGGCGAGGGCTGCGGCTTGTCCAAGGACGGCGGGGCGTAGTGCGCCGGAGCCGGTGACGGTACGGCGGGCGGCGCGGGGGCCTGGGGTGCCGGTGCTTGCGGTGCCGGTGCCTGGGGCGCGGCGGGGGACTCGGGCGCCGCGTTGGCCGTCGCCCCGGAGGTGGTGGTGCCGTGCGGCGGTGTCGCCCGGGGGTGCTGTACGGGCGGGGCGAGTGCCCAGGGTCCGGGCTCACCGTAGGGCGGCGTGCCGTACGGGTCGGGGTCGTGCAGCGGACGCGGCCGTTCCGCCCCCGGGTCACCGGCTGGGGTCTTGCTGGGAGCGGCCGGGGTCTCGCCGGAGGCAGGGGTCTCGGGCGACGGCACGGCTACCCCGCCCCCGTCAGCGCCGCGCCCTTCCGCGCCCGCCTCCGGAGTGCCGGCTTCCGAAGCCGTACCCGGGGCCGGGGCCGGCTTCGCCAGGGTGAAGTCTCCGGAATCGGAGGTGGCGGGGGCCGGGTCGGGCTGGGCCGGGCGGGGCCGGCTCCACCATGTGCGGTCTGTGGACTTCCCCTCGCCCATGCTCTCCCCAACACCTGGCCTGCGGCACGGCCGCGGGCAGTCACGCGGTGAACCACCGCAACCACTGATCCCGGTACCACGCGCCCTGCTGCGGACGGCGCGGCCCACCCTGGATTCAACCAGGTTCCGCGTACGAGCCGCAGCGCCGCCCGCCCAGCGGACCGGGCGACCGGGATACGGGGGCCCAACCCGGGCCCCCGTACGGTCAGTTGAGCCGGCGAGCCGGGCCGTCCGAGGCGGGGAGGGGCTCGGCGGGGGCGCCCGTGTCGAAGCGGGTGAGACCGGGGGCGGGGGCCGCCGACTCGCGGTCCGCGGAGCTGCCGGAGCCGGGGGCCTGCCGGACGGCCGGGGCGATCGGCGGGGGCATGGCGGCGCCGCCCGCCAGCATCGGTGCCGCGAGCAGGCTGACCATGTCCGGCGGCGCTCCCACCGGCGCGGGCACTCCGGGCAGCAGCGGGGCGCTGACCTCGACGGGCGACAGGGGCGTGGCGAGCATCCCGCCGGACCGCGACCCCTGGGTGAGCAGCGGACCGCCGCCCCGCCGCCGCGTATCGGAGCCGGACGGGCTGCCGCTGCCGCCCTGGCTGCGCATCGGGCTGGCGTCGGCCCGGGTACTGCCGTCGCCCGAGGCCGTGGGCGCTCCGACGGTGACACCGCCGAGGGCGATCGCGGCCAGCGACACCGCACCGGCCGCGGCGAACGCGAAGCGGCGCCGGCCGCGCGGCGCGGGCCGCTCCTGCTCCGGCCGGCTCACCTCATGGATACGGAAGCCCTGCCGCCCGGGAAGGACGGGGGTGTGCGGGGCCGGGGTGTAGGCGAAAGGGGTCTCGGGTCCTTCGGTGAAGGAGGCCCGGTCGGCGAAGGGGGAACCGCCGAGGCCGGGCCGGCCGCCGAGGGGACCGCCGGGGCCGCCCTCGTCGTCGGGGCCCTCCCCGGACAGGCCCTGGAGCCTGGCGAGGAAACTCTCGGACGGCGGCGGGGGCGCGGCCTGCGCGAAGACGCTCTTCAGCCGCCGCTGCGCGTCGGCCTCGGCCTTGCACTTGGGACAGGTCGCCAGGTGGGCCAGGACGCGCTCGCGTGCGTCATGGCCCAACTCCCCGTCGACCAGAGCAGCGAGCCGGTCGCCCAGGTGCTGCTCGGCGGGTGTCGGATGTGATCCACTCACGCTCCCGCGCCCCCTCCTCCCAGCACGGGGGCTCCGGCCGCGGCGAGCGCACGGCGCTCGGCCCGGGCCTCGGGCGACCGGTGCTGGAGCGCCTTGCGCAACTGGGAACGGCCTCGGTGGATACGGCTGCGGACAGTGCCCAGCTTCACGCCGAGGGTGGCGGCGATCTCCTCGTAGGAGAGGCCCTCGATGTCGCAGAGGACGACGGCGGCGCGGAACTCGGGCGCCAGGGTGTCGAGTGCCTGCTGCACATCGGCGTCGAAGTGGGTGTCGTGGAAGGCCTGTTGGGGGGAGGGCTCGCGGCTGGGCAGGCGCTCGGCCGCGTCGTCGCCGAGGGCGTCGAAGCGGATGCGCTGCTTGCGGCGCACCATGTCCAGGAAGAGGTTGGTGGTGATGCGGTGCAGCCAGCCCTCGAAGGTGCCCGGGGTGTACGTCGACAGCGAGCGGAAGACGCGGACGAAGACCTCCTGGGTGAGGTCCTCGGCATCGTGCTGGTTGCCGGTGAGGCGGTAGGCGAGGCGGTAGACGCGGCCGCTGTGTGTGCTGACGATCTCCTCCCAGGTGGGCGGAGTCCACGCCTGCGATTCGGCATCGGTGGCGAAGGTCGCGGTCGGCGCGGAGTCTGGCTCGGCGGCACCCCCCACGTCCTTGTGGCCGTGGGAGCGGAATCGGTCAGCGGTCTCGGTCACAGATTTCGGCTCGCCCGACGGTCTGAAGAAGCGCCTCAGCACTCCGCCCCGCCCTCCGGGCGTCGCCGCACCTCCCCTGTCGGCTCTGGTGGTGTCGAGTGGAGTCCCTACCATAGCCACCTCGCCCGTTAGCTCCGGATAAGCGTTTTTACGTGAATTTGGTGTTCCCGTCGGGGAGATCGTGTGCGGTCGTACCGTTCCCCGCCTCTCAAACGTCCGACCCCCGGCGCGGGTTCCCGCCCGTCCGGAACCTCCCGTCCCGGCCACGCGGCAGCGCGGGACGATAAAGTCACGGCCAGCGATCGGGAGCCCCGAAGGGAGCGGGCTCTGAGCGGACAGGAGAGGGCGATTACCGGCAACCGGCAGACGAACTGGGCGTTCGCCGACGCATTCGTCGCCGAGGACGACGCCCTGCGCTGGGCCCGGGAGCAGGCCCGGGAGGCGGGGCTGCGCCCGGTGTCGCCCGGTACCGGCGCCGCGCTGCGGATGCTGGCGGCCGCCGCCGGCGCCAAGGCGGTCGCCGAGATCGGGACCGGCACCGGGGTCTCCGGTATCCATCTGCTGCTGGGGATGCGCGGGGACGGGGTGCTCACCACCGTCGATCCGGAGCCGGACCGGCAGCAGTTCGCCAAGCAGGCGTTCCGCGCGGCCGGCTTCGCCTCGAACCGGGCCCGCTTCATCCCCGGCCGGGCGCTCGATGTGCTGCCGCGGCTCGCGGACAGCGGCTATGACCTGGTCTTCTGCGACGGCGACCGCACCGAGTGCCTGGAGTACCTCGCGGAATCGTTGCGGCTGCTGCGGCCCGGTGGGCTGGTCTGCTTCGAGGGCGTCTTCGCCGACGGCCGCACCACGGGGGTCGGGCCGCAGCCGGCCGAGGTGGTGCGGTTGCGGGAGCTGGCGCGGGCGGTGCGGGAGAGCCAGGAGCTGGTGCCCGCGCTGCTGCCGGTGGGCGACGGTCTGCTCTGCGCGGTCAAACGCTGAACCTCCGTCCCACCCTTTCGCGGCCGGACGTCTGTCCGCGTCCCGGTATCCCCGGGCGGCTCGCCCCGAACACGTCAGTGCCCCGGCACCGCGTACGATGCCGGGGCAACTGAACAGTCGAGGTCGCGGCTCATCCCCGCCCGCGCGGGAAGTAGCGGACGAAGGTCAGCCGACTACCTTCTTGAGGGCGTCGCCCAGGGCGTCGGCCTCGTCCGGGGTCAGCTCGACGACCAGCCGACCGCCGCCTTCGAGCGGAACGCGCATGACGATGCCCCGCCCCTCCTTGGTCACCTCGAGCGGGCCGTCACCCGTCCGCGGCTTCATGGCCGCCATGCTGTTTCCCCTTCCTGAAACCAGCTCATCTCAGCCGACGGCCCCGGAGAGGGCGCGCGCAGCCCGTCCAAGGCACACGTCACCGGCGTCGAACACATTGCTTCCCTGCCATTATCCCGCATCTCAGGACCCGATGACCAACATCGGTAGGCATCGCTTGCGCAACGCACTTCCGCAAAACGCCTCAATTCGGTGAGCCGCCTGCGATACTCCGCCACCGCGGGCTCCACACCGGCCCGGATTTCTTTGACGCAGGTCACACCCGGCGCCCGGAAAGCCGACGCCCTCGCGAACCGTGCCGGGAGCACCCGCACGGACATATACCGGAGGGAATGCCTCCGTCTCGCCGGTGCGGGGAGGGCGGCGGCCGGGCGGCCGTGGGGCGTCAACTACGGCGTGCGATACAGGACTTGAGGTGGTCGTCCACCAGGCCGCAGGCCTGCATCAGGGCGTAGGCCGTGGTGGGGCCGATGAAGCGCAGGCCGTCTCTCTTCAGGGCCTTCGCCAGGGCCGTCGACTCGTCGGTGACCGCGGGCACCTCGGCGGTGCTGCGGGGTGCGGGCCGGTCGGCCGGCTTTGGGGCGTGGGACCAGATCAGGCGGTCCAGCCGTCCGGGCTCCCAGTCGGCGAGGGTGCGGGCGTTGCCGAGGGTCGCGTCGATCTTGGCGCGGTTGCGGATGATGCCGGTGTCGGCGAGCAGCCGCTCCCGGTCCGCCTCGGTGAACGCGGCGACCTCCCCGATACGGAACCCGGCGAAGGCGGCGCGGAAGCCCTCCCGGCGGCGCAGGATGGTGATCCAGGAGAGGCCGGACTGGAAGGCCTCCAGGCAGAGCCGTTCGAAGAGGGCGTCGTCGCCGTGGACCGGGCGGCCCCACTCCTCGTCGTGGTAGGTCACATAGTCCTCGGTGGACAGCGCCCACGGGCAGCGCAGGGCGCCGTCCGGGCCTGCCAGCACCTCGCCGCTCACTGCTGCCCCCGGCCGGGGCCGCGGTCGGCCTCCTCGTCGACCGCCGCGTCCTCGACGGCCGTCTCCACCGAGGCCCGGGTGCTGCCGCCCCGGTCGGCCGCCCCGTCCGGGCCCCCGTACCAGTGCGGCTCGCCTCCGCCGCGGGCGTGGGTGCCGGCGAGGGTGGTCTCCAGGTGGGCGATCCGCTCGTCCCGCTCGGCGAGTTCGGCGCCGAGCCGGCCCAGCGCGTCGTCCACCTCGGCCATGCGGTAGCCGCGCAGGGCGAGCGGCAGCCGCAGTGCCTCCACGTCGTGGCGGTCCACCGGCCGGTGCTCGGGCAGCGGGTCGGCAAGGCGCTCGGGCGCGGCCTCGGGCAGGGTGCCGCCCTCGCCGCCGCCCACCGCGACAAGCGTCACCGCGGCCACCACCACGACCAGGGCGACGACCAGGAACAGGAACAGGAGCATCTGCGCGGGCCTCCGGGCTGGATGCGGTACGTGCGGTTTGCAGGGTCCGATCGTGCCATGTCGCACCGACGGTTAGGGTCGCAGGCGGCCGAAGACGGCCGGGCGGGATCTGCCTACGGGTCCGGCGGCCCGGATCAGGGCTGGATCGGGAGAGGAAGGCCAAGGGGATGCTCAGGCTGGGCAGGCGCGAGTTCGGCGACCGCGAACCGGTGATCATGGCGATCGTGAACCGCACCCCGGACTCCTTCTACGACCAGGGCGCGACCTTCCTCGACGAGCCGGCACTCGACCGGGTCGGGCAGGCCGTCGCGGAGGGCGCCGCGATCATCGACATCGGCGGGGTGAAGGCCGGGCCCGGCGAGGAGGTGTCCGCGGCGGAGGAGGCCCGCCGGACCGTCGGCTTCGTCGCCGAGGTGCGGCGCCGCTTCCCCGACGTGGTGATCAGCGTGGACACCTGGCGGCACGAGGTCGGCGAGGCGGTCTGCGAGGCGGGGGCCGACCTTCTCAACGACGCCTGGGGCGGCGTCGATCCCGAGCTGGCCGAGGTCGCCGCCCGCCACCGGGTGGGCCTGGTCTGCACCCACGCGGGCGGCGCGGAGCCGCGTACCCGCCCGCACCGGGTCGGCTACCCGGATGTGATGGCGGACATCCTGCGGGTCACCGTCGGACTGGCCGAGCGGGCGGTGGCACTGGGCGTGCCGCGCGAGTCGGTACTGATCGACCCGGGGCACGACTTCGGCAAGAACACCCGGCACAGCCTGGAGGCCACCCGCCGGCTGGACGAGATGGCGGCGACCGGCTGGCCGGTCCTGGTCTCGCTGTCCAACAAGGACTTCGTCGGGGAGACCCTGGACCGCCCGGTCAGGGAACGGCTGCTGGGCACCCTGGCGACCACCGCGGTCTCGGCCTGGCTGGGCGCGCGGGTGTACCGCGTGCACGAGGTGGCCGAGACCCGTCAGGTGCTGGACATGGTGGCCTCCATCCAGGGCCACCGCCCACCCACCGTGGCCCGCCGCGGCCTGGCCTGACGCCCGCACGGGAGCGCCGGACGGCAGTCACGGCGCGCCACGACTCGGCGCGCCGCACGGCCGCGGCTTGGAGCCGGCGGGCTGGAGCTAGCGGGCTGTCTCCTTGCTGACGAGGGCGACCGCCTCGTCCACGTCGTCCGTGAGGTGGAAGAGCAGCAGGTCCTTCTCGGCCGCCTTGCCCTGGGCGATGACGCTGTTCTTCAGCCAGTCCACCAGGCCGCCCCAGTAGGCGGAGCCGAAGAGCACGATCGGGAAGCGGGTGACCTTCTCGGTCTGCACCAGGGTCAGCGCCTCGAACAGCTCGTCCAGGGTGCCGAGCCCGCCGGGCAGCACCACAAAGCCCTGCGCGTACTTCACGAACATCATCTTCCGGACGAAGAAGTACCGGAAGTTCAGCCCGATGTCGACGTAGGCGTTGAGGCCCTGCTCGAAGGGGAGCTCGATGCCGAGGCCGACCGAGGTGCCGCTCGCCTCGAAGGCGCCCTTGTTCGCGGCCTCCATCGCGCCGGGGCCGCCGCCGGTGATCACCGCGAAGCCGGCGTCCACCAGGGCCCGCCCGAGCCGGACGCCCGACTCGTACTCCGGGGAGTCGACGGGGGTGCGGGCCGAGCCGAACACGCTGATGGCGGCCGGGAGTTCGGCGAGGGCGCCGAAGCCCTCGATGAACTCCGACTGGATGCGCAGCACCCGCCAGGGGTCGGTGTGCACCCACTCCGAAGGTCCGGCCGAGTCCAGCAGCCGCTGGTCCGTGGTGCCGGGCTTGATCTGGCCCCGTCTGCGCAGCACCGGGCCCAGCCGCTGCTCCGCCGGGGGACGCCTGCCGCCCTCGGAATTGCCCATATCCGCTCCCTCCGCTGACGGGCCCCGCCCGCTGCCGGCCCGGCGCGGAGGCCGGGGCGGCACCGGGCGGGGGCCCGAACCGTAGTCGTGCTTCTTCAGCGTAGATCTACGCGGGTTAAGCGCGGGACACCTGTGGACAACCTGCGGGGGTACCTGTGGATATCAGGACGTGAGCAGGTCGGATTCAGGCCATCAGCCAGGCGCGGAGGCGTTCCTCGCCGGCCAGGATCTTCGCGGTGTCGACCCGTTCGTCCCGCTTGTGCGCGAGGTGCGGATTGCCCGGCCCGTAGTTGACGGCGGGCACTCCCAGGGAGCTGAAACGGGACACATCGGTCCAGCCGTACTTGGGCTGCGGGGTGCCGCCGACGGCCTCGACGAAGGCAGCCGCCGCCGGGTGGCCGAGGCCGGGCAGCGCGCCGGGGCTGTGGTCGTCGACGGTGAACTCCGCGACCCCGCAGTCCGCGAAGACCTCCTTGACGTGGGCCAGCGCCTCCTCGGGCGAACGGTCCGGCGCATAGCGGAAGTTGACGGTGACGGTGCAGGCGTCGGGGATGACGTTTCCGGCCACGCCGCCCTGGACGGCGACCGCGTTGAGGCCCTCCCGGTACTCCAGGCCGTCGATGACCGGATACCTCGGCCGGTACTCGGCGAGGCGGTTCAGGATGGGGGCGGCGGCGTGGATGGCGTTGGACCCCATCCAACTGCGGGCCGAGTGGGCACGCTCGCCCCTGGTGTGCAGCAGGACCCGCAGGGTGCCCTGGCAGCCGCCCTCGACCTGCCCGTCGGAGGGTTCGAGCAGCACCGCGAAGTCGCCCTCCAGCCAGTCGGGATGGGCCTCGGCGACCTGCCCCAGGCCGTTGAGGTGCGCGGCGACCTCCTCGTTGTCGTAGAAGACGAAGGTGAGGTCGCGGTTGGGGGCGGGGACGGTGGCGGCGATCCGGAGCTGGACGGCGACCCCGGCCTTCATGTCGCAACTGCCGCAGCCCCACAGCGTTCCGTCGGGGTCCAGCCGCGAGGGCAGGTTGTCCGCGATCGGCACGGTGTCGATATGCCCGGCGAGCACGACGCGCTCCGGGCGGCCCAGGCGGGTGCGGGCCACCACGTTGTTGCCGTGCCGGTCGACGGTGAGGTGGGGCAGCGTGCGCAGCGCCGCCTCGACGGCGTCCGCGAGGGGCTTCTCGCTGCCGCTCTCGGAGGGGAAGTCGACAAGCTGGGCGGTGAGCCGGGCGGCGTCCGCGGTGAGGTCGAGGGGGCTCTGATCCATGCCCCGACCCTAATCCGTGGCACCCGGCCACGGCTCCGCAGGACCGGCCGCCGCCGGACGCCGCCGCGGCCCGGACCGGCAAGGACGTCCTGATCACCGGCGGCTGACGGGGCTTCGGTACCTTGGGCATGTGACCGGAGCCGCCCGCCGACCCGCCAGACACGGCCGCCTGCTGCGCACCGGGGCCGCGGTGACGGTCCTGCTGGCGCTCGGCGGTTATGTCGTCGTCCAGTACGGCTCCTCGGGCCGCTCGCAGGGGCGGTGCGAGGTGGTGTCCGGGCGGGGCGACGGGAAGGTGTTCCGGCTCAGCGCGGTGCAGGCGGTGAACGCGGCGACCATCTCCGCCGTCGGCACCTCCCGCGGTATGCCCCCGCGCGCCGTCACCATCGCCCTGGCCACCGCCATCCAGGAGTCCGGGCTGCGCAACCTCGACCACGGCGACCGGGACTCCCTCGGCCTCTTCCAGCAGCGGCCCTCCCAGGGCTGGGGCACCGCCGACCAGATCATGGACCCGACCTACTCGGCGGGCCGCTTCTACGAGCATCTGGCGAAGGTGCCCGGCTACACCGGTCTGCCGCTCACCGTCGCCGCGCAGCGCGTCCAGCGCAGCGGATTCCCGGAGGCTTACGCCCAGCACGAGCCGGACGCCAGACTGCTGTCCGCGGCGCTCACCGGGCACTCCGCGGCCAGCCTGAGCTGCGGCGGCGGGCCCGCGGGGCGCCGCGGCGACCCGGAGCGGGTGCGTACCGCGCTGGTGCGCGACTTCGGCCGCGGCGTCCTCGACGAGGCCGCGGCCACCGGCCCCTCGGACCGCGCCGGCACCAAGAGACCCCGCCCCGGCACCTCCGCCACCGGGCGGACGCCCGCGGCCGGGCCGGGCGGCGCGCACACGGTCACCGTGCCGGTACCGGCCGGGGCCGAACGGCGGCGCCGCGGCTGGGAGTTGGCGCACTGGGCGGTGGCCAACGCGGCCGCCCTGCACATCGAACGGGTCGCCTACGCCGGGCGCCAGTGGAAGCCCAGCGCGGCGGGCGCGGGCGCGCGGGCCTGGCGCGCTGCGGACGCGCCCGCCGCGCACTCCGCGGGCGGCCGCGGGTCCGACTCGGTGCTGATCGTCACGGCGAGCGGACGCTGAGGCGCGCCCGCCGCCCCATTGCCAACTCTTTGCGCGGCCGTACCGCAACCTTCGCGGGGCTCGTGCGGTAGTCACTGCGTCCGGGCATCGGGTGGAAGCCGACGCCGCGATGGCCGCGCCCCGCGGACCGGACGCGCAACTGCCGACTCCCACCCCCCTATAAGGAGCACCATGTCCTTCACCCTGACCCGCCGGATCGCCCGTGCCGCGCTGCTCGTCGCAGCGGGAGCGGCGCCCGTGGTCGGAGTGGCCGGCCCCGCCGACGCGGCACCCCTGCCCGCCACCGGCCTGTCCGGACTCAGCACGCTGGACGGCGCGGGCGTCACCGACACCGCAGGTGACGCCACGCAGCACGTCACCGAACTCGCCGGCGACACCGGCGGCCAGGCCGCCCCGGCCGCCGATCAGACCGCCGGCAAGACCGCTCCCGTCACCGACCAGACCGCCGCGGTCACCGGGCTACTGCCGCTCTCCTGACGGCTCGGCCGTGCCGTCGACCACCTGGACCCGCCTCCCGGAGACCCCGGTGGGCGGGTTCAGGCGGTCAGACGGGTCGCCGCTTCGTCGACGCGTTCGTCGGTGGCGGTGAGGGCGACGCGGACGAAGTGGTCGCCGGCCGGGCCATAGAAGTCGCCGGGCGCGACCAGGATGCCGAGTCCGGCGAGGTGGGCGACGGTGTCCCAGCAGGACTCCCCGCGGGTGGCCCACAGATAGAGGCCGGCCTCGCTGTGCTCGATGCGGAAGCCGTGCGCCAGCAGCGCCTCGCGGAGCTTGGTACGGCGGGCCGCGTACCGCTCGCGCTGCGCCCGTACATGGGCGTCGTCGCCGAGGGCGGCGGCCGCGGCGGCCTGGGTGGGGGCGGGGGTCATCATCCCGCCGTGCTTGCGGATCAGCAGCAGTTCCCCGAGGACCTTCTCGTCACCGGCGAGGAACGCGGCCCGGTACCCGGCGAGGTTGGACCGCTTGGACAGCGAGTGGACGGCGAGCAGGCCCTCGTGGGAGCCGCCACACACCTCGGGGTGCAGTACCGAGACCGGGTCGGCCTCCCAGCCCAGTTCCAGATAGCACTCGTCGCTGAGGACCAGGACCCCGTGCTGCCGCGCCCAGACCACGACGCGGGTGAGTTCGGCGGCGTCCAGGACCCGGCCGGTGGGGTTGGACGGGGAGTTGAGCCAGAGCAGCTTCAGGCCGCGCGGGTCCAGTCCGGTCGGGTCGTCGTAGGCGACGGGCCGGGCGCCGGCGAGCCGGGCGCCGACCTCGTAGGTGGGGTACGCGAGCCGCGGGTAGGCCACGGTGTCGCCGGGGCCGAGGCCGAGTTGGGTGGGCAGCCAGGCGACCAGTTCCTTGGAGCCGACGACGGGCAGCACCCCGCGGTGCGTCATCCCTTGTGCCCCGAGCCGCCGCCCGCACCAGCCGGTGATCGCGTCCCGGAGCTCGGGCGTGCCCCACACGGTGGGATAGCCCGGCGAGTCGGCGGCCGCGACCAGCGCCTTCCGCACCACCTCGGGCACCGGGTCGACGGGGGTGCCGACGGACAGGTCGACGATGTCGCCGGGGTGGGCGGCCGCGGTCGCCTTGTACGGTTCGAGCTTGTCCCACGGGAACGCGGGAAGCCGGTCGGCGAGGGACGCTGCGACTGCGGACACGGGGGCTCACTTTCCTGTACGTACGGCGGATCGCCCGAGGGCCTGCCCCGCGGGAACCGCCGGACAGGCCCTACGGGACCGCGGTCGCGCGCCGGAGCGCGCCGCCGCCTACTGGTTCTGCGGGTCGAGAGCGGCGATGAAGGGGTGGTCGCGCTCGATCAGGCCGAGCTTGCTCGCTCCGCCCGGCGAACCCAGCTCGTCGAAGAACTCGACGTTCGCCTTGTAGTAGTCCTTCCACTCCTCCGGGGTGTCGTCCTCGTAGAAGATCGCCTCGACCGGGCAGACCGGCTCACAGGCGCCGCAGTCGACGCACTCATCCGGGTGGATGTAGAGGGACCGCTGACCCTCGTAGATGCAGTCGACCGGGCACTCTTCAATGCACGCCTTGTCCTTGACGTCGACACAAGGCTGCGCGATGACGTAGGTCACGCTGTCGTTCCTCCTAGGTAGGGCGCTGGCGGGCCTCTTCAGGCCCCGCCGCCAGGCGCGCGGGAGCGCGGCGTCGTCGATGCCCGCACCTAGTATCTCCGTTCCGGGCCATGATCCGTACAGGAGGGGTGGGCAGAGCCGTGGAATTCGCTGCCGGTGGGCGTCTCGCAGTCCGGATAACCGCCGCTGACGTCGGCAAACGTGTGTCTGTGCGCTCTCTGCGGACGGGCGGCGGGGCGGGTGAAACGTTCACCGACACGGTCGGGGTGCTGACCTCCTGGACCGAGGGTGTGATGTCTATCACCCGTCGCACCGGCGAGCCGGTCCGGATCGCGGAGGGCTCGGTGGTCGCGGCCAAGGTGGTGCCGGACGCGCCGGCGCGGCGCCGCGGCCCCGCGGCGGACTATCCGGAGCTGGCGCGGGTGGCCGCCCGGGCCTGGCCGCCGGTGGAGGAGGAGGCGCTCAGCGAGTGGCGGCTGCGCGCCGCGGGCGGCTTCACCCGCCGCGCCAACTCGGTGCTCCCGCTGGGCGATCCGGGCCTGCCGCTGCCCGAGGCGCTGGCCGCGGTCCGCGCCTGGTACGCGCGGCGCGGCCTGCCCGCGTATGTGCAGACCGCGACCGGCGCGCGCGGCACCCAGGAGGAGTTGTGCGCCCGACTGGCCGATCTGGGCTGGGAGTTGGAGGTGACCGCGGAACTGCGGATCGGGGCGCTGGCCCGGCTCGCGGACACCGGCGACGCCGGAACCACCGGAGACACCGGAGACACGGACCGGGTGCGGCTGGCCCGGTCGGTGGACGAGGGATGGCTGCGGCGCTACCAGCGGTTCACCCGGCCGCGCCCCGAGGTGCTGGAGGTCCTGTCCGGCGGCCCCTCGGTGTGGTTCGCCACGGTGCCGGACCCGGACGGCGGGCCGGTACCGGCGGCGATCGGGCGGTGTGTGGTGGACGGGCGGTGGGCCGGGTTCATGGCGGTGGAGGTGGCACCGGAGCAGCGGCGGCGCGGCCTGGGCACCGCGGTCATGGCGGCGCTGGCCCGGCAGGCGCTCACCGAGGGCGCCGGCGCCGCCTGGCTCCAGGTGGAACGCGGGAACCCGGCGGCGGACGCCCTGTACGAGGGCCTCGGCTTCCGGGTACACCACACGTACCACCACCACCGCGAGCCCTAGGCTCTCCCGTCAACCCCTGCTTCCCCGTCCCCCTCATGTCCGCCCTTCGAGAGGCTCCTTGTCATGTTCGCCCCGCCCGTTCCCCCGCCGCCCGAGCGTGCCGCCGAACTGCGGCGGGCCTTCGCCGAGGAGGCCCGCGGTGAGCGGCCCGATCTGACCTCGCTCTGCCTGCTGGTGGCGGCCTGCGCGGACGGCTCGCTGGACCAGGCCGGTATGGACGCCGCGCAGATGGAACTCGACCGCCTGGCCGGGGAGTTGCCGTATCAGCCCGGTACCCCGCTGGCCTGGGCGGAGGCGGTGGGGGAGCTGCTGGGCGGGCGCCATGGCTTCCACGGGCTGCCCGCCGACTACCAGCGGCTGGACTCCTCCCTGCTGCACTCGGTGCTGCGGCGCCGCCGGGGCCTGCCGATCCTGCTGTCCGTGGTGTGGCTGGAGGTGGCCCGGCGTGCGGGCGGCCCGGTGTACGGGGTGGCGCTGCCGGGGCACTTCGTGGTCGGCTTCGGGCGGCCCGGCGAGCGGGTGCTGGCCGACCCCTTCGACAGCGGCCGGATCCTCGTCGGGGAGGACGCCCGGATGCTGGTGGCGGGCGCGACGGGCGCGCCGCTCGACTCCGACATCCAGGAAGCGGCCCGCACCGACGAGGTCGTCCTGCGGATCCTCAACAACATCCGGGCCTGGGCCGCCGCCCGGCCCGAGCACTCGGAGGTGGCGCTGTGGGCACTGGAGCTGTCCCTGCTGCTGCCCTCCCACCCGGCGAAGCTGCGCCAGGAGCGCGCCGAACTCCTGGTGCAGCGCGGCGACTACCTGTCCGGCGCGGCCGAGTACGAGGCGTACGCGGAGGTGGTCGCGGTGGTCGACGAGGCGGCGGCGGAACGGCTCCGCGGTCAGGCCCGCGCCGCCCGCGCCATGCTCAACTGACCTGGAACTCCGGGGAGTCGGCGGCTCACAGCCAGCCCTTGTCGCGGGCGGTGCTGACCGCTTCCGCGCGGTTGCGTACCGCGAGTTTCTGGATGGCGACGGAGAGGTAGTTGCGTACCGTGCCCTGGGAGAGGTGCAGGGTGCGGGCCAGTTCCGCGTTGGTGGCGCCGTCGGCCGCGGCGCGCAGTACCTCGCGCTCCCGCTCGGTCAGCGGATTGGCGCCCCCGGCGAGTGCGGCCGCGGCCAGCGAGGGGTCGATGACCCGCTCCCCCGCCAGCACCTTGCGGATGGCGGCGGCGAGTTGGGCGGCGGGCGCGTCCTTCACCAGGAAGGCGTCGGCACCGGCCTCCATGGCGCTGCGGAGGTAGCCGGGGCGGCCGAAGGTGGTGAGGACGACCAGCTTCACCGCGGGGAGTTCGGCGTGCACCCGGGCGGCCGCCTCGATCCCGGTGCAGCCCGGCATCTCGATGTCGAGCAGCGCCACATCCACCCGGTGCTCGCGGGCCCGGTCGAGCACCTCGTCGCCCCGGGAGGCCTGCGCGACGACCTCGATGTCGTCCTCCAGGCCGAGCAGAGCGGCCAGTGCCTCGCGGACCATCGACTGGTCCTCGGCGAGCAGGACCCGGATCGTGCGGCTCATACGGCGGATCCTACGGTGTCCCCGGTGCCGTCCTCGCGGGCCGTGGGCGGGGGCAGCGGTACCCGTGCCACCAGCCGGAAGCCGCCGCGTGCCGCGCCCGCCTCCAGTGCCCCGCCCACCGCGTCCAGCCGCTCGGCGAGCCCGGTGAGGCCGTTGCCCGGAGTGGTGGGGCCGGCAGTGCCGTCGTCGGTGACGGCCAGTTCGAGGTGCCCGCCGTCCAGGGTCTGCCGGGCGCCGAGGGTGACGGTGCAGCGGCGGGCCCCGCTGTGCCGTACGACGTTGGTGACGGCTTCGCGCAAGGCCCAGGCCAGTGCCGACTCCCGTTCCCCGGTGAGCCCTTCGGGGAGTTCCGGGCCGCCGTCCTGTACCTGGGGCACCTCGGCGGTGATGCCGGCGGCGGTCAACGCGACCTGGGCGCCGGCGAGTTCACCGGAGAGCTGCGGACGGCGGTATCCGGTCACGGCCTCCCGTACGTCCACCAGGGCCTGGCGGCTGACCCGTTCGATGTCGGCGACCTGTTCGGCGGCCTTCTCCGGCTGGCCGGGCAGCATCCGCCCGGCCAGTTCGCTCTTGAGCGTGATCAGCGACAGCGAGTGCCCCAGCAGGTCGTGCAGATCTCTTGCCAGCCTCAACCGCTCCTCGTTTGCGGCGAGTTGGGCGACGGTGGCCCGCGCGCGGCGCAACTCGACGGTGACCATGACGAGTTGGCGTACGCCGGTCATGGCGAGGCCGCCGAGGAGGGCGGGCACCACCAGGCCCAGTTCGAAGGCGCTGCCACCGGGGAGGCCGGCGGCGACCATGACGGCGGTGACCGCCACGATGGTCCAGCGGGCGGTGGCCAGCGGCAGGGTCGCCCCGCAGGCCACCGACAGGTACACGAACAGCGTGCGCCAGGCCTCGCCCAGGGTCAGCGACAGCAGCAGCGCCAGGGCCAGCAGCAGGGCGAGCACCGTCCACACCAGGTGCCGTTCCACGGGGCGGCTCATATGCCGGAAGACCAGCACGAAGTAGCTGCCGACGAAGGCGGTGAGGCCGATCCAGCCGAGGACGGTGCCGGTGGTGGAGTGCCGGCCGTCCAACTGCTCGTGCACCGGGTCGGCGAGGAACGCCAGCCAGATGCCGATCCACAGCAGCCTGCTGCGCTCCGCCCGCCTGTTGCGCGGGGGGCCGCCCATGGACAGCGGCACCTCCGCCGCGCCGCGTGTACCGTCCGTGCCGCCGCTCATGCCTTCCGGGTGTCCTTGCGGTAGAGCCAGGCCGCGCCGCCCGCGAAGAGCAGGAACGACACCACCAGGATGGCGAGGTCCTTGGCGTGCGGGGCGTCGCCCAGCTCGATGGACTGGCCGAGTCCGGCGTAGGCGTAGGTGGGCAGCCAGGAGGAGATCTTCTGCAACCAGCCGGGGAAGGTGGTGGTCGGCATCCACAGCCCGCCCAGCACCGAGAGACCGAAGTAGAGGATCATCGTGATGGGGCGGACGGCGTCGCCGGTGGCCAGATAGCCGACGGCCACTCCGAGCGCGGCGAACACCAGGCTCCCGGCCCAGATCGCGCCGGTCAGCGCCAGCCACTGCCAGGCCTCCAGCCGGACGCCCTTGGTGGCCGCGGCCACGATGAACACCACCACGATCGCGGGCAGCGACACCACGGCGGCGCTGGCGGTCTTCGCCACCACATAGCCGCGGCCGGGCAGCGGGGTCAGCCGCAGTTGGCGCACCCAGCCGTTCTCCCGCTCCTTGGCGATGCGCTCGCTGTTGCCCATCAGTACGGCGGTGAGGGCGCCGAAGGACGCCATGGACACCATGAAGAGGGTGGGCAGGGTGAGGCCGGTGCCGTCGACCTCGGTGTGCGCGTCCTGGGTGCCGGCGATCATCAGGAAGAGGGCCGACGGGTAGAGCACGGAGAAGAACAGGAACTTCTTGTTGCGCAGGGCCCGGATGAGTTCGAGCCGGATCAGGCCGGTCATGCGGTCTTCGCCTCCTCGGCTGCGGTGATCGCCACGAAGGCCTGCTCCAGGCCCAGTCCTGCGACCTCCAGATTGCGCGGGTACAGGCCGAGGCCGTAGAGCGCGTGGACGGTGGCGTCGGCGTCGGTGGACTGGAGGCGGACGGTCCGCGGGGTGTGCGCGGCGCCGTCCCCGTCGCCGGTCCCGTCGCCGGAGAGGCTGAACGAGGTGAGGAACGGCAGGCCGCGCAACCGCTCCTGCACGGCGGCGTCCATGGTGTCCAGGTCGAAGGCGATCCGGCGGGCGCCGGCCTTCGCCTTGATCTCGGCGGCGGTGCCGTCGGCGAGCAGCCGGCCGCGGTGCAGCACCAGTACCCGGTCGGCGATGGCGTCGGCCTCCTCCAGGTAGTGCGTGGCGAACAGCACGGTACGGCCCTGGTGGGCCTGCTCCCGCATGGTCGCCCAGAAGGCCTGCCGGGCGGTGACGTCCATCCCGGTGGTGGGCTCGTCCAGCACGATCAGATCGTTGCCGCCGGCGGTGGCGAGCGCGAAGCGGACCCGCTGCTCCTGGCCGCCGGACAGCTTGTTGACCTTGCGGTCGGCGATCGGGGCGATTCCGGCGCGGGTCAGCACCTCGTCCACGGGGTGGGGATCGGGGTGCAGATCGCAGGCGAGCTTGACCAGTTCGCGGACGGTGACCTCGTCCATCAGGCCGCCGCTCTGGAGCATCGCGCCCACCCGGCCGGCGACGATCGCCTCCCGCGGTGAGGTGCCGAAGACCCGGACCTCGCCGCTGTCCGGCCTGCGCAGGCCGAGCAGCAGATCGAGGGTGGTGGACTTGCCCGCGCCGTTCGGCCCGAGCAGGGCCACGGTCTCGCCGGGCCGCAGTTCGAGCGAGAGCCCGTCCACGGCCCGGACCTCGCCGTACGACTTGGTCACCCGCTCGAAGCGGACGACCTCCGTCAGGGCGCCCGCCGGGCCGGCGGTGGTGGCAGTGCTGATCGTCATGCCCCTCATCCTGCGGGGCACGGGCGGCGCACGGCAGTGCCGGGGATACCGGGTCCGGCATGACATCTGTCATGCCGGACCCGGCGGGGGCTTCAACTCGCCCCGGGCACTGCCTAGTTCGGGTTGGTCTCGATGGTGGCGGTGCGTTGGGCCGGGGTCTTGCCGAGCAGGGCCTTGCGCATGGCGGAGATGACGTCCTCGGGCTGGACGGGCGTCTTCTTGCCGGTGGCGCGGGTGATCAGGACCCCGTCGAAGGTGTTGCCGTACAGCTCCTTGAGGGCCTGCTTGTCGTAGGTGTCGACCAGCTTGCCGTCGATCGGCTGGACGCCGAGGATCTTGGGCAGTGACTTCTCGGGGCCGAACGGGATGGACGCGGAACCGGCCTTGACGGTGACGATGCCGGACATCGCGGGCCGCGCGAACTCCTTCATCATCCGGTCGACCTCCGCCTTGGGCACGGTGGGCTGCCGGGTGGTGACGGGCAGCTGCGCGGGGGCGGCGCGGCCGGTCTCGACCTGGGTGCGGTACGCCTTCTCCACGGCCTTGGTGGAGCCGGCCACGTCGATGCCCTTGCCCGCCTTGCCGTACACCGGGACCGCCTTGCCGGGGACGAAGCGCACGGAGCCCTCGGTGGCGCTGCCGGCGCCGCCCGCGGCCCGCTCCAGGGCGGCGTGCAGCTTCTCCTCGTCGACCGGCATCACCGGCTCGACGGCGCGGGTGCCGCCGAAGAGCGAGCCGATGACGGTGACCGGGTTGTAGTCGCTGCCCGCGGCGTCGGCCACGGTGGCCTCGGTGTCCAGGGCCAGGCCCGACTGGTCGGGGCTGAGCGAGACCTCGTCCCCGTCGACGGAGAGCTTGAGCGCCTGCGTGGTACGGGCGCCGAGGGCCGCGTCGAGCTTCTTGGTCGCGTCGTCCCGGGTGCCGCCGCCGATGTCGACGCCGAGCACGGTGGTGCCCTTGGGTACGTCGGAGTGGTTGACCAGCAGCCCGGCGCCGTAGGCGAGACCGGCGAGGACGATCACTCCGGCACCGATCAGGGCCGGTTTGTTGCGGCCCTTCTTCTTGGGTGCGGCGTCGCCTGACCGGTTGTCGCGCTCGGGCGGGTCGGGGAGCTGGGGCGGGGTGTGCCGGGCGGACGGCTCACCGGGGCCGCCGGGGGTGCGCGGGCCACCGGAGGCGGGCACCGGGGGGATTCCGCTGGTGAGGGTGGAACCGGAGATGTTGTCCCGGCTGCCGCCCGTCTCGGGTGCGGGCTGCTGCGGGGTGAGGATCGCGGTGTCGTCGCTCGTCCGCCGCGGGCCGCCCGGGGCGCCCGGCAGATCGCTCGCCGTGATGCCGCCCGGCCCGCGTCCCGGGGCGAAGGCTCCGTCGCCGGGGGCGGGCCCGGTGGTGGGGCCGCTGGGGGCGCCGAGGGGGCCCGCGGCGACGGCGGCGCTGACGTCGACTCCGCCGGTGTCCCCGGGGCGCCGGAAGCTGCCGGTGGACTCCGGGGCGCCGGGCGTACCGGAGCCGTCGCGGTAGAGCGAGCTGGTGGCGTCGGGGTGCTCGGCGCGGGCGTTGTCGAGGACCGGGTTGCTGCCGGTGTCGGTGGGCGTCGCGGAGGCACCCATGGGGCCCGGGGTGACGAACGGGCTGGGGGTGCCGACGGGCGGAGTCGCGTCGAGGGGGCGGGCGGCGGGCGTGCCGTCCGGGCCGGTGCCGAGGCCGGTGCCGAGGGCCGGGGTGGCGCCGGTGTCGGCCGTGGGGCCGCCGGTGCCGGTGCGGGTCTGGCCGGCGGACTTGCGGGGCGCGAACCAGTCGCTGGTGCGCTCCGGCGCGGGCGCCTGCGGCGCCTCGGGCTCGGCGGCGGGGGCCTGCGGTTCGGCGCCGGGTCCACCCTGGCCTCCGGCGTCGGCCGCGCCCTCGTTCACATCGGACATGGGGGTGCGCATGACGACCGGCGGAATCGGCCTGGAACCGGGGATGTTGATCCGGATCCTGGTGGTCAGCGTGGTCTCGGTCTTGCGTTCCGGAGACGGTGCGCTGTCGGCCTGCCGTCCGGTGTCCGTGCCCTCGTCGGCAGCGGCGCCCGCGCCCTGGGAGCCGTAGGGCGGCGTCCCGGACGGGTAGGCGGTTCCGCCGCGCCCCTGGGGACCGGAGGACGAACTGTCAGTTTCTCGACTCAAGGCAGGTTCTCCTGGTTTGGCTCCACCGCCCGTTTCACGCCCGGGGGTCCTCCCGGTTGTTGACGGGGAGGGGCTCGATGGCGCGCACCACCATACTGTCCGACCCGGTCGGCGCCCCAGTGTTGTGGACAGCCGACGGTCAACTCACCACGAACCAGGCGGAATGCCGTACGGGAGGCGACTGCGCGTGCTAGATGCGGACCGCTCGACGGGGTGACAAAGCGGTACGTCAGCGCCCAACTCGGGCGCCGGGGGCGGCTGGTGGGGAGGGCAGCCAGATCGTGGCACACATCACAGCCACCACCAGCCCGCCCAGCAGGAACAGATAGGAGCCCGCGCCCGCGCTGAAGAAGAAGTCCCCTTCGGGGCGGCTGGCGGTGAGCAGGATCACGGAGACCAGCCAGCCCGCGGCCGGGGCGAGGGCGCCGACGCGGCCGCCGGTGGCGCGGCTGCCGCCGAGGAAGACGCCCGCGGCGCCGCCCAGCGCGAGCAGCAGCCCACCGGGGAACCAGGCGGCCTGCACCAGCGTCCCGGCGGCGGCGGTCACCGCACCGAGGACGAAGAGCCCGGCGAGCGCGGCGATCCGGCCGGGGCCGGGGCGGTGCCCGCCCGGACCGAGGAAGAGACCGGACACCTGGGTCGCACCGCGGCCCGGATCTGACGTGGGGGGAGTCATCCGATTCGCCGTTCTGCTATGGCTGGTTGCTGGACTGGGGGGGTACCGGCCGGGGCCGGGGGTGTCACGCGGGGACGTCCTCGAAGAGGTCCGTCTCCGGGGTGCTCCGCGCCGGGCCGCCGACCGCCAACTCGTAGCACTCGGTGGTGAAGAGCGGCTGGGCGAGGTGGTTGGAGAGGGCGAACCAGGGTTCGGCGACGTCGATCTGGGTGGCGTGGGCGCGCATCGCGGCGGCCTTGGCGGCGGCGTACGCGGTGCCGTCGACGGCGGTGGTGATCCGGTCGTCGTCGACCACACCCGGCACGTCGGCGACGGTGGCCGCGGCGGGGAACGGCAGTTCGGGGAGGATCCTACCCAGTCGGGTGAACGCCTCCCGGGCCGTGGAGCGCGGTACCCGGTTCCAGTAGATCTTGCGGATGGTGTGCGGGCGTCCCGATCCGGGGCCGAAGGACGGGTCGGCGGAGAGCTGCGCGGCGCGCATCGCCACCCGGTGGGCCTGGATGTGGTCGGGGTGCCCGTAGCCGCCGTCGGGGTCGTAGGTGACGAGGACCTGGGGGCGCAGTTCGCGGACGACGGCGACCAGATGGCCGGCGGCCTCGTCCAGGTCGGCGGACCAGAAGGCGCCGGGGCGGGTGTTCTGCTCGGTGCCCATCATTCCGGAGTCGCGGTAGCGTCCGGGGCCGCCGAGGAAGCGGTGGTCGGTGACGCCCAACTGCCGCATGGCGGCGGCCAGCTCGGTGGCGCGGTGGGCTCCGAGCCGGTCCTCCCGGTCTGCCGCGAGGTGGGCGAGCCCGGCCGGGATCACCTCGCCCTCCTCACCCCGGGTGCAGGTGACAAGGGCCACATGGGCGCCTTCGGCCGCGTATCTGGCCATGGTGGCGCCGTTGTTGATCGATTCGTCGTCGGGGTGCGCGTGCACCAGGAGCAGACGACGGGCGGGTTCCGTCATAGGGCAAGCCTACGAGCCGGCGGCTGGGCCGCCGGACGCGGTGGTCAGAGCTTGATGCCTCCGATCATCCCGGCGACGTTGGTGGTCAGCCTGCTGATACTGGGGGCGATCGAGGAACTGGCCAGATAGAAACCGAGCAGGACGCAGACCACGGCGTGGCCGCCCTTGAGGCCCGATTTCCTGACCAGGATGACGACGATGATCGCCAGCAGCACCACCGCCGAAATCGAGAGTGCCACGGCGGTCCACCTCCAAAATCCACGGGATCACTAACGGTACGGAACGCCGAACTGGCGTCCCTGGAAGGGTACTTACCCATCCGGCGCGACTGATCATAACTTTCCGCCCCACCGCATGGTCCGCATATGACGGGTGCACGGCAGCACAAGGGGGCGCATGGCCGAGGGGCACCGGTCGGGCCCGGCCGGACCCCGGCCGAAGCCCCCGCGGAGCTTGGCCGAGAACCGCCGGTGAACGGGTCCGAACACCCCCGCCCCGCCGGTCGGGCACCGCCCGCGGCACCCGGCTCCCGCCCCCTCCGGCACCGCCGGCGCACCCCACCCCGGCCCGACCGGGGAGCGCCTAGGCGCGGGCCGCCGCAGCGCATAGCCTCGGGGGATGACCAGTGAACCGCTCTCCTTCCCACGCCAGCACGCCCGCACCCAGCGCTTCACGCTGGGCGCCCCCAGGGCGTTCACGGTCTCGCCAGACGGCGAGCGCATCGCCTTCCTCCGCTCCGCCTCCGGCACCGACCGCTCGCACCGGCTGTGGGTGCTGGACACCGGGACCGGCCGGGAGCGGGTGGCCGCCGATCCGGCGGAGCTGCTGGGCGGCGCCGAGGAGCGGCTGACGGCCGCGGAGCGCGCCCGCCGGGAACGCAGCCGGGAGGGCTCCGCCGGGATCGTCGGCTACGCCGTGGACGCGGCGGCGGAGGTGGCCGCGTTCGCCCTCTCCGGGCGGCTGTTCACCGCGGAGCTACGGGTGGGTACGGCACGGGAGTTGAGGGTGCCGGGGCCGGTGCTCGACCCGCGTCCCTCTCCCGACGGCCGGCATATCGCCTATGTCACCGGGGGCGCACTGCGGGTCGCCCCGGTGACCCCGGACGCCCCCGACGCCCCCTCCGCGGACCGGGCGCTCGCCGAACCGGAGGGCGAGCACGTCTCGTACGGTCTGGCCGAGTTCATCGCGGCGGAGGAGATGCACCGCAGCCGCGGCTACTGGTGGTCGCCGGAGTCGGACCGGCTGCTGGTGGCGCGGGTGGACGACGCGGCGGTGCGCCGCTGGTGGATCGCGGACCCGGCCCGCCCGGACCGGGAGCCGGCCGAGGTGGCGTACCCGGCGGCGGGCACCCCCGATGCCGAGGTGCGGCTCTTCGTGCTGGGCCTGGACGGCGGCCGGACCGAGGTGGAGTGGGACCGGGCCCGCTACCCGTATCTGGCGCAGGTGCACTGGTCGTCTTCGGGTGCGCCGCTGCTGCTGGTGCAGGCGCGGGACCAGCGCAGCCAGCTCTATCTGGCGGTGGATCCGGCGGACGGTTCGACCCGGATGGTGCACGCCGACGAGGACCCGGTGTGGCTCGATCTCTTCCCCGGGGTGCCGTGCTGGGCGCCCAGCGGACGCCTGGTCCGGATCGCCGACGAGGGCGGGGCCCGGGTGCTGTCGCTGGGCGACCGGCCGCTCACCGGGCCGCAGTTGCATGTGCGGGCGGTGCTGGATGTGGGCGAGGACGATGTGCTGGTCTCGGCCTCCGCGGGGGCCGCGGCGGCCGAGCCGGAGACCGGAGAGATCCATGTGTACCGCGTCAGCGAGCTGGGGACGGAGCGGCTCTCGCGGGAGCCCGGAGTGCACTCGGCGGTGCGCTCGGGCGCGCTGACCGTACTGGTGTCGTCGGCGCTGGACCGGCCCGGCGCCTCGGTGCGGGTGCTGCGGGACGGCAAGCGGATCGCCACCGTCGCCTCCGGCGCCCAGCGCCCGGTACTGACCGCGCGCCCGGTGCTGACCGAGGTGGCGGTCGTCCCGGAGGGCGGCGAGGAGGCCGCGTCCGCCACCGGAGCGGACGAGGACGGCTCGTACCGCATCCCGTGCGCGGTGCTGCTCCCCTCGGACTACCGGGAGGGCGACGGCCCGTTGCCGGTGCTGCTCGACCCGTACGGCGGGCCGCACGGGCAGCGGGTGGTGGCCGCGCAGAACGCCTATCTGACCTCTCAGTGGTTCGCCGAGCAGGGCTTCGCGGTGGTGGTCGCGGACGGCCGCGGCGCCCCCGGCCACTCCCCCGCCCGGGAGAAGGCCGTCCACCGCGACTTCACCCGCACCCTGGACGACCAGGTCGCGGCGGTACGGGAGTTGGCCACCCGCTTCCCGCTGGACCTGGGGCGGGTCGGGATCCGCGGCTGGTCGTACGGCGGCTATCTGTCGGCGCTGGCGGTGCTGCGGCGGCCCGATGTGTTCCACGCGGGGGTGGCGGGCGCCCCGGTCACCGACTGGTCGCTGTACGACACCCACTACACGGAGCGCTACCTGGGCCATCCGGCCTCGGATCCGGCGCCGTATGTGCACAGTTCGCTGGTGCACGAGGGGGAGCTGGTGGAGCCGGGCGAGCAGCACCGGCCGCTGATGGTGGTGCACGGGCTGGCCGACGACAACGTGGTGGTGGCGCACTCGCTGCGGCTGTCGTCGGCGCTGCTCGCGGCGGGCCGCCCGCATGAGGTGCTGCCGCTGTCCGGGGTGACCCATATGACCCCGCAGGAGCAGGTGGCGGAGAATCTGCTGCTGCTCCAGGTCGACTTCCTCAAACGCTCCCTGGACCTGAAGTAGGCCCCGCCGCCGGGGAGTTGTCCGCCACCGCCTCCGCCGGCACCACCTGCTTCTCCTCGGCGAAGTGGCAGGCGGAGGGGTGCTCGGCGGGCTGCCCGCTGCCGCGGAACCGCTGAGGCACCGCCAGCAGCGGAGTCTCGGCGGCGCACCTGTCCTCCGCCTTCCAGCAGCGGGTGCGGAAGCGGCAGCCCGACGGCGGATCGGCGGGCGAGGGCACATCCCCGCTGAGGATGATCCGCTCCCGTGCCTCCCGTACCGAGGGGTCGGGCACCGGCACCGCGGACAGCAGGGCCTGGGTGTACGGGTGGCTGGGGTGCTCGTAGATCTGCTGGTCGGTGCCGGTCTCGACGATCCGGCCGAGGTACATCACGGCGACCCGGTCGGAGATGTGCCGGACGATGGACAGGTCGTGCGCGATGAAGAGGTAGGAGAGGTCGAACTCGCTCTGGAGCCGGTCCATCAGATTGATGACCTGCGCCTGTACGGAGACGTCCAGCGCGGAGACCGGCTCGTCGGCCACGATGATCTCGGGGCGCAGCGCCAGCCCGCGGGCGATGCCGATGCGCTGGCGCTGTCCGCCGGAGAACTGGTGCGGATACCGGTTGATGTACTCCGGATCGAGCCCCACCACGTCCAGCAGTTCCCGCACCCGCTGGCGCCGCGACCCCTTGGGCGCCACCTCGGGGTGGATCTCGTAGGGCTCGCCGATGATGTCGCCGACCGTCATCCGCGGGTTGAGCGAGGTGTACGGGTCCTGGAACACCATCTGGATGTTGCGGCGTACGGCTTTCAGAGCGCGGCCGGAGAGCTTGGTGATGTCCTCGCCCCGGTAGCGGACGGTGCCCGCGGTGGGCTGTTCCAGATGGACCAGGAGCTTGGCGACGGTGGACTTGCCGCAGCCGGACTCCCCGACGATGCCGAGGGTCTCGCCGTGCCCGAGGTCGAAGTCGACGCCGTCCACGGCCTTCACCGCGCCGATCTGCCGCTTGACCAGGACGCCCTGGGTGAGCGGGAAGTGCTTGACCAGGCCGCGTACTTCGAGGACGCGCTCGCGGCGGGTGGGCGGGGTGAGCGGCGCGGGCTCGGCGGTGGTCTCAGCCATCGAGGGTCTCCCTCCAGAAGTGGCAGGCGCTGTACCGGCCTTCACCGTCCCCGGACACCCGGTGGAGCGGGGGTTCCTCGCTGGTGCAGACGTCCCGCGCGAGGGGGCAGCGGGGGTGGAAGGCGCAACCGGGCGGGATATGCGCCAGGTTGGGCGGCAGCCCCTTGATGGCGAAGAGTTCCTGCCCCTTCTGGTCGAGCCGCGGAATCGACTCCAGCAGGCCCTTGGTGTACGGGTGGGCGGGCGCCCGGTAGATGTCGTGTACGGGCGCCCGCTCCACGATGCGCCCGGCGTACATCACCGCGATCCTGTCCGCGACATCCGCGACCACCCCGAGGTCGTGGGTGATCAGGATGAGGCCCATGTTGTACTCGCGCTGGAGCTCCGCCAGCAGGTCCATCACCTGGGCCTGCACCGTCACATCGAGCGCGGTGGTCGGCTCGTCCGCGATGATCAGATCCGGCTCCAGCGCCAGCGCCATGGCGATCATGATCCGCTGCCGCATCCCGCCGGAGAACTGGTGCGGATAGTCCGCCACCCGCTGCGCCGCCGCCGGGATGCGTACCCGCTCCATCAGTTCGATCGCCCTGGCCTTGGCGTCCTTGCGGGAGGCGCCCTGGTGGACGCGGAACATCTCGCCGAGCTGGAAGCCCACCGAGAGGACCGGGTTGAGGGAGGACAGCGCGTCCTGGAAGATCATCGCCATCCTGGCGCCGCGCAGCCGGCGCCGCTCCTCCTCCCGCATCCGCAGCAGGTCCCGCCCCTGGAAGAGGACCTGCCCGCCGGTGACCCGGCCGGGCGGGATGTCGAGGATGCCCATCACGGCCTGCGCGGTGACGGACTTCCCGGAGCCGGACTCGCCGAGCACGGCGAGCGTCTCCCCCGCGTCCACGCGGTAGCTGACCCCGTTGACGGCGTGGGTGGTGCCGTCCCTGGTGCCGAACTCGACGTGCAGGTCCCGTACTTCGAGCAGTGCGGCGGTGCCGGCGCCCTCGGTGGCGGGCTCGGTCTCCACGGTGGTCATCGGGGTTCCTCCCGGTCGGGGCCGCTCACCGCAGCTTGGGGTCGAGGGCGTCGCGCACCGCGTCGCCGAGCATGATGAAGGCGAGCACGGTGACCGCCAGCGCACCGGCCGGCCAGAGCAGCATGTGCGGGGCGTTGCGGATGTTCGGGGAGGCGGCGGAGATGTCGATGCCCCAGCTCACGGTGGGCGGCTTCAGCCCGACCCCGAGGTAGGACAGGGTGGCCTCCAGCGCGATGTACGTACCGAGGGCGATGGTCGCGACGACGATGACGGGGGCGATCGCGTTGGGCGCGATGTGCCGCAGCAGCATCCGGCTGTTGGAGGCGCCGAGGGCGCGCGCCGCCTGTACGTAGTCGTTCTGCTTGGCGGTGATGACGGCGCCGCGGGCGATCCGGCAGATCTGCGGCCAGCCCAGCAGCACGATGAAGCCGACCACCGGCCACACCGTGGAGGAGGTCACCACGGAGAGCAGCACCAGGCCGCCGAGGACGACGGGGATGCCGAAGAAGATGTCGGTGATCCGGGACAGCACGGCGTCCGGCCAGCCGCCGAAGAAGCCGGCCAGCCCGCCGAGTACGGAACCGAGGAGGGCGACGCCGAGGGTGGCGCAGAGGCCGACGGTGACGGAGGCGCGGGCGCCGTGCACGGTGCGGGTGTAGACGTCGCAGCCCTGCCCGTCGAAGCCGAAGGGGTGGCCGTCGCCGGGGCCCTGCTGCGCCTTGGACAGGTCGCAGGCCAGCGGGTTGCCGGGGGCGATGAGGCCGGGCCAGACGGCGATCAGCACCAGGAAGGCGATGACCAGCCCGGAGATGAGGAAGACCGGGTTGCGCCGCAGGTCGTGCCAGGCGTCGGACCAGAGGCTGCGGGGTTTCCCGCCGCCACCGGGGCCGCCACCGGGGCCGCCTTCGAGGGTGCCGGCCTCCTGGGTGGCGAGGTCCATGGCGCCGCCGGCCCCGGTGGCGGCGACGGCCGAGTCGTCCGGTGGCCCGGGGGACTGCCGGGTGTCAGGCATAGCGGATCCTCGGGTCGAGTACGGCGTACAGGAGGTCGACGACCAGGTTGGCCGCCAGGAAGACCAGGACGAGTACGGTCACGAAGCCGACCACGGTCTGGCTGTTCTGGCGCAGGATGCCCTGGTAGAGCTGGAAGCCGACGCCGTGGATGTTGAAGATGCGCTCGGTGACGATGGCGCTGCCCATCAGGAAGCCGATGTCGGTCCCGATGAAGGTGATGACCGGGATCAGCGAGTTGCGCAGCAGGTGCCGGGTGATGACGCGGTGCCGCGGCAGGCCCTTGGCGATGGCGGTGCGTACGTAGTCGGCCCGCCGGTTCTCCGCGAGGGAGGTGCGGGTGAGCCGGGTGATGTAGGCGAGGGAGACGGAGGCCAGGACGAGGCCGGGGACGAGGAGTTCGCCGACGGCCGCCTCGGTGGAGACGGCGGGTCTGATGAGGCCCCAGCGGACGCCGAGCAGGAGTTGCAGCAGCAGACCGGTGACGAAGGTGGGCACCGAGATCACCACCAGGGTGGTGATCAGCACGCCGGTGTCGACGGGACGGCCCCGGCGCAGCCCGGTGGCGACACCGAGGCTGATGCCGATGACGATCTCGAAGACGATGGCGATGAGGGTGAGCCGGATCGTCACCGGGAAGGCGTTCGCCATGAGTTCGGTGACGGGCTGGCCGTTGAAGGCGGTGCCGAAGTCGCCGGTGAAGACGTTGCCCATATAGGTCAGGTACTGCCGCCAGACGGGCTGGTCGAGGCCGAGGTCGGCTTTCAGCCGGGCCGCGGTCGCCGGGTCGCACTGGCGCTCCCCGCAGAGCCCGGCGATCGGGTCGCCCATCACATTGACCATCAGGAAGATCAGCAGGGTCGCCCCGAGGAAGACCGGGACCATCTGGAGCAGGCGCCGGATCACATAGCGTCCCATGGAGCCCTCCTGGCGTGACGTGGTCAACTCGCGATCCGGGGCGGGGTGTTGGGGTCCGTCCCGGGTGCGGCGGCCGGGGGTGTGCCCGGCCGCCGCCGGGGGTCAGCTCTTGACCTTGATCTCGTTGAAGACGGGCACGCTGAACGGGTTGAGCTGCACATTGCTGACGTTGTCCGAGTAGCCGGCGCTGCCGTTCTGGTACCAGAGCGGGATGGCCGCCATCTCGTCCCGGACCACGCCCTCGGCCTGCTGGAACTTCTTCATCGCGGCCGCGTTGTCGGACTGGCCGTTGGCGGAGTCGATCAGCGAGTCGAACTGCTTGTTGGACCACTTGCCGTCGTTGGACGAGGCGTTGGTGTAGTAGAGCGGCTGGAGGAAGTTCTGGATGAGCGGGTAGTCCATCTGCCAGCCGGCGCGGAACGGGGCCGTCATCTTCTTCCCGCTGATCTTGTTGCGGAAGTCGGCGAAGGTGCCGGTGGGGGCGCCGACGCAGGCCTTGTCGTTGCCGAGGGAGTTGTTGATGCTGTTGCAGACGGCGTCGATCCACTCCTTGTGGCTGCCGGTGTCCGCGTTGTAGGCGACGGTGACCTGTCCGCCGGGCAGTCCGCCGCCCTCCTTGACGAGCTTCTTCGCCTCGGCCGGGTTGTAGTCGCACCACTTGCCGCAGAGCCCGGACTGGTAGCCGCCGTCGCCGCCGAGGACGGGTGAGGTCCAGTCGGTGGCGGGGGTGCGGGTCTTCTGGAAGATCGTCTGGGTGATCTGCTTGCGGTTGATGGCCATCGACAGGCCCTGTCGGACCTTCTTGGCGCCGGGGGTGTTCCAGTTCTGGTCGTAGAACGGGAAGGACAGGGTCTGGATGATGCCGGCCGGGGTGTTGAGGTAGCGCCCGCTGAGGTCGCTGTTGACGTTCTTCAACTGGGAGACCGGCACATCGTCCACCAGGTCCAGATTGCCGGCGGTGAGGTCGGTGTAGGCGGTGTTGTTGTCGGTGTAGACCTTGAGGTCGACGCCCTCGTTCTGCGCCTTGTCCGCGCCGGGGTACTGGTCCCACTTGCGCAGCGACATCTGGCTGCCGCGGGCGTACGACTGCACGGCGTAGGGGCCGTTGCCGACGGGCTTCTTCAACCAGGCCGCGTGGTCGGTGAAGAAGGCGCTGGGCAGCGGGGAGAACGCGGCGTAGCCGAGGGTCTTGGGCCAGGTGGAGAACTTCTGGTTGAGCTTGACGGTGAAGGTGTCCGGCCCGGTGACCCTGAGCCCGGAGAGGGTGTCGGCGGTCTGCTTGCCGGTCTCGGGGTGGACCTTGTCGTAGCCGTCGATGTAGCCGAAGAAGTAGGCGTTCTTCTGGTTGTTCTTGAGGCCGGCACCGTAATTCCAGGCGTCCACAAAGGACTTGGCGGTGACCTTCTCGCCGTTGGAGAAGGTCCAGCCCGGTTTGAGGGTGACGGTGAAGTTCTGCGAGTCACTGCTCTCAATCTTGTCCGCGAGGGCGTTCTCCGCCTTGCCGGTCCGCGGGTTGTAGCGGACCAGGCCGCGGAAGACCATGTCGAGGACCTTGCCGCCCTGCACCTCGTTGGTGTTGGCGGGTTCGAGGGGGTTCTGCGGGTCACCCCAGGAGGACCGTACGATTCCGGAACCGCCTCCGCTGCTCCCGCTGCCGCCTCCACCGCAGGCCGTCGCGGTGAGAGCGACGGCTGCCGCGGCGGCGGCCCACTTGGCGTGCGTGGCTCCACGCATGGGTGTCTCCTCAGCTACCTCGCGTACAAAACGCTACTTGTCGCCAAATATCGCCTTGCATTGCGGTGCGCGCATATCCAGCCGACCCATCCGGAGGAGCCGGGTGCCGGGCTGAGGAGCCTGCTATCGGATCGGTGGGGCCGGGTCGGTGGCGAGGCGGGCGTGGAGGTGGGTGTCGTGGTAGACGCCCGGCACGGTGGACGGCAGGAAGCCCCGCATCACGCCCTCGGGGAGGAAGCCGCAGCGCTGGGCGACCCGGCAGGAGGCCTCGTTGGCCATCCCGTGCCCGAGGTCGATCCGGTGCAGGCCCAGCGGCCCGAACGCCCAGCGCACGGCGAGTTCCACGGCCCGGGTTACCACTCCGCGGCCGCGGGCGGACGGCAGCAGCCAGTAGCCGACCCCGGCGTGGCCCAACTGCCGTACCACCTGGTGCAGATCGACGCTGCCGAGGACCTCGCCGGTGGCGGCGTCGGTGACGCAGTAGGGCACCAACCGGCCCGAGGCGAGGTTCTCGGCCCGCTTGGCGATCCAGTCCAGGGCGTCGCGCTCGTCCATGGTGCTCGGCGGGCCGACCGACCAGCGCTGGACCTCCGGATCGTTCATCCCGCTCAGCACGGCGGGCACGTCCTCGTCCCGCCAGGCCCTCAACCGCAGGCCGTAGCCGTCGAGTTCGGACCAGGGCAGGGCCTCGGACCCGTCGGTGCCGGTCATCTCTCCCCCTCGGGGCGGTCGTTGGGACCGGAACCGGTCAACGGCTCGGCGGGGGCGACGAGTTCGGCCTCGAAGCCGTCGCGGTTCTCCAGATAGGCGGCGCGGTGCCCGGGGCCGCCCGCGTAGGGGTGCCGGTCCGGGAACATCAGCCGCCAGCCGTGCGCGGGGGCCTCGGCGACCAGGGCGTCCAGCGCGTCGGCGTCCGGCAGCTGGAAGGCGAGGTGGTTCAGGCCCGGCCGCATCCGGTCATGCCCGCCGGGACGCTGCGCCGGGGACTGCTCCAGCACCAGATACGTCGCCCCGCAGCGCCAGCTCACGCCCGCCGCCCAGTCCTGGTACGGCCGCCAGCCGAGGCGGTCCAGCAGCCAGCCCCAGTCGGCGCGGGCCCGCTCCAGGTCCGGCACCCACAACTCCACATGGTGCAGCGACATCGTGTTCGCACTCCCGGTCGACGAAAAGGCGGGGTCCCGGCACCGTGGGGCTTGGTGCCGGGACTCCCTCAACTCAGTACCTCAGCGCGGTACTTGGCCCGCTGTAGGTCACACCGCGGAGACGACGTTCTTCTCCTCCGCGAAGTGGCACGCCGACTCGTGTGCGACCGGCGAGTCCTCGCCGCGGAACCGCTCCGGCACCGCCAGCAGCGGTGTCTCGGAGGCGCACTTGTCCTCCGCCTTCCAGCAGCGGGTGCGGAAGCGGCAGCCCGACGGCGGGTTGGCGGGCGAGGGCACATCACCGGCGAGGATGATCCGCTCCCGGCCCTCCCGGGCCTCCGGGTCCGGCACCGGCACCGCGGACAGCAGCGCCTGGGTGTACGGGTGGGTGGAGTGCTCGTAGATCTGCTCGTCGGTGCCGATCTCCGCCATCCGCCCCAGGTACATCACACCGACCCGGTCGGAGATGTGCCGGACGATGGACAGGTCGTGCGCGATGAAGAGGTAGGAGAGGTTGAACTCGTCCTGGAGCTTCTCCATCAGGTTGATGACCTGCGCCTGCACCGACACGTCGAGCGCGGAGACCGGCTCGTCGCAGATGATGATCTCCGGGTTGAGCGCGAGGCCGCGGGCGATGCCGATGCGCTGGCGCTGGCCGCCGGAGAACTGGTGCGGATACCGGTTGATGTACTCCGGGTTGAGCCCGACCACGTCCAGCAGTTCCTGGACCTTGGCCCGCCGGTCGCCCTTGGGCGCGACCTCGGGGTGGATCTCGTAGGGCTCGCCGATGATGTCGCCGACCGTCATCCGCGGGTTGAGCGAGGTGTACGGGTCCTGGAACACCATCTGGATGTTGCGGCGCACCGCCTTCAGGGCGCGCCCGGACAGCCTGGTGATGTCCTGGCCCTTGTAGAAGATCTCGCCGGCGGTGGCGGTCTCCAGCATCATCAGCAGCTTGGCGACGGTGGACTTGCCGCAGCCGGACTCGCCCACGATGCCGAGGGTCTCGCCCTGGTACAGGTCGAAGGTGATCCCGTCGACGGCCTTCACGGCGCCGACCTGCTTCTTGAAGATGATGCCCTGGGTCAGCGGGAAGTGCTTGACCAGATTGCGTACCTGGATGATGGGCTCACCGCGGTCGACCTCGGCCTCCAGGGCCTTGACCGCCTCTGCCTCGGTGGCGGCGTCGACCGTCTCCACCTCGGTCACACCGGGCGTCGCGTCCTCCGCGGCAGCGCCGGACTTCGAGAGCTTGCCGGTCTCAGCCATGGATCGTCTCCTTCCAGAAGTGGCACGCCGAGCCGCGGCCGGCGATCTCGGTGCCGTCCGACTCGGTCACCGGGACCAGCGGCGGGAGGTCGGTGCGGCAGATGTCCTGCGCCACCGAGCAGCGCGGGTTGAAGGCGCAACCGGAAGGAATCTTCTGCAGGTTGGGCGGCAGGCCCTTGATGGCGAAGAGCTCCTGGCCCTTCTGGTCGAGCCGCGGGATCGATTCGAGCAGCCCCCGGGTGTAGGGGTGCGCGGGGCGCTTGTACAGCTCGTGCACGGGCGCGGTCTCCACGATCCGCCCGGCGTACATCACCGCGATCTTGTCCGCGACGTCCGCGACCACGCCGAGGTCGTGGGTGATCAGGATGAGCCCCATGTTGTACTCGCGCTGAAGCTCCGCCAGCAGGTCCATCACCTGGGCCTGCACCGTCACATCGAGCGCGGTGGTCGGCTCGTCCGCGATGATCAGATCCGGCTCCAGCGCCAGCGCCATGGCGATCATGATCCGCTGCCGCATCCCGCCGGAGAACTGGTGCGGGAAGTCCCCCACCCGCTCCCTGGCGGCCGGGATGCGCACCCGGTCCATCAGCTCGATCGCCTTGGCCTTGGCGTCCTTGCGGGAGAGGCCCTGGTGGGTGCGGAACATCTCGCCGAGCTGGAAGCCCACCGAGAGGACCGGGTTGAGGGAGGACAGCGCGTCCTGGAAGATCATCGCCATCTTGGCGCCGCGCAGCTTGCGCCGCTCGCTCTCGTCCAGGGTCAGGATGTCCTGGCCCTGGAAGAGGATCTGGCCGCCGGCTATCCGTCCGGGCGGGCTGTCCAGGATGCCCATCACGGCCTGCGCCGTCACGGACTTGCCGGAGCCGGACTCACCGAGCACGGCGAGCGTCTCCCCGGCGTCCACGCTGTAGCTGACACCGTTGACGGCCTTGGTCACGGCGTCCCGCAGCTTGAACTCGACGTGCAGATCGCGCACTTCGAGCAGCGGAGTCGTTCCGGACGCCCCCCGGTCGACGGGGGCGGTCTCGACGCTGGTCATGCCATCACCTTCGTCTTGCTTGCTCACGTTGGGTCGACTCACGGCTGCCTCACCGGAGCTTCGGGTCGAGTGCGTCGCGCAGACCGTTGCCCAGCAGCACGAAGCCCAGGGCGGTGATGACGATGGCCAGGCTCGGGTACGTCCACAGGTAGTCCTTGACGCCCATGAAGTCCTTGCCGGCGGCGATCATGTTGCCCCACTCGGCCACCTCGGGCGGCACACCGACACCGAGGTAGGACAGCGAGGCCTCGGCGACGATGGCGATACCGACGTTGCTGGTCGCGTAGACGAGGACGGCGGAGATCGAGTTGGGCAGGATGTGCCGGCGGATGATCCGCGGACCGTCCGCCCCGAGCGCCTTGGCGGCCTGTACGTAGTCCATCTCGCGGACCGACAGGACCTGGCTGCGGAGCAGGCGGGCGAAGGTGGCCCACTGGAAGATACCCAGCGAGAGGACCACCGGCAGCACCCCGCGACCCATCAGCAGGATGATCACGATGGCGCCGATGAGCAGCGGGAAGGCGAAGAACACGTCCGCGACGCGCATGATCACGGTGTCGGTGAACCGGCCGAAGTAACCGGCCAGCGCGCCCAGCACGATCCCGATGACCGCGGCCACCAGGATCGAGGCGAGACCCACGACGACGGCGATCCGGCTGCCGTAGATCAGCCGGGAGAACTGGTCCCGGCCGAGTGCGTCGGTGCCCAGGATGTGCCCGTTGCCGGGCGCCTGGAGGGTCTGGGTGAGGTTCTGCTTCAGCGGGTCGAACGGCGCGAGCACCGGGGCGAGCAGCGCCACCAGTACCAGCACGAAGACGATGGCGAGGCCGACGACGGCGAGCTTGTTCGCTACGAAACGGGCCCGGATGTCGGCCCACTGGCTGACGCGCGCAACGCTGGGTTCGGCGGACGGAGGCGCGGCGGGATCGGCCGCCGTCGGCTCCCCCGTGCCCGTGGCGAGTTCGGTCATGGTGTGACTCCTATTCGGGGCGACCCAGCGGGGTCAGGCGAGGCGGATGCGCGGGTCGAGAGCGGCGTACAGCAGGTCGACGATCAGGTTCAGCAGGACGAAGATCGCCACACTGATCGTCACCACCCCGACGATGATGGGGTTGTTGTTCTGCTGGATCGCCGTGATCAGCGCCAGTCCGATGCCGTCCCAGTTGAAGATCGTCTCCGTGATGAGCGCTCCACCGAGGAGCACGCCGAAGGAGATACCGAGATAGGTGATGACCGGGATGACGGAGTTCCGGAGGATGTGCCGGAAGAGCACCGTGCTCTTCGAAAGCCCCTTGGCCACAGCGGTCTTGACGTAGTCGGCGCGCAGCACTTCGAGCATGGTGCTCCGGGCGAGCTGGGCCACGAGCGCCGCGTCGATGATGGCGAGGGTCAGCGCGGGCAGGATCATCGACCTGACCCCGCCGTCCCCGATCAGCGGGAACCAGTCGAGCTGGATCACGAAGATGCGCTGCATGATCATGCCAAGCACGATGGAGGGGACACCGATGGCCATGGTGGTCACAAAGGTGACCGACACATCCCATACCGAGTATCTCCGCATCGCGGCCACCACACCGGCGAAGATGCCGATGATGATGTCGAAGACCATCGCGGTGACGGCCAGCTTGGCCGTGTTGACGAGCTTGGGACCGAGGATCTCGGTCACCGGCCTGCTCTGTGTGTAGTCCTGGCCCAGGTCGCCCTTGGCCAACTTGCCCACATACATGCCGTACTGCGCGTAAAGGGGCTTGTCCAGCCCGTACTGCTTGTGCAGTTGCTCGATGACCGCGGGGTCACGCGCCTTGTCGCTGCCTGCGATCTGTCCCACCGGATCGCCCGGCAGGACGAACAGGCAGGCGAACAGCACCATCGTCGCGCCGAGCACGACCACGACGAGCTGGCCCAGCCGGCGGACCACATACCTTCCCATGACTTGCCTCTCTACCTCGCTGCCGCATCCCGAGCAGCACCCTCGCCCCGAAGTGTGTGTGGGGGGTTAGGGGTGGGGGGCGGGAGGGCGGATCGCGCCGCTCCCGACGGTCGCCGGGGGCCGCGCCACCTGAGTCCGAACTCAGGCACCACGGCCCCCGATTCAGACGCCGCTGACGCGGCCGCCTGTCACTTCAGGCTGAGCTCGGCGAGGTTCGGGTCCTCATGGAAGTCCATCTTCATGTTGGTGAACTTCTTGGTGTTCGCCAGACGGAGCTGCGTACGGTTCCAGAGCGGGATCAGGGCCTGCTCGTCCAGGGCCAGCTTCTCCGCTTCCTTGTAGATCGCGTTGCGAGCGGCCTGGTCCTTGGTGCCCCGGGCCTTCGACAGCAGCGCGTCGAACTTCTTGTTGCTGTAGCGGCCGCGGTTGTCACCGGTGACCTTGCCCGCGTCGTCCTTGTTGATGGACGCGGTGTCCAGCAGCGGGTACAGGAAGTTGTCCGGGGTCGGGTAGTCCGCGCCCCAGGCGAAGCGGTACGCGCCGGTGGCCTTCGGGGCCTGCTGGTCGGCGAGGAGCTGCGCGAACGGCTGGCCCTTCGACTTCACCTTGACGCCGAGCACCTGCTCAAGCTGCTGCCCGACGGCCTGCACCCACTCCTCGTGGCCCGCACCCGTGTTGTACGCGATCGGGAGGGTGGTGCCGGGCTTGAGGCCGGCCTCCTTCGCCAGCTGCTTGGCCTTCGCCTTGTCCTGCTTGACGCAGGACGTGCACAGGTCCTTCTGGTACACGTCCTTGAAGACCGGCGGCAGGATCGTCGTCGACTTGGTCTGCATGTTCTGGAAGACGCCCTTGATGATGGCGTCCCGGTCGATCGCGTAGGACACCGCGAGGCGCGCCTTGGCGTCCTTCAGCGGGCCGTTGTCGGTGATCGGCAGCAGGTAGTTCATGCCGTTGGTGTCCTGCTCGATCCACTCACCCTGCGGCTCGTACTTCGACTTGGCCGCGGGGAGCTGCGGGACGGGCATACGCGCCCAGTCGAACTGGCCCGACTGGAAGCCCTGGTACTCCAGCGTGACACCGTTGTTGGAGTTCAGGATGGAGATCTGGACCTTGTCGAGCTTGGCCTTCTCCAGGCCGTAGTCGTCGTTCCGGACCAGGGTGATCGACTTGTTGTGCTCCCACTTGCCCTGCATCTTGAAGGGGCCGTTGCCGATGGGAGCGGCGTTGAACGCCTTGTTCTTCGCGTCACCGGCGACCTTGGGCACCGGGCTGAAGACGGTGTGCGTGGTCTTGATGTCGAACTCGAAGTCAGGCTCGGCGAGTTGGACCTTCAGGGTGGAGGCGTCGGGCGCCGAGAGGCCCTTCATCTCGTCGGTCTTGCCGGACTGCACCTCCTTGAAGCCGTCGATACCAGCCATGTGGTACGCGACGTCGGAGGCGGCCTTCTTCTGGGCCACGCGGTTCCAGCCGCGGACGAAGGCGGCGGCGTCCACGTCCTCACCGTTGCTGAACTTGGTGCCCTTCTTGATGGTGAAGGTCCAGGTCTTGCCGTCGCCGCTGACCTTCTTCGAGGTCGCGAGCCGGGGGATGACCTTGCCGTCGGCGGTCGGCTCGTACAGACCCGTGAAGAGGTTGTCCGTGACCAGGATGCCTTCCGACTCCTGGGCGTTGTAAGGGTCGATGGCGACCGGCTCGGTGATGCCGAGCTTGAAGGTGCCGCCGGCCTTGCCGGCGCTCTCCTTCTTGCCGCCGTCTCCGTCGTCGCTGCCGCCACAGGCCGTCGCAGACAGCGCGATGATTATCGCCCCCGCGACCCACTTGGCGCTCTGGGCACCACGCATGGGTTCCTCCTCATGAGTCCACTTGTTCACTGCAAGAGGGGGCACCGTTCGCTTCTCCGCCACCCCTGACGTCGAAGATCAAAGTGCCCCAGTGTGGCCCGAGAGTCGGCGCTCCCCACAGCGCGTGACCCATTGACCCGAGCTCTACCGGCTCAACTATCAGCCATGGGCTACGAGCCGACCACAGTCTTTTGGTTGCGGTTCGATCACACCTCGCGGCTACTTCTTCCAAAATCCGGACAAATCGATCCGAGATAGATGGTTGCGAAACGGACGTGTTACATATCTATCGGTCACGACTGTCCGCAATCCGGACGCACGGGTGAGGTAAATGAGTTGCGCTGCAGTCGGGGAATCTGCATCAACCCGACCCGGCGTACCGCAGAGCAGATCACCCGCGGGGTCCACGCAGCGTAGCGTGAATGACGCGCGTAGACCAGGGGTCGAATTTCGGCCAACACCGTTGCGGTTCCGACCTGTTCGGGCATCCCATCGGGTCCGGCGCGGGAGCCGGCCAGAGCGAATCCCCCACAACACCGCAGGCCCGGCCCCCGCCACCCGGTGAAGGGGGACGGGGGCCGGGCCCGGCCGGTAGCGGCCTCGGTCAGCCGTGCTTGGCGCGGGAGGCGGCGCGGGCGCGCTCGCGGGCGTCCAGGTTGACCTTGCGGATGCGGACCGCCTCCGGGGTCACCTCCACACACTCGTCGTCCCGGCAGAACTCCAGGGACTGCTCAAGCGACAGCTTCCGCGGCGGCACGATCGACTCGGTCACATCGGCCGTGGCGGACCGCATGTTGGTGAGCTTCTTCTCCTTGGTGATGTTGACGTCCATGTCGTCGGAGCGGGAGTTCTCCCCGACGATCATGCCCTCGTACACCTCGGTGCCGGGCTCGGTGAAGAGGACGCCGCGCTCCTGGAGGTTGGTCATGGCGAACGCGGTCACCGCGCCCGAACGGTCCGCCACCAGCGAGCCGTTGTTCCGGGTGCTGAGGTTCCCGAACCAGGGCTCGTGCCCCTCATGGATGGAGTGCGCGATACCGGTACCGCGGGTGCTGGTGAGGAACTCGGTACGGAAACCGATCAGACCGCGGGACGGCACCACGAACTCCATCCGGACCCAACCGGAGCCGTGGTTCGACATGTTGTCCATCCGGCCCTTACGGACACCCATCAACTGGGTCACGGCCCCCATGTGCTCCTCGGGGACGTCCACCGTCATCCGCTCCACCGGCTCGTGCAGCTTGCCGTCGATCTCGCGGGTGACGACCTGCGGCTTGCCGACGGTCAGCTCGAAGCCCTCCCGGCGCATGGTCTCCACCAGGATCGCCAGCGCCAGCTCACCGCGGCCCTGCACCTCCCAGGCGTCGGGGCGCTCGGTGTCCAGCACCCGCAGCGAGACATTGCCGATCAGCTCGCGGTCCAGCCGGTCCTTGACCTGGCGTGCGGTCACCTTGCGGTCCTTGACCGCGGCCTTCGCCTCGGCGCCCTTGCCGGTGCCGCCACGGCCGACCAGCGGCGAGGTGTTGGTACCGATGGTCATGGAGATGGCCGGTTCGTCGACGGTGATCAGCGGCAGGGCGACCGGGTGCTCCGGGTCGGCCAGCGTCTCGCCGATCATGATGTCGGGGATACCGGCGACGGCGCAGATGTCACCCGGCCCCGCCTTCTCGGCGGGCTTGCGGGTGAGCGCCTCGGTCATCATCAGCTCGCTGATGCGGACGTTGGCCATGCTGCCGTCCCGCTTGATCCAGGCGACGGTCTGCCCCTTGCGCAGCTCGCCCTGCTCGACCCGGAGCAGCGCGATCCGGCCGAGGAAGTTGTCCGCGTCGAGGTTGGTGACATGCGCCTGGAGCGGCGCCTCCTCGTCGTAGGAGGGGGCCGGCACATGCGAGAGCAGGGTGTTGAAGAACGGCTCCAGATTGGAGCTGTCGGTGGGGACCGTGCCGTCCTCCGGCTTGGTCAGCGAGGCGACGCCGTCCCGGGCGCAGGCGTAGACGATCGGGAACTCGATCTGGTCCTCGTCGGCGTCCAGGTCGAGGAAGAGGTCGTAGGCCTCGTTGACGACCTCGTCGATCCGGGAGTCGGGGCGGTCCGTCTTGTTGATGCAGAGGATCACCGGCAGCCGGGCCTGGAGTGCCTTGCGCAGGACGAACCGGGTCTGCGGGAGGGGGCCCTCGGAGGCGTCGACCAGCAGCACCACCGCGTCCACCATCGACAGCCCGCGCTCGACCTCGCCACCGAAGTCGGCGTGGCCCGGGGTGTCGATGATGTTGATGGTGATGGGCTCCCCGCCGTCCTTGGGGTGGTACTTCACGGCGGTGTTCTTGGCCAGGATCGTGATGCCCTTCTCACGCTCCAGGTCGTTCGAGTCCATCATGCGGTCGTCGAGCTTGTCGGCGGCGTGCTCGGCGAACGCGCCCGCCTGCTTCAGCATGGCGTCGACGAGGGTGGTCTTGCCGTGGTCGACGTGGGCGACGATGGCGACGTTGCGAATGTCGTGACGCGCGATGGTGCCAGCCATATTGTGGCGCTTCTCCCGGAGTAAGTGATCGGCTGCGCGTACCGCTGTCGGTTGGTACGCGCGCCCCGCCGGGCTGGACACGCCACGGCCTCACCCCATGTTACGTGGCCGCCGGGACCACGGCCCGCGCGGGCCGGTCAGTCCTCCTCGTCGCCACCCTCCTCGGACTCCCCCGACGCCTGGTCCGAGGGCTTCGCGGAAGGCTTCGCGGAAGGCGCCGAGGCGGACGGCGACGGGGCCCGCGAAGGACCGGACGCCCCGGACGGCGAGGAGGTGGCGGCGGGCGAGGTGGAGGTGCTCGGAGCCGGACCGGGACGGGCCCCGGACTTCAGAAAGCCCATGTCCGCGTAGTCCGGCGACTGGAATCCCCAGGCGCCCGCGTTGACCAGATTGCCCTTGGCGGCGACCAGCTGCGGCCGCTGGTAGAGGGGGATGGAACCGGCCTCGGCCCAGATCCGGGTGTCGGCCTTGCGCACCAGGTCCCGTTCCTTCTTCGGGTCCAGCTCGGTCAGCGCCTGGTCGAAGATCTGGTCGATGTGGTCGGTGCCGACCCGGGTGTAGTTCTGCTCCACGTTGAGCGAGCCGTCGGCGGCCGGCACCGGCTTGGCGAAGATGGGGCGGCCGTCGGTGGCGGGGTAGGCGGAGGCGGGCCAGGAGTAGAGCGCCATGTCGTAGTCTCCGGCCGCCACATGGTCCTTGAAGTAGCTGTCGTCGGCGACCTTGGCGATCTCGGTGCGGATACCGATCTTCGTCAGCATCCGGGAGATGCGGTCCCCGACCGTGCGCAGCGACTCCGAGCCCGGCCCGGACGGGAGGACGAAGCGCAGGGTGAGCGGCTTGCCGTTCTTGGCGAGCACCCCGGCGGAGGTGCCCGGGTGGGCCGCGGCGTCCTTCGAGGGGGAACCGGAGTGCGGGGCGGCGGTGCCCTCGGGGGCGTACGCGCCGGGCATTCCGCCGCGGTCCAGATGCTGCTGCCGGTTCTTCCCGTCGTCCCCGCCGTCGTCCTGCTTCTCGTCCTTCTTCTCGTCCCTCTTCTCGGCCTTCTTCTGGTCGGCCTTCTCCTCGTCGGCCTTCTTGTGGTCGGCCTTGCCGCCGTCGGCCTCGCCGCCCGCGGCGTTACCGGCCTTCTTCTCGTCCTTCTCGCCGGCCTTCTTCTCCGCGCTGTTCTGCTTGTCCGCGGTGGCCGGGCCGCCGTGCACCCAGCCGGCGTCGGTGAGCAGGGCCTGCGCCTCCTTGGTGTCCTGCTTGCCGAGGGCGCCGCTGCCGTCGGCGTACGCCTGCTGGCCGGCCAGGGCGAGATGGCTGCCGACCGGACGGGCGGGCAGGCCGAGGGGGCTGAGGACGAGGCGGGCGAGGTCGTGCCGGTCGAGGGCACGGGCCACCGCGCGCCGTACCCGCTCGTCGGAGAGCGGTCCTTCGGAGCCGTTGAGGGCGAGCTGGGTGTAGGCGGGTTCGAGGGACTTGCGCAGGTTGTAGCGGCGCAGGTCCTTCTGCTCCTCGGTGAGCGGCTTCATCTGCCGGGGGTGGGCGCGGGCCTCGGTCCTGTGGTCCTCCCCCTCGCCCGCCGCCCCGGACCGCTGCGAGCCGGGCGCCCCGCTCGCACTGCCCCGTCCGGGAGCCGGGGTGCCCGCGGGACCGCCCGCGCGCGCGGCCTCGCTGATACGTCCCGCCTGCTGCGCGGAGACATCGGCGAGGTCGATCCGCCCGGCCCGCAGCGCGGCCATCCGCTTGTCACCGGAGACCGAGCTGAGGACGATCTTGTCAAGCTTCGCGGGCGTCCCCCACCAGCGCGGGTTCCGCTTCAGTACGACCTGGCCGGCGTCGGTGTCCACCTTGTCGAGGGCGAACGGGCCCGCGGCGAGCTTGAGTTGGCGGCGTGCCCCGTCGTTGAAGGCGTCCGGCGAGGACATGACCTCCTTGGGGTAGAGCGGTGAGAAGAGGGAGCGCCAGTCCGCGTACGGCTTGCTGAAGGTGACCTGCACCTCCAGGTCGTTGCCGCCGCGTTCGATCTTCTCGATCCGGTCGTAGCCCGCGTTGCGCGCGGTCCAGTACGCGGAGTTCCTGCCGGAGAGGGCGCGCCACTGGGCGGCGAAGTCGGCGGCGCCGATCTCCCGCCCGTCGCTCCACACCGCCTGCTGGCTGAGCTGGTAGCGGACGACCTGCTTGGGCTTGGTCTCGACGACCTTCGCGGACCGCAGGTAGTCGGTGTCGCGCTGCGGCTGCCCGTTGGAGTCGAGCCGGAACATGGTGGGCAGTACGGCGCCGACGACCCGGGAGGTGGTGTCGTCGGCGTCGGCCTGGAAGGCGTTGAGGGTCTGGGGCACCGAGTCGGCGGCCCAGCGGAGGGTGCCGCCGTCGGCGATCCGGTCGCGGGCGGTGGACGCGATGTCCTGGGCGGCGGCCGGGGGTCCGGGCTTCTCGTCGGAGCTGCATCCGGCCAGGCACGGCACGGTGAGTACACCCGCGGTCAGGAATGCGGCAGCACGCAGGACCGGGCGCAGTCTGACGCCGTCGTGGGACATCTCTGGTACCTCCGGGGCCTGCCCGGCCATCGCCTCACGACGTACCGGGTTGTTCACGTTTGGCGGTATATGGAGCTGATCACATCTATCGCCCACTGAAGGTGACCGTTCGATCCGTTCGGGTCCAGACACGCACCGCTGCCACAGAAGCCCACCCGTGCGGCGCAACAAAGGGAACGGGCGTTCGAAGAGGTCGGAGGCTGCTAGGCCATGTCGTTTGGATCTCCGTGGCGTCGCGGGCCCTGGCACGCACTCTCGCTGCACCGGCCGAACACCCAAGTACGTCCAGTACGAGGACGTCCGGCCGGCACACCGAGAGCACGCACCAGAACCCGCTCCTTCCACCACGGAGATCCAAACGACACGGCCTAGGGCAGCCAGCCGTCTCGGTAGTCGTGCCAGTCCTGCTCGCGGGCGGTGAAGTCGACGTAGAGGGCGAGGCCGAAGTGTTCGCGGGTGCGGTCGGTGCGGCTGAGGCCGAGGCGGGCGCCGCGGATGGCGGCCCGGACCGTCTCGGCCGAGCCGCGGTGGCCGAAGGTGTCCTCGCGGAAGAACGGCATCCCCATCAGCAGATCGGTGCTCTCGGGAGTGGCCTCCAGCGCGAGCGCGGTCTGCTGGGCGACGTATCCGCCGTAGAGGCTGGGGAGTTGCATTCCCGTGTCGTAGGACATGACGGCGATCTGGTCGACTCGGCGGGCGACCTGGCCGAAATAGGACTGCGACCAGTACTTGGGGTGGTCGAAGAGGGCGCTGCCCGCGGTGTGCAGGCCGGGCAGCGGGTCGATCTGGTGGGCGGCGACGGAGAGCAGGGCGTGCCGGGACCGGGTGAGTGACCGCAGCCGGTCCAGCAGGTCCAGGTAGTCGCGGTCGCCGGAGTGCAGCGGCTCCAGATCGAAGTGAGCGCCGTTGAAGCCCGCGTCGAGTACCTGGGCGGTGGCGGTCAGGATGCGGGTGCGGACGGCGCGGTCGGTGAGGTGCATCCCGTCGGGCGTCTCGGTGGCGAGCTTGTCGCCGAGCCAGGCCTGTACCCGTACGCCGGGCAGTGCGCGGTGGACGGTGCGGATCAGCCAGGCGGCGCGCGGGTGGCGGCGCGCGGGCAGGGTGCCGTCGTGCTCCAGCGGTCCGGTGTGGACGTACAGGTCGCGGATGCCGGTGCCGCGGAGGCGGGCGGCGAGGGCGCGTACATCGGACTCGGTCCTGCGGCCGTCGACCCAGGCGTGCCCCAGCCAAAAGGCGTCCCTGGTACGGGACTTGGTGCCGTCGGCCGGGGTGCCGGCGTAGTTGGCGCGCAGCGAGATCGCGGCGGCGGCGGTCGGCAGGAGCAGGATCAGCGCCAGGGCGAGGGCCGCGCGTTTGGGCCATTTCAGGCGCGGGTGGCGCCAGTTGCGGCCGAGGCGGGCCGCGGCGCGTCTGCTCCGGGCGCGCAGGCCGCCCCGTTCCGACTCCGTGGTCCCCACCCTCATGGAGTGCAGCGTACGGTCCTGTGGGTGGCACCCCGTCAGAAGAGGCTGAGCAGGGCCTCGGTGGGGTCGGCGGGGCCCTCGCCGCTCTTGGGCAGGGCGAGTTCGAACCAGACGGTCTTGCCGTGGGGGGTGCGCCGGGAGCCCCAGGCGGCGCTGAGCAGTCCGACGAGTTGCAGGCCGCGGCCGCCCTCGTCGGTGTCGCGGGCGCGGCGGCGGCGGGGCTGCACCAGGCCGGCGTCCCACACCTCGCACACCAGGGTGCTGTCGAGCAGCAGCCGCAGCCGGATGTCGCCCTCGCCGTAGCGGAGGGCGTTGGTGACGAGTTCGCTGACGAGCAGTTCGGTGGTGTCGGCAAGGGATTCCAGGTCCCAGGCGGCGAGTTGGTCGCGGGAGAGTTCGCGGGCCCGGCCGACGCTGACCGGTTCCCTGGGCAGGGTCCAGTCGCCGACCGAGTTCTGCGCCAGGCCCTGCATACGCGCCATCAGCAGGGCCACGTCGTCCTCGCCGTGGCGGGTGTAGAGGCTGCCGAGGACGTGGTCGCAGACGTCCTCCAGGGGGCGGGCCGGTTCGGTGAGGGTGCCGAGGAAGGCCTGGAGGCCCTCGTCCAGGGGGTGGTCGCGGGATTCGACCAGGCCGTCGGTGTAGAGGGCGAGCAGGGAGCCCTCCGCGATCTCCACCTCGACCTCCTCGAAGGGTTCGCCGCCGACGCCGAGCGGCATTCCGGGGGGTACGTCCAGCATCAGCGCGCTCTCGCCCGGTTCGACCAGGACGGGCGGCAGATGCCCGGCGTTGGCGAAGGTGCAGCGGCGGGTGACGGGGTCGTAGACGGCGTAGACGCAGGTGGCGAGGTAGACCTCGGAGAGGTCGGCGTCGGTCGCGCCGCTCGCGGGGGTGCCGCCGCCGGTGCGCCTTCGGGCTCGGGGGAGGGTGGCCTGCGGGATGCCGCCGGGGGTGCCGAGGCCGCGGGCGATCTCGTCCAGGGCGGAGAGGACCTCGGCCGGTTCCAGGTCGAGCAGGGCCAAGGTGCGTACGGCGGTGCGGAGTTCGCCCATGGCGACGGCGGCGCGCAGGCCGCGGCCCATGACGTCGCCGATGACGAGGGCGGTGCGGTGGCCGGGGAGTTCGATGACGTCGAACCAGTCGCCGCCGACCTCGGTGGCCGCGTTGCCCGGCAGATAGCGGCAGGCGATGTCGAGCCCGGCGGCCTCGGGGGCGCCGGGCGGCAGCAGGGAGCGCTGGAGGATGAGGGCGCGTTCGTGTTCGCGGCGGTAGAGGCGGGCGTTGTCGATGCAGACGGCGGCGCGGGCGGCGAGTTCGGAGGCGAGGGCCCGGTCGCGTTCGCCGAAGGGCTCGCTGCCCTTGGTCCTGGCGAACTGGGCGAGGCCTATCACGGTGTCGTGGGCGACCATCGGCACCGCGAGGGTGGAGCGGATCAGGCCGCCGTCGGCGGGGAGTTGGCGGGAGCGCGCGGTACGCAGGGCGTCGGCGCAGGGCGAGGCGAACGGGTAGCGGTGGACGGCGCCGACCTCGACCGGTTCCGGTCCGAAGGGCACATCGGCGACGGCGCTGGCGAAGGCGACCCGGCGCAGCGGGGCGCTGCCGGTGCCGGACGCGGTGTCCTCCCACTGCCCGGACCGGCCGGGCGGGGTCTCGTCGCCCTTGAGGAGGCCCTGGAAGAGGTCGACGGAGGCGATGTCGCAGAAGCCGGGGACGGCCACGTCGAGGAGTTCGCGGGCGGTGGTCTCCAGGTCGAGGGAGTTGCCTATGCGGGCGCTGGCCTCGTTGAGCAGGGCCAGATTGCGGCGGGCGTGAGCGGCTTCGCGGGCGGCGGCGTGCCGGCTGGTGACGTCGGTGCCGAGTCCGGCGACTCCGATGGGCGCGCCCGAACCGCTGTGCACCCGGTAGAGGTTGAGGGACCAGTGGCGGCGTTCCGCGGAGCCGGGGACGGGGCCCACGAACTGCATGTCGGTGGCGGACTCGCCGGTCTCCAGGACGCGGCGCAGCGCGGCGGCCAGCCGGTCGGCCTCGGGCCGCGGCAGATAGTCGTGGACGGTGTGGCCGCGGTGCTCCTCGGCGTCGCCGCCGAAGACCGCGGCGAAGCGGCGGTTGACCCGCCGTACCCGCAGCGCGGTGTCGAACAGCAGGAAGCCGAACGGGGATTGGCCGAAGATGGCCTGCGAGGCGGCGAGGTCGGTCTCTATCCGCCGCAGGGCGCGTACGTCGACCACGATGCAGACGGCGCCGCGGCGCCCGTCCTCGGTCCTGGTCGGCATCAGATAGACCTCGGCGACGCCTTCCAGGCCGCCGGGGTGCTGCCCGGAGGAGGGGAGGTGGAAGGGCACGGTGCCGGTCCACTCGCGGCCGTCGAGGATCTCGGCCATCTTGCGCTGGCCGTCGGCGCGATGCCCGGCGGGCACGAACGACTCCAGCGGGTCCCGGCCGACGGCCTGCTCGGCGGGGACCCCGAAGAGTTCCTCGGCGCGGCTGCTCCACTGGTCGACGAGTCCGTCGGGACCCAGCGAGAAGGAGGCGACCCGTACATAGTCGTAGAGCGATCCGGGCGGGCTGGTCTGCCAGGCGGTGTCGCCCGCCTTCTGCCAGCGGACATCGCCAGCCTGGTGTGCGGCCTCGGCCCCGGGTCCGCCCGACGGGTCGTCGGACCGACCCTCGGCAGACGCCTTCGCTGGTATCTCGCGCACGCGAACCGTCCCCTCCAGCTCACCACGTCCGGCACCGGTCAACGGGTGCGGATGCCCCGCAGTATCCAGCACTACCGCCCCGCGCGACACGGTGTTCACGATCACAGACCGGTCGCGACCTCATTCCGGCCGGTCCCAGCCCGGCACTTCCTGTCTTCTAACCAGGCAGAGGCAGCTCGAACCACACCGTCTTGCCCTCGGGGATGCGGCGGGTGCCCCAGCGCCGGGTGGCGTGCGCGACGAGTTGGAGGCCGCGGCCGTTCTCGTCCTCGGGGGTGGCGGGGCGGGCGCGGGGCGGATCGGGCAGCGGGTCGGAGACCTCCACCACGAGATTGCCGGGGCGTACGACGGGGAGGACCAGGCGGACGCCGATGGGGCCGGAGGCGTGCCGCAGTGCGTTGGTGACCAGTTCGCTGACCAGAAGGACGGTGGTGTCGCCGACCGAGTCGAGGTCCCAGTCGGAGAGCTGGCTGCGTACGGCGGCGCGGGCGGTGCGTACGGCACCGGGGTCCGCGGGAAACGTCCACTCGACGCAGTCCCCGGCCGTGTCGATCACGCCGATCACTTCCCAGAGCGAGCAAATGGGGACAAAAGGTGAATACCCGCCCTGCCCCCGGGCTCAATCCCCGGATCCCGGATGAATGTCCTATAAGCCCGTGACGTAAGCCTGTGACGCCGAGTCAGCGGCTGCCGGCGGCGGTGACGTGCTCGACGCGGTACAGCCGGGCGCCTGCGGCGGCGTCGAGGCTGTCGGCTATGCGCTGAGCCTCGGCGCGGGTGGCGTAACTGCTCACGCGGTAGCGGTATCCGCTGCCGTCCTGCCGGATCACATGCCAGACCAGGGGCGCCGTGCTCTCGCTCATCGCACCTCTCCCCCGCCCGTCCCGAATCCACCGTCGGCCGCCCCGTCCGCGGGGATCTCACACACAACCGCACTCCGCATATGCCCGAGCGTACGCCCGACCTTCACGCAGCGGATACGGAATTACACAAAGAGGTACACCGAGAGGGAGAAGTACCCGGCCACGAAGGGGGATTACGGACGCGGAGGGGTACTCGCGGGCGGACCTCGCCCGGACTTCCGCGCGGCCTGCGCACACCACGGCGGCGCCGGTCCGCGCGTATGGCCCGGGGCCCCGGGGGGTTGGGGGAGCGGGTGGGGTGCGCGGGCCGGCGGGGCAGGGCCGCGACCCCCCCCCCAGCCCGGGGGGGGGA